>DASXGT010000259.1:0-115415 GCA_036488895.1 Bryobacteraceae bacterium | reverse complement strand
GAGCTCGCGATAGACCACAAAACTTTGATCGGTAGGCGGTGCATCTCCCGTCTCCACACTGCGCGCCAGAGCGGCGATCAAGTTGTTCAACTTGATAGGAAAGTTCAATGGGTCTTCGTTGGCGCTGTTGCGGACCTGATAAACCTGCTCCTCTATGGTGGAGAGTTTATCCCGCAAGGAAGCACCAGCCTCGACCACCGCCGTATTTTTGCTGTCATCGGCCCGGGCTTTCGCTTGTTTCTTCAACTCGCGAATCTTGATTACGATTTCGTTGGCGGCGCTTACTTCGTCCCGAATATCGGAGGCGAGCTTGAACTGAGCTTCAAGTTGCTGCTGTGTCACGTTCTCACGCGGGTCCATTTTGAGTGTCAGTTTTTGCGTTTGCGTTTGGCCATTGGCCGTAACGCGAACTTGATACTCGCCGGGCACGGCCAGGGGGCCGCTTTCGGCGCGCGCACCCCATAGCACCATACCCTCAAACACGGTGGCGCCCGGATAACGGAGATCCCACGTGAACCGGTTCGTGCCCGCTTTTCTTGACGGCGGTTTGGCTCTTCGCTGCCCTGGAGGGCCTTCGTCGTCCTCTTCGGCGTTTTCGCCTTTTGGCTTATCAGCCGCCGCGGAGCCGGTAAACGTCCGCACCACGGCGCCTTTGGCGTCCAAAATATCTATAGTTACTTTGTCCGCGGGTTTTGCCAGATAGTAATCGATAGCGGCGGGACGGAAGGAACGAATGGCTTCACCGGGTTCGAACAGATGGAGCGGAGACGCCTCGGTTGACTGCGTTAACTGCCGAAGCACGCCGATATGATCGAGCACGTAGAACGAACGGCCATGCGTGGCAATTACGAGATCATCCCCTTCGACCACCAGGTCAGGAACCTGCGTATCGGGAAGATTCAGCGCGAGCGATTGCCAATTCGCTCCGTCGTCGAATGAAACATAGATGCCGTGTTCAGTTCCTGTATAAAGCAGGCCGGGAAGCTTCGGGTCTTCGCGCGTTACATGGGCAAAGTCGTTATCGGGAATACCGTTGGTGATCTTGGTCCAGGTCTTGCCGTAATCGTGCGTTTTATAAATATAGGGCTCGCGATCGTCAAGCTGGTAACGCTTGGCCGCAAGATAGGCGGTTGCGGGATCGCTGGGTGAAGCGTCAATCATGCTCACGCGGCTGAACTCAGGAAGACCTGGGGGTGTGACGTTGGTCCAATTCTTGCCGCTGTCGCGGGTGATGTAGACCAGGCCGTCGTCAGAGCCGGTCCAAATGGTGCCAGCTTCCTTTTGCGACGGCGCAATAGTGAAAATGGTGCCGTAGATTTCCGGGCCGTTTTGGTCTTTAGTGATGGGGCCGCCGGAATCGCCCAGCGTTTTCGGGTCGGCGCGTGTCAGATCAGGGCTAATGCGTTCCCAACTCTGGCCGTCATTCGTGGTGCGCCAAAGATGCTGCGAAGAGGTGTAGAGTACGTTTGCGTCCAGCGGCGAAAAAACAATCGGGAAGGTCCATTGCCAGCGTTCTTTGAGCGTGGAGGCGGATTGGCCTGAGAAAAATAACGGGTAAACCTGAATATCGCGTACCGCTCCACTGGCGCGATTGTATTTGGTGAGCAGCGCCCCCTGGCTGCCGCCATAGAAAATGTCGGGATTCTTCGGGTCTGGCGTAACGTAGCCGCTTTCGCCGCCGGCTACGGCATACATCCAACTGCCTATGGGCGAACGGGGGTCGCGGTGATTGACGGCCGCATCGCTCGGCACGCAAACCGTGGAATTATCCTGTTGCGCGCCACAGACGTGATAGGGAATGTCCTTTGTGACAGCCACATGGTAGAGTTGCGCCGTTGGATAGCTTTGCGGGGTCCAGGTCGCGCCTGCATTGAACGATACGTTGCCGCCGCCGTCGTTACTTTCGATCATGCGGTGATTGTCGTTGGGCGCGATCCAAAGATCGTGATTGTCGCCATGCGGTGGCCGCAGCAAAGTAAAGCTCTTGCCAGCATTCGTGGATTTCAGAAAAGCGACGTTGACGATGTAAAGCGTGTCTTTTTCTTTCGGATCGGCGTAGATTCGCGAATAGTAGAACGCGCGCTGGCGAGCGCGGCGATCCTGGCTGATGCGAGTCCAACTCGCTCCGGCATCGTCGGATTGGTAAACGCCGCCGTCGTCCGCTTCGACGATGGCATAAATACGCCGCGAATCCGCGCCCGATACGGTGACACCGATCTTACCCAAAACGCCAAGGGGAAGGCCTGGATTCCGGGTGATTTCGGTCCAGGTGTCGCCGCCGTCCGTGGATTTGAACAAGCCACTGCCGGGGCCGCCGTCATTCAATAGCCAGGGCGTCCGGTAGACGTCCCACAGCGCGGCGAATAATATCTTCGGATTCGCGGGATCCATGGCGAGATCAATAGCACCCGAGTGATTATCCCGATAGAGAATCTTCTTCCAGGACTGGCCGCCATCGGTGGAGCGGAAAACGCCGCGGTCCTCGTTCGGTCCGTAGGGATGCCCCAATGCGGCGGCGTAGACGATGTCCGGATTCTTAGGGTCAATGCGGATGCGCGCGATCGATTGCGTGTTGGCGAGCCCGGCTTTCTTCCATGTCTTGCCGGCGTCGGTAGATTTGTAAATTCCATCGCCTTGCATGATGTTGCCGCGCAACTCGGTTTCGCCCATGCCGAGGTAGACAATGTCCGGGTTGGATTCGGAAACGGCCACCGCGCCGACGGAGGAACTAGATATCTGGTGGTCGGTGACGGGTTTCCAGGTAGTGCCGCCGTCGGTTGTCTTCCACAAGCCGCCGCCCACCGCGCCGAAGTAATATTCCAAGGGGCGCGATGCGCTGCCAGCACAGGTCAATGAGCGGCCACCACGGTTGGGTCCAATGTTGCGCCAACTTAAAGAACTAAAAACTGTAGGATTATAAGCGGCCGACAGGGTGGTTCCCGCAGCCAAGAGAAGAATCAAAAAATGATTGAAATGCTTTGCCAGCACGCAAAGTTCTCCCTGGAGGAATTTGATTTTCGCGGACGGGGCGCAGCACGAAAACGAACAGAACCCTGGAGGCGGCAGATCACGATGCGCCCAGGTGATTTATTGTACTCTTGGCGAATCCGAGCGCATGCGACGGTATACGCTGGAATTATCCAGATGATGAAAGTTCTGCTGCTGTCTCTTTGCGCCACGACTCTGTTCGCCGCCGCTGGGCTCGCCCGAAACGCCGAAATTTCGTTGATTCGCCTGCCAAACGGCGGAATACAGCCGCAAGCGATGATGGACGGCGCGGGCGCGCTGCATTTGCTCTATTACGCGGGAGACCGGATGCACGGCGATTTGTTCTACGTGAAATCTTCTGACGCGGGAGTGACATGGTCGCGACCTATGCGGGTCAATAGTGAGCCTGGAACGGCAATCGCCGCAGGGAGCATTCGCGGCGGACAGATCGCAATCGGGCAAAACGGCCGTATTCATGTCGCCTGGAACGGATCATCAGCGGCAGAGCCGAAGGGACCAATGAATCCGGAATCGGGACAGCGAGGCGCGCCAATGCTTTATAGCCGTCTCAACGACTCGGGCGCCGCATTTGAACCTGAGCGTAACTTGATGACTCACACGTTCGGCCTGGATGGAGGCGGGACCATTGCGGCTGACCCGAAAGGCGCGGTTTATGTTTCCTGGCATGGAAAAGCGGCTGCTGGCGCGGCAGTGGGCGAAGCGGGACGACAGGTTTGGATAGCGAAGTCCACGGACAACGGGAAAACATTCGCCGCCGAGGCACCTGCCTGGAAAGAACCAACCGGCGCCTGCGGGTGCTGCGGCATGGCGATGTTCTCCGATAGTAAGGGAACTTTGCGCGAATTATATCGCTCCGCAACCGGAAATGTTCACCGTGATATTTACATGCTTACGTCACAGGACCATGGCCGCAGCTTTGAGGGCCGCAAGTTGCACACGTGGGATATCAATGCCTGTCCCATGACCAGCATGGCGTTCTCTGAAGGGGCTGGGAAGGTGGAAGGAGCTTGGGAGACAGGCGGGCAGGTTTTTTTCGAAAACCTCACCGGAACCAATGCCGACCCCGTGAGCGCTCCTGGCGAGGCCAAAGGCCACAAGCATCCGCGCATCGCTATTTTGCCTAACGGCGAGACATTGATGGCATGGACGGAAGGCACCAGTTTTACGCGCGGCGGGTCACTCGCTTGGCAGCTTTACGATTCGAACGGGAAAGCGGTGGGACAAAAGAGCGCGATGGCTGGTTTACCTGCATTCAGCTTTGGCGCGGTTATTGCCAAGCGAGATGGATTTATCGTCATGTATTAGTGATAGCCTCGTAGCGGCATGAAGGTCGGCATCGATAGCTACTGCTTTCATCGGTTTTTCGGCGAAGTTTATCCTCAGCAGCGGCGCCCGGAAAAGAGCATGACGCTGGAGGATTTCCTAGAATATGCAAGAAGTCATGCGGTTGACGGCGTTTCGCTTGAATCCTGCTTCTTCCCGAGCGCTCAGCCCGCATACTTGGCTGGAATTCGCGCGATGCTGGATGCCTACGGTCTGGATCGCGTCTACGCGTGGGGACACCCGGATGGCCTGGAAGGCGGCACAAACGAAGATGCGTACAACGAGATGATCCGCAGCTTCGATCATGCGCAAGCAATCGGGGCGAAAGTTACGCGCGTGGTGGGCAGCAGTTTACGCTTCCGGAACGAGCCGCACAGCCCGCAACTGGAGCGGCTGGCGCGAATGTTCGGCAAGGCAATGCGAATCGCGGAGGAGTACGGCATTCGCATGGCCGTTGAAAACCACATCGATTTCAATGGCCAGGAAATGCTTTCGTTACTGCGTTCCGTGGATTCGCCTTTTTGGGGAATCAACTTCGATACCGGCAATTTCGTACGGTTGCTTGACGATCCCGTGCAGGCCATGGACACGCTCGCGGCGTACACTTACGCAACACACATCAAAGACCTGAAGATTCAGCGCGGCGTACCGGCCAACGAATGGTACTTCTTTTCGAGTGCTCCCGTGGGTGAAGGCGTAGTGGACAACGCCAAGCTGATTGAGACGCTATCTCGTAGCGGTTTTGACGGATTACTGGCAGTCGAAACGGACTTCCTGCATCCCGACTACCGCAATGACGAACATGCCGCGGTAGGCTCAAGTGTCAAAGAACTCCGGCGGTTGGTGGCCCAAGTAAGCGCTTAGTGCATGTAAAGCAGCGAGGCCATTGTTTCGATACCGTCCCACAGATTTTGCAGGCGCAAGTTTTCATTGGCGCTGTGCTGATTGTCATCATGATTGGCAATGGGAATGGTGATGGTGCGAGTATCCGCCGCGCGTTCCATCGCACCTAGGGGAACACTGCCGCCCATGGTGGGCCACTCGATCACAGTGCCGCGCGCGGCTTGAACCGCGGTCAGGACTTCTTCGGCGATGGGCAGATCCATGGGCGTCCGGACAGCGTTGTAGCCGGCGGTGTCTTTTTTGACGAGCGCCACTTTGGGGTGTTGCAACAGAATTTCACGGCTGGGTGGAGTTTCGACGATGAAATAGCCTTGGGAGCGGATGTAGTCCACCACCCGCTCTTGCTGCCGCTGCCAATCAATTCCGACAACGAGGCGGAGGTCGAGGTCGGCCGTGGCGGTCGAGGGAATGACGTTGGTGGCGTGCGCGCCGGTTTGTCCGGAGGACATACCGTTGATGTTTAAGCTGGGCAAGTTTAAAAGATCGAGAAGATGTGCGCCGCCGCCATCGACGCGGCCGAGCGAAAGTTCCTGACGCAGCATGCCGTCGTTCACGGGCGCGCGAGCCAGCGCTTTCTTTTCCAACGCTCCCAGCGGCGTAATTCCGTCGTAAAAATGTGGGATCAGAACGCCGCCCTGATCGCCTTTCATACCGGCTAGAAGCTGGGCCAGCATCATGGCTGGATTGGGGGCCCAGTTGCCATAGTGGCCGCTGTGCAAGCCGCGATTGGGTCCGTAGACTGTTACTTCCACGTGCGCATCTCCGCGTGCGCCGAAAACCAGCGTTTGCTTACGGCTCTGATCGACCGGGCCATCGCAGACCAGCCAAACGTCTCCATGCACCAGGCTGCGATTGGCGTTGAGAATTTGTTCCAAATGAGGCGAGCCCGCCTCCTCTTCACCCTCCCAGACAAAGCGGATGTTGGCGCGTAGCGGAATATTGGCCGCTTGCAGCGCGTCGAGCGCAACCAACTGAGCGTAAATGGCGGCCTTGTCGTCACCTGCCGAACGGGCATAGATGCGCTGCTCGCCATTTACTTGGCGCAAGGCTGGGACAAACGGGGCGTTTCCCTCCCACTCAGAAGGAGTCACCGGCTGGCCATCGTAATGCGCGTAGAAGACGATGGTATGTTTCGCGCCGGGAGTTTGCCGTTCCCCGAAGACCACGGGAGGAACTCCCGGAATGGACAGGAGGCGGGTTTCAAAGTGACGCTGTTGCAGCAGGGAAACTAGCGTATCGGCGTTGCGGCGAAGATTGGCCGGATCGACAGCCACGTTCGGAATGCTAAGAAGCGTGGTGAAGCCTTGCAGAATTTCGGCTTGGTGATGAATGCGCCATTGGCGCGCGGCTTCCACGGGATTTTGCCCCCGAGCCGAGAAGGATGCCAAGACAAAGAGGCTCAAGAACAGCGATGGAAGCGGCCGCATCCATGGAGCGTAGCATGCGTCTTAGAGCAGCAGGCCCGCAATACACGCCGACATGAAATTAGCCAGCGTACCCACGATCATTGCCTTCAGACCCAGCCGGGCAAGATCTGATTTCCGTGATGGCGCCAGCGCGCCGATACCGCCGATTTGGATGGCGATGGAACTCAGGTTGGCAAAGCCGCAAAGCGCGAAAGTAGAAATAATAAAAGAGCGTTGATCGAGCACGGCGTGTACTTTGCCCAAATCGACAAAGGCGACGAATTCATTCAGCACCGTACGCGTGCCCAGCAAGTTGCCTACTGTGGCGCAGTCTTTCCAACTGACACCCAGCGCCCAGGCGATAGGTGCAAATAGCCACGCCAAGATTTGTTGCAGCGACGCGGGCACCCAGGCGATACGCGCGTGCACCCAACCAAAGCCGCCGTTGACCAGAGCGATCAAAGCCAGAAACGCAATCAACATAGCGCCGATGTTCAATGCCAACTGCAATCCCTCACCCGCGCCGCGAGCGGCCGCATCAATCACGTTCACGCCGGGGCGTTCCACTTGCACCTTCACCGTGCCGCGCGTGACCGGATCTCCGGTTTCGGGGACAAACATTTTCGCCAGCATGATAGTGGCGGGGGCGGTCATAATCACTGCTGTCAGCAGATGCGTGATGGAGACATCCGCAATCGCCACGTAAGCCGCCATGGTCGCGCCGGAGACGTGCGCCATGCCGCTGACCATGATGGTGAAGAACTCCGATTCCGTCAGAGTTTCCAGATAGGGGCGTATGGTGACGGGCGCTTCGGTCTGGCCCATCACGATGCTGGCAGCCACGCAGGTGGATTCCGCGCCGCTGGTTCCCATGAAGCGCTGCATGAACACTGCCATGCCCTTCACGCAAACCTGCATCACGCCCACGTAATAGAGAATGGCGAACAAAGAGCAGATAAAAATGACGATGGGCAAGACCTGGAACGCAAAGACTACGCCGAACTGGTCATTTTTCAAGCCGAGCTTATCGCCGAAGACAAAGCTAGCGCCCGCCGAGGAATAACCCAACAGCGCATTTACTAGCAGGCTGACGCCATAAAACAGATCGCCCACTTTGGTTTTTAACACCAGGAAGGCAAACACGATTTGCAGCGTTATGCCCCAGACGACCACGCGCTTCTGGATGGCAGAACGGTTTGTGGAGAAAAGGTAGGCGCAGCAGACGATGGCAATTAGACCGATCAGGCCATCAAATTTTGCCATCGCCTTTTTGAAATCAGCTAACGACTTCCAGAATCAGATCGCGCTCCTCAACCGGCTGTTGTGAGATTTTAAAGGCGTCTTCCACCAGAGCGGCGGCGTCTTCCAAATGCTCATCGCTGGTGTGATAGATGCGGCAGAGAATGCTTCCCGCATCGATTTTCTGCCCGACTTTGACTTCCAGGATGACGCCCACGGCCGGATCAATGGAATCTTCCTTGGCGTTGCGGCCCGCGCCGATCATGGAGGATGCTTGGCCGATTAATTCGGCATCAATACCGCTGACGTAGCCGCCGCGGCTGGTGGTAATTTCCTGCGCGCCGGTTGCGTTCGGCAGCAGGTCAAAGCGGTCAAGCACCTGCGGATTGCCGCCCTGCGCCGCAATCACTTCCTTGAACTTGCGATAGCCGGAGCCATCCAGAAGCTTCGATTGCGCCAACTCGCGCGCTTCGTCCAAAGTCTTCGTGATCTTGCCAAGGAAAATCATGCGCGCCGCAAGTTCCAGCGAAAGCCGCGTCAGATCGGCCGGGCCGGCATTCTGCAAGGTTTGCGAGACTTCCATGATTTCGAGCGCGTTGCCGATGGCGTAACCAAGCGGCTGGCTCATGTCGGTAATCAGCGCCTGCACGCGCTTATCCACACGGCGGCCGATGCCCACCATCATTTGCGCCAGGCGGCGTGCTTCCACCTGCTTCTTCATGAACGCGCCGGAGCCGACTTTTACGTCGAGCACCAAAGCGTCCAGACCGATGGCGAGCTTCTTCGACATGATCGAGGTGGCGATCAGCGGGATGGATTCAACCGTTGCGGTGGCATCGCGCAGCGCATACAACTTGCCGTCAGCCGGGGTCACCTCGGGCGTCTGGCCGATAAAAGCCAGCTTATGTTCCGCCAAGATCGCCTTAAATTCATCCAGGTTGATGTCGGTGCGGAAACCTGGAATGGATTCCAGCTTGTCGAGCGTGCCGCCCGTATGCCCCAAGGCGCGTCCAGAGATCATGGGGACCACAACGCCCGCCGAGGCCGCCAACGGGGAGCAGATGAGGCTGGTCTTATCGCCAACCCCTCCGGTGGAGTGCTTATCCACCTTGATGCCGGGAATTCCAGAGAGATCGACCGTCGACCCCGAACTCACGATGGACTCGGTCATCACGCTGACTTCGCGGTCCGTCATGCCGGAATAGAACGTAGCCATCAAGAAGGCCGAGATCTGGTAATCCGGTATGTCGCCGCGAGTGTATCCGTCCACTAAATAATGGATTTCGGCCGGGGAAAGCTCTTCCCCATCCCGCTTACGGTGAATTAGGTCAACAGTACGCATTTACGAATAATAAGCGTACCATTCTCAATAATTTGAAAGTCGTGACCGATTTGTCATGCAGGGCTGGGAAAATCATGAAAACCCGTCACTTGGCGGGCCGAGGGGTGGTTCCTCTTACGGCAGATCGCCCGCCAGCAGGCGCGGCAAATCAGCGGCGGCCACTCGCAACCCTACGTAAAATGAACCGAATAAAGCATATACCGCGCTCACTTCGTCAAACCGCATCTCATAGATGAGTTTTTTGAAGACCATGGGATCATCAGCGAAAAGGTCCACGCCCCATTCCCAATCGTCGAAGCCGATGGAACCGGTAATAATCTGTTTTACCGAATCGGCGTAGCGGCGGCCAATCATGCCGTGTTCGTGCATCATGCGCTGGCGTTCGGCCAGGGAGACCTGATACCAGTTTTTCGCCTCCCCGCGCTTGCGGTCCATCGGATAGAAACAGAGAAATTTACCAGCGGGAATCACGGGATAGAGCCTGGATGACATGGCCGCCGATTGACGAGCCAGCACTTCTTCAATGCTTGCGCGCCACTCTGGCGAATAGGGCTCAATGCCCTTCTCCGCCAGGTGGCCGTAGGTTTTTGCGGTGGATTCGTAGAGCCCCAGTTCCACAACGGACACGTAGGAATGGGTGGGTTCCAGGAAATCGGAAATCTCCAACTGCTGCAGAGCCAATTCCGCGCGATGAAGATCTTCGAGCGACTCCCGGAAATGCAACAGCAGCAGATCGCCTTTGTGCCCGATGTGAGAATAGACGGCGCTTTGGTTCGGATGGCCCTCTTTCGAACCGGTCTCCATGGCGCTCAGCAGTTGAATGGCTTCATGCAACATGCGGTCACGATGAAAGGACTCTTGCGTGCGCCAAGCGGCGCGCGAAAAACGGAACATCTGATGGAGAGCGTACGCGCCTTCCGTTGTGAGCGGGACTTCCGGAAACTCAGCCATGTAGCAGTTCCCATTCCTTATCGGGTAAAGCCGGCATTTCATGACGGGACTCGCCGGCGAAAATTTCGCGGAACAGCTTTACGGTTTCAGCGTGAATATGTCCGTTGTCAGCCAATAAATGCTTGCCCTGCAAACTGAACTTATCGCCGCGCATCGAGGAGACTTTGCCGCCCGCTTCCTCCACCAGCAGCGTGCCAGCCGCCATGTCCCAGGGGCTCAAGCCGAACTCCCAGAAGCCTTCCGCCCTGCCGCAGGCGGTGTAAGCCAAGTCAAGCGCCGCCGCGCCGGCGCGCCGAATACCGTGCGTACACATGGCCAGTTGATAGTAGAAGTGAATATTTACATTTTGATGACGTTTACGGCTGGGGAAGCCCGTGGAGAGCAGCGCATCATTCAGCGTGGCCGCTTTGCTGACGTGAATCCGCGCTCCATTCAAGCGCGCGCCCGCGCCACGTTCGGCCGCAAAGAGCTCGCGATTCGTAGGATCGTATACAACGCCCGCGATCACTTCCTCATTGTGCGCCAGGCCGAGGGTGACATTCCATACCGGATAGCCATGCGCAAAATTGGTGGTTCCATCGAGCGGGTCAATGTACCAGCGGTACGGCGCGTCCAACTCGGCGCGACCGCCTTCCTCGGCCACGATGCCATGCTCGGGAAATTGCTGGCGAAGGCGGTTGACAATGAATTTCTCGCTGGCGCGGTCGGCGGCGGTGACCAGATCATAGTCGCCCTTTAGCTCGAACCCCACGCCCCGGTGGGCCATCAGGATTTGCCCAGCTTCGCGCGCGATCTCAATCGCGACGTCCAGATAATGTGCCATATCCTTTCACTTCAGCACATGGGAGTGTGGGGAGTGAGAAAAAGCTACCCTCATGCGCCCCTTCCCTGGACGGGGGAAAGGAGATTCTAACGAAAGGAAAAGATCATGGCACGCACGCCCATTCATCCTGGAGAAATTCTCGCCGACGAGTTAGAGGAAATCGGCCTGACGGCCAAGAAGCTTGCTGACGTTATCGAAGTGCCGCCGAACCGCCTTTACCAGCTTCTAGCGGGAAAACGCAGCATGACGGCCGACACAGCCCTGCGCCTCGGCCAATACTTTGGCATGTCGGCTGATTTCTGGATGAACCTCCAGAGCGCATATGCGCTTGATCTTGCTCGTCAGCAGAACGGCAAGGCCATTCAACGCATTCCGAGAAGAAGCGAAACGACAGCAGGAGCCGCGGCCCACAGCTTGAGGCACGGCCCTGCTCAGAAACTCAGTTTCATCGCCACCTGAATGATTCTGGGTGGGCTGAACGAAGTGATCTGGCCGAAGGTTGAACTGGTGATGCTAACGATAGGTTGAATCGTCGATGCGTTGTTCCAGTTGGCGTGATTGAAAATATTGAACGCCTCGCCGCGGGCTTCCAGATTAAATCTCTCACGGATCTTGAATATCCGGCTCAAGCCGAGGTCCAGATTCCAGGTCCCCGGCCCAACCACCGCGAAGCGGCCCAGATTGCCATATGTACCGGCGGGCTGCACTTGGAACGCCAGCGGGTTGATCCATGCCTTAACGGTTTGTTGAGCGGGAATCACCGCGTTCGGAAGAACGACATTCGGCCGGTCTTGCAATTGGCCGGTCTGTGAGATATCTTTGCCGCCATCGGTCAAAGTAACTGGTTGGCCGCTATACGCCGTGAAGATAGGAGAGAACTGCCATCCTCCGGTGACCTGCCGCATGAGCGCGTTGCCCACTTTCGGAGTGGCCACTACCATTGAAGTGTTGAAGTTCAAGCGGCGGTCGAATCCGCAACTGGAACGTTCCGCGGCTCTATTATTGGGATTTTGGTAGATCGTACCCGCTAACTCGCCCGTAAAATCAACATCGCTGATGCAATGCGACCAGGTCAAGTTAGAAAGCAGCGTGAAGTTATTCGCGAAACGGTGCTGGACGGAAGAGAGCAGCCCGTTGTAATTGGAATTTCCGCCATCATCGGCCACTTCGATCCCGCTGTAATACTTCCCGAGCGTGGGATTTTGCAGATACAGCACTCGGCGGTTATTGAGAGCGGCGGTGCTGTTTGGGATGTAAACACCCGGATTGATGTCATAGGAACCTAAAATATGCGCTGTTCGGCTGCCAATGTAATTGACGGTGACCAGCCAGTCTTTCCCTACCTGCCTTTGATAACTCAAGTTCCACTGCATCATGTAAGTGGGCCTGACATTCGGCGGAATGGAGACGTAGGTGCCGCCGGTGGGGAAAATGGCCGCACCGGGAAATGGATTCCCTCCGGGATAGCCCGTGTAAGGGTTTGAAAAGGAGACATTCGTCAGCGTCACCGAAGAGGCGTAAGGTGGATTCGTGGTCAAACGTTCCGGGAAAAACAGCTCAGTGGTATCGTGCATCAGCGCGAAAGCGGACCGGATGGTTTGCTTGCCATCGCCCTTCGGGTCCCATACCATACCGATACGCGGAGACGTGGCCAATAGATGCCATTGGGAAAAGTATTTGCCATTCGTATTCGCGGCATCTCCGGCAAACAATAATCCGGCGGGCGCGTTCGGATAGACCGTACTGACCTGGCCGGCGTTGAAGGCCGCGAGAGAAAACTGGTTACCGCGGTTGTATTTGTCATAAGGCGGAATCGACGGCTCCCAACGGACGCCCAAATTGAGTGTGAAGTGTTCGGTCACGTGGTAGGTGTCTTGCGCGTAGAGCGACGTCACGGTTTGGCGCAGTGTATTGGGATTCGGGTTTCCGTCGTTGAAGGTTTGAACGCGTCCTAGCAGAAGATCCGCCAGATTGTCACCGGAATATGCGCCGCCAAAAGTGAACTGGCCGTTGGACTGCTGATTGTTCACGATGTTGAGCTGCAACTTACGAACGTCAACGCCGAAACCAAACTGATGCTTGCCACGAATGATCGTGTAATCGTCAGAAAGCTGATAAGTATTGGTGTTGAAGTAACCCGGCGCGCAGGTACCGCAGCCTACGCTGAAGTAGTTAGTAACGGTTAGGTTAATAAAGTTCGGAAGTAGGTTAAACATATTCACACCCAGGTCCACGGGACTAAATAGATTTGAAGCCGAGCCGCGATTGTCCCGGCGGCGATTGAACGTGATGTGAAACGAATTCAAACTGGTGGGGCTGAAGGTATAGGTGTCACCAAACGTTGCGGTTTGCGAGCGATCGTCATTTCCGGCGGTCGTGGTAGTAAGAGCGTTCGTTCCATTAAACGTGGATGGAAGCGTGTAGTTATAAAGGAAATAGCGCCCGAACATCGTGTTCTTTGCATTGACCACGTAGTCCACCCGGCCCACATAGGAACTGTCCGGGCTGTTCGCGGGAATGCCGTACTCAATCATTCCGCAAGGGTCGGTGCTCACTGGAATATATTTGCTTACCAGTTTCACCGCCGCCGGATCAAATTGGGAGACAGGAATCTGGTTGTTCGCATAGGGCACGCCGCTGATCGGATTTTTTAAAGCAATCGGGCTGGTGTGGCAAGTGGAGCCGTCAATCGTGCTGAAATTCCCGGCCAAGACGGCGGCGTTAGGCACATAACTGATGGTGCTGGGCGGATTGCTGCGGATCTGCGTACCTTGATAGCCGCCGAAGAAAAACAATTTGTCGCGGATGATGCGGCCACCCAACACGCCGCCGAACTGGCTGCGCTTCAGAGTATCGCGGGCGGGGGTGCCGGCCTGCCGTGCGTTCAGATCCCCGTTGCGAAGAAATTCGAAAAGGTCGCCGTGAAAATCGTTCGCCCCGGACTTGGTGACGCTGTTCACAACGCCGCCTGGGTGTAAGCCATATTGCGCGGGCATGGCGCTGGTCTGCACGCTAAATTCCTGCAATGCGTCCGGAAACGGCAGCGGCAGATTCACGTTGCTAAACGGGTCGTTATTATCGCCACCGTCCAGCAGAAAATTCAAACCGTTGGCCTGGCCCCCCGCCACCGAGAAAGTGAGGGAGCCGGCCGACCCCTGGATATTTTTGCTTCCAGTTAAATCTCCCGCCGGAGTACTTGTCGCCGCGCCGGTCAGAAGAATCAATTGAGTCGCATTGCGTCCGTTGAGAGGCAGATCCACTACGCGCTTTTGATCAATCACTTGCGAGAGCGCGTTGTCCTTCGTCTCCACCATGGAGGCGTTGGCCACCACTTCAACACTCTCCGAGACAGAGCCGATTTGCATGATGACGTTGGCTTCCACGTTATTGGCGACTTGGAGAACGATGCCGGTTTGCGAATAAGTCTTGAAGCCGGGCGCCGCCACTTCCAGTTTGTAAGCACCCACGGGCAAATTCGGAAGCGCGTAGTGCCCTTGCGGGTCACTGACGGTATCGTGAACCTGCTGCTTATCGGTCTCCGTCATCTTGACTTGGGCATTAGCCACTGGCGCGCCGGTTTGGTCCAACACGTGGCCATCTACTTCAGCTACGGCGACCGCCTGTGCGAATGCAACAGAGGGGAGGAAACTGGCGGCCAATAATACGGACGCAAGTTTAAAAAAGAGCGGCTTGAAATAGATCAGCCGCGTCGGAAAGGACAGCATGGCCTTACTCCTTTGCGGTCCAGACAACACGGCCCGGACACCTATCGAGACTATGGCGAAAGCAATACGCCTTGTTTTCGATTGTGCTTGGTCTCAGGAAAAAGAGCAAGGCTAATGTGAATGCGGCTTGGCTTAGGGCTCGTAGTACCCGCTGCGCGAGATCACCCTAATCCGGTTATCGCGCGCTCCGACGGACACTGGGTGGAAGCGTCGCGGCTCCTGCCGGACGTCTTTTGGGTAATATCCTAGGAGGTATTGCGTCCGGAGGTCTCGAATGATTTCGCCAAACGCCTGGTCAAGGTGGGCGAAGCCCTCGGGGTAAAAGATCCGGCCGCCTGTGGAAGCAGCCAACGTTGCCAGGGCATGCTCACCGCCGGTGTTCCGTCCCGCATCGTTTGCAATCGGCACTACTACCACCGGGTACATAGTGGCATCCGCGTGTTGCGCAGCCGCCAAGGCGTCACCGTATTTCTTGTAGCTGGTGGTATCACCGCCGTCGGTCACCACCACAATCACGTGGCGGCCCGGGCGGCCGTAGAGCGTGTCGCTTGCCAAATAAACAGCGTCGTAAAGCGAGGTGCCGCCATCGCCCTGCAAAGCGTGTAACACGCGGGCGGCGCGCTTATGGCTGCGGGAGTAATCGACTTCCAAGTTCGTATGCCAGTTAAAGCTGAATACCGCGAAAACGTCTTCCGGATTCCCGGCGCCGAGCAGAGCCGGGATAAAGCGCAGCACCGAATCCACTTCGTAGTGCAGATCAATACGGGTACTCCCGCTGGTATCGATGAGAATGGCTACAGAGAGCGGCAAGGAGGTGTTTCGCTCAAAGACAGCAATGTCCTGCGGGACGCCGCTATCGGCAATGTGGAAATCCTGCTTGTCCAGATTTGCCACGATACCGCCAGTTGCATCGCGGGCGGAGACCAGCAAGCGAACCAGGTTGACTTTGATGGAAAACATCGGAGGCTCCGGCTGCGGGGGGCCGGATTGATGATTCGCCTGCGGATCAACGGTGGCTTGCGGATTGGCCTGGGGGTCCGGCGGCGGTAAGCGCTTGAATTGTGCCCACGAAAAAGCGCCGGCGATAAGCAATAGCGCACTTAGCCAGACGCACCTTTTCATGAACGCGCTAACGGGATTAGCGCTGGGGCGAATTGGCCAACAAGCGCTCATCCCACTCACCATCCACCCAAACTTCGCCATCCACAAAAAACTCTTTCTTCCAGATAGGAACTTCGCGTTTCAGGCGGTTAATGCCCTCAAGCGCCGCTTCAAACGCCGGCTTGCGATGGGGCGCGGTGACCACCACTACCACGCTGGCCTCACCGATTTCGAGACGCCCCAGGCGGTGAATCATACCGATCCGGCCGATGGGGAATTGTCTGGCAATTTCAAGGCCGATATGGGCCATTTGCGCTTTGGCCATTTCCTCATAACATTCGTATTCCAAGTACTGGGTCGCGCGCCCTTTGGTATTGTTGCGCACCACTCCGTCGAAGGCGACCACCGCGCCGTCTTCCGGCCGCTGCAAAGCTTCCACCAGCTTACGGGTATCAATGGCATCGCGCGTCAGTGCAAAAAAATGACCGCCGGAACCGCCGCTAACCGGCGGCAAGAAAGCAACTTCGTCATTATCGGTCAACAATACATCAGGTTTGGCGAATTCACGGTTCCTGGCAAATAGAATCGACGAACGAGTCTCGCGCAGGGTTTCGAAGCGTTTTGCGTAGACGGCAAAGACATCGCCCAAGGTGGCACCCGCGGCAATCTCTAATAACTCTTCCGAGCGGCCTACGATATCTTTCAGCACACCGAAAAACAGCACCCTCACCCGCATGTCTCAAATGCTAGCAAGTGGTGTGCGTACGCCGATAGATGCATGTACGGATTTGCGCGTCATCCAGTTTTCGCGTAGCTTGGAGTTACGACAGAGGAGCGGAAATCCAAAGTGAGCGAGGTCGTCTGGGTTGACCCAGACCGGATGAGCGGCGCGCCTTGTTTTACCGGTACGCGCGTCCCGGTCCAGATGCTGCTGGATCATCTAAAGCATGGCGAAACGGTGGATGATTTTCTGGAAGGTGCTCCTTCCGTTAGCCGCGAGCAAGCCGAATTCTTTTTGGAATTGGCGAGCGAGCAACTGATTGAATGCGTATCCTCCTAGACGAGTGAGTTAATCCGCGCGTCAAAGAAGCGTTTCCCAATCACGAGGCGAAAACAGTCAGAGAGATGGGCTGGGGCGGTATTACCAATGGAAAGCTAATGGCGCTTGGTCAGCAAAGCTTCGACGTTTTTGTCACCGTGGATCAAAATATAGAGCATCAACAGAATCTTGCCCAAGCTCTCTATAGGCATCATCGTAGTGGCGGTTCCCGACAATAACATCAAATATTTCCGCCCGATCTTTCACGAAATGTTGACTGCAGCGGAGTCAGTTCGGGCCGACCAAGTGATTCACATTACCAGCCCTTTTGCACGAAGGCAACGCTAGCCTCTACTTCAGTGGGGCCTTCCGGCTCACCAATTCCGGCCGTCTCCGACCCTGCGCCCGCAACTCAAAATCAAAATTGCCGCTGCCACAGGGTGGAATGGAAACGCCCCGGTAGAAATTCAATCCGTACAGCCAATCGCGTTTGATCCCGGCCTCGCAGATGGATGCACTGCGCGACTGTATCTCCTCCCACAGCGGGCGCGCCGAAACGGTCTGGTCAATCACCGGATATGCCGTCACTTTCAGATAGATCCCGCCGGCCACCACCGACAAAATCAATAGGGGCGCCCGCCAGGAACGGCGCGCCAGCAGCCACGCGAGGATGGGCGCAGCCACGTAAAACAGTTCCGTTGCCGAAATGCCGGAGAAGCGAAAGGCGGCGATTCGGCCGGCCTCCAATGCGCCCGGCAATCCATGCGCAATCACCGGAATACACGCAATCAGCAGGGCTGGAGCCAGCAGCCATCCCTTTCCCAAGTCCGCCACCATCTTCCGCTCAAATTGCGAACCGAGCAGGACAAAGAGCGATGGAATCAGCGGGATTAAATACCCAGGAAGCTTATTGAGCGAGAAACTGAAGAACAGAAATCCAAAGCCAGCCGTGGCCAACAGGAATAGCCGCCGCGCGTCCCAGCGGTTCTCGTCCGGTTTTGCGCGCCGGACTAGGAAGGCAAACAGAGGCGTCCACGGAAACAAGCCCCCTAATAGAACAGGGACGTAGAAATACCAGGGCTGCACATGTTGCAGAGCGGTGGAATAGAGACGTTGAAAATGTTGCTTCCAGAAGAAATCTTCCAAGAACGGCTTGCCGTTGACTGCGTACACACCGACGTACCACGGCCCGGCTATCAACACGCAAGCCAACACGCCCAGCCACCAATGCCGCCACCACCGCCGTAAAAACCAGACGCCCGGCACAAACAGCACCAGCGGCACCAAACCCTTGGCCAACATGGCCATGCCCAAGCAAGCGCCAATCCATATAAAGCGCCATCGCGAAATCTGCACCGCAGCCGTTGATTCCCGCACTAGCGGCAAGCTCAAAAATATGGCAAGGGAGAAAAACGCGGCCAGCGGCAGATCTGTCAACGCTAGCTCGCTGTACGCCACCCAGCCCGCCGAAGTCGCCAGCAACACCAACGAAGCACCGGCAACCTCGCCGCCGAATTCAGTCCGCAGCAACTCGAATGCCACCACCAAAAATGCGAGACTCAATAGCGCGACAGGGAGACGCGCGGCCATTTCCGGCGCTAGACCCAAGGCTGTCCCCGCAGCCGTCATCCAATAGAGGAGTGGTGGTTTTTCAAACCAGGGTGAACCCCAAAGACGCGGCGTTACGAGGTCTCCGGTATGCGCCATCGCTTGCCCAATAGCCACATAACGCGGCTCGTCGGGACCCAGGACGCCCACTCCGTCTAACTGATAAAGATAGAATGCCGCAATTGCAAGCGCCAACGTGGCAAATGGAAGGTAGCGGCGGAACAGAGACAATTTTTAGTATAGTGAGCGGCTTCAGGCAGTGGCTTCGGAGCCGGGTTTGCGCATCATGTATCCGGCGCTGCGGATTGTGGCGATGAAACGCGGACGCCTCGTATCATCCCCGAGCTTCTTGCGTATGGAGGAAATGTGCACGTCAATGGAGCGGTCCAGGATATCGAAATGACGGTCGGCCACTTCTAGTAGAAGTTGCTCGCGCGTCTTCACCCGTCCAGCGGCTTTGGCGAGCGAGAAAAGAAGGTCAAACTCTACGGCGGTGAGTTGCAGTATTTGATCGGCCAGGGTCGCCAACCGGGATTCGTGATGGACCAGCAGATCACCCACAATTAGCGGCCGCGATTGTCCGGTTTGTCCGGCTGGCACGGCCATTGATCTGCGTATCACCGCGCGCAGCCGGGCCAGCAGTTCAGGGGTCGAAAAGGTCTTCGGTAAATAGTCGTCCGCGCCCAGCTCAAGTCCCACGATGCGGTCCGATTCGTCGCCGCGCCCGGTCAGCATGAGCACCGGAACGCTGGAGCTTTTTCGAATCTGGCGCAGCACAGCCAACCCATCCATGCCGGGCATCATCACATCCAGAATCAGCGCCGCAAAGGGCTGTTGAAGCGCCATCTCCACGCCTTGCGGGCCCGTGTGCGCCGCCGCCACCTGATACCCCATCGGTTCCAGAAAATCGCGGATGAGACGGCACAGTTTCATGTCGTCGTCCACCATCAAAATATGGGTAGGCAAAGCAGGGATGGAAGCGTGCATGTATTGGGCTAGTTCCATTTAACTACCGCAAACGGCTGCTTGGGATGGGTTTTACTCTACCTTTACAAATCAGCGTCCTGGCTTCACATCCGCTTTACAAGCCGATGTTCCACTGGGTTCATCTCAAATGGCCGCCGCTTCGTTCCGTCACCCCACTTCCCTCCATTTAATGATGCCGCGTATAGCGGCGGCCTTCTTTTTTTTGGTCTTCTCCGTTTGGTCCCAAACTCCCACCGGCGGTGTCACCGGAACGGTAAAGGACAATAGCGGAGCGGTCATCCCAGGAGCGGTGGTCACACTGACTTTCGACGATGCCGCAAAACAAACCGTTAAAGCCGATGCCACCGGCGGATTCGCTTTCCGGCGACTAGCGCCGGGAACGTATATGGTTTCGGCCGCTTACCCAGGTTTAGAGCAGACACAGGTCTCGCTGATCAATGTTTCTGCGGGGCAAGTCTCGACCGCTACTATTTCGATGGCCGTTCGGACACAGAAACAAGAAGTGACGGTCACCGAGACCAATACAAATCAGGTCAGCACCGAAGCCAGCAACAATGCCTCCGCCCTGGTGCTGCGGCCGGAGGATCTAGACGCGCTGCCCGACGACCCCGACGATCTGCAGGCGGATTTGGAGGCGCTGGCGGGGCCTTCCGCCGGACCGGGCGGCCCGCAGATTTTTGTGGACGGCTTTACGGGCGGCCGCCTTCCGCCTAAAGCCTCAATTCGGGAAATCCGTATCAATTCGAATCCATTCGCCGCCGAATACGACAAGATGGGAATGGGCCGGATTGAGATTTTCACCAAGCCGGGCACGGACAAATTTCACGGTCAAGGCTATTTCGGAACAAGCAACGGAATCTGGAATTCCCGGAATCCGTTCCTGACCACTTCGCCGCCTTTCAAGAATTCGTTATTTGGCGGCAACGTGAGCGGCCCGCTGGGTAAGCATGCGAGCTTCTTTATCGACGTGGACCGGCGGCAGATTGACGAGAACTGCATTGTCAACGCCACCATCCCATCGGCGAACTTTCTGACCGACCAGCTGTATCAGAGCTTCTATCCGACTCCGCAGCGTAGGACCACGGTCAGCCCGCGCGTGGACTCTCAGCTCAGTGCAAGCAATACGCTCAGCATGCGCTATTCGTATTTGGCCAATGACCAACTGTTGACCGGCATTGGCCAGTACAACGTCCCTTCTCTCTCGATCGGGAATGTCACGCTGCCCAGCGCGGGCTATACATCATCAAGCGGCGAGCATCTTTTCCAAATTGTGGATACAGCCGTCTTAAGCCCCACCGTCGTCAACGAAACACACTTTCAATTCGCCAGAGACTCAACCAGCCAAGCCAGCCAAAGCACCAGTCCCGGCCTGAATGTCGCAAACTCCTTCGTCTCCGGCGGCTCCGGCTATAGCGCTGCGGGCTATGCGGACAGCTACGATGTTGAAAATCAATATGAGCTGCAAAACTATACCTCGGTCACGGCCGGAACGCACACCATTAAGTTCGGGATGCGCGTCAGAGCCGATTGGGTGACCGACTACGCGCCCAAGAATTTCAACGGTACTTACACGTTTCTGGGGAGCAGTGCGGGGCTCTCCTCGCTGCAACAATACTTGACCACAGTGCAACTGCTGAATGCCGGATACAGCAGCCAACAGGTGACGGCCTTGGGTTACGGCCCCTCTCAATACAGCGTGAACTCTGGAAAGCCAAATATCCGGGTCTCTCAAATTGATTTCGGCCCCTCGATTCAGGACGACTGGCGCGTGAAACCGAACCTGACCGTCAGCCTGGGGTTGCGTTGGGAAGCGCAGACGAATATTTCCGATAAGAACGACTGGGCGCCCCGGGTTGGATTTGCGTGGGCGCCGGCCGCCAAGGCTTCCGGAGGGCGCGCGAAGACCGTCATTCGGGGCGGGTGGGGCGTCTTTTACGATCGCTTCCAGATAACGAACGTACTGAACGCGTACCGTTATAACGGATCGAACCAGCAGACTTATCTGCTCGCGAACCCAACCCTCTATAACAATTTGTTCAACACCACGCCCGCTTTGAGCGCTTTAACGCTTTCGAGCTCGGAACAACGCTATCAGATCGATAGCAATCTGCGCACGCCCATGCTGATGCAGGCCGTCATCGGCGTCGAGCGGCAGCTTTTTTCCCGCACCAGCCTGTCAGCGACCTTCATCAATTCGCGGGGCGTCCACGAATTGAGAACAGTGGACATTAACGCGCCGCTGCCTGGAACGTACACATATACCAGTTCGGGAACGGTGGCGGCGAACTCGGGTGTGCGGCCCTACGGCAATATCGGCGACATTTACGATTACCAATCCACGGGCACATTCAAGCAAACCCAGGTGATGGTGAGCTTAAACACAACCATCGGCAAATGGGGCAATATATTCAGCCGCTACGTACACGGCGATGCGCACGCCGATACCGATGGGATCTCCTCCATGCCCTCAAACCCGTACGACTTCTCGGGCGATTGGGGACGTTCTTCGCTGAACATCGCCAACATGCTGTTTGTCGGGGGTTCGATATCGCTGCCCAGGGGCGTGCGCTTGTCGCCGTTTCTCATTGCGCGCAGCGGCATGCCTTTCAATATCACCACCGGAACCGATATTTACGGCGTCGGACAAGGTGTCTCCACGGCACGTCCCAGTATTGTAAGCGGCCCCGGAGCGAACATCGTGGAAACGCCGTTTGGCTTTTTGGATACAGTTCCGCAAGCCGGGCAAACCATCATTACACGCAATTCAGGCACGGGGCCGGGCTTTTTGGAACTGAATCTGCGTTTAAGCAAGACGTGGGGGTTTGGCACCACGCATTTCAGCGGTCCTTCGGGCGGCGCAACCTCGAGACAAGGCGGAGGCCCTCCCGGCGGTGGTCCGGGCGGCGGTGGCCCTGGAGGGGGCAGCGCGCGAGGCAGCGGTGGCCCTGGAGGGGGCAGCGCGCGAGGCAGCGGTGGCCCGGGAGGCGGCGGGCCTCCAGGTGGCGGCGGTGGTCCACCTCCAGGCATGGGCAATGAATCCAGCGCGCATCGCTATAACCTGACGCTCTCGGTGAATGCGCGCAACGCTATTAATCACGAAAATCTGAATTCGCCGGTGGGGGTGGTCACATCGCCCTACTTCCTGCAATCAACTGCAATCGCGGGCGGCTTTGGAGCGCAGCCAGTAGCCAGCAATCAGCGGCGCATTGATATCCAGCTCCGGCTCGCCTTCTAAACTCATCAAGAAAACCCAACAAACAACCTCGCCAGGCCGCGCTTCGCAATGTAAACTGAGACAGATATATGCGAAAGACGTGGGCGGCCGCATTGTTTATTACGCTTTTAGGAACAAGCGGCGTGCTTTTCGCGGAGCCTGCGGCGCCCAAGATCGACAAGGCCAAACTGGAAAATTACATCCGTTATGCGGAGGGTTTTCTCAGCTCGGTCAAAATTGTGATAGACGATCCCGTGCCCAGCGGCAATGCCGGCTTTTTTCGCGTACTGGTGCACCTGTCCACAAGCGGCAGCAAGCTGGAGCGTCTATATTATGTAACGCCGGATGGACAGCATTTGATCAGCGGCTCCATTTGGGACTTGAACGAATCGCCGTTCCAGGACACGCTGGCCCACTTACCCCAAAGCGGTTATGCCTTTGGACCGGCGGACGCGAAGATAACCGTGGTGGTATTCAGCGATTTCCAATGCCCTTTCTGCCAGGGCTTCGCGCAAACCGTCCGCCAAAACCTACCCGCCAAGTATCCAAAGGATGTGCGCCTTATCTTCAAAGATTTTCCGATCGATTCCATTCATCCTTGGGCGCATGCCGCGGCGGAAGCTTCGCACTGTTTTGGTAGTCAGAATCCAAATGCGTTTTGGGCATTCCACGATTGGATCTTCGCGCATCAGAAGGAAATTACGCCGCAGAACCTGCGCGAAAAAGTAATGGCGCTGGGCAAGGACAAGGGGCTGGACGAAAGCAAGTTAGGCAGTTGCCTGGATACGCACGCCAGCGCCGCCGCGGTAAACGAAAACATTAAGGCCGGCCAGGACCTGATGGTTCAGCAGACCCCCACTGTGTTCATTAATGGGAGGCTAGAGCCCGGAGCGCTGCCATGGCCCGAGCTTGACGCCGTCCTGCAACTGGAATTGGGACGCCCAGCGGCGATCCCCGGGCCAACCTCGGCAGCAGGTTGTTGCGAAGCTGGTAATATACCTTCGATTTCAAAGGAGTAAGGGTTCCGTGACCGCTTAGCCCGCAAAACGGGTTCTTTGCGGGCTAGTTATTTCATAATTTCTTGCCGATACAGCAATTGCAAGGCTTTTGACTCGAATTGGCTTTGACGCGACTTTTAGCAAACTGCGGATAAACAATGAATACTTCCGGCGCACAGGCTTTTCGGCTTCCGCCTCTTATATTGCATCCATTCTCTAGCCCCGAAGATACCGGCGTGCTGATGGAGAGTTCACGGGCCAGCTTGGCTCTGCAGGGCTTTTTGCCGCGAGACGAAACTTCCTTGAACGATCTGGACGTACAACTGCTGCGCGGCCGGTATGCCGAATTGCGCATGCTCTTTTATATCGGCAAAGATGTTTCCCGCTGGACGGAGCAGTGCGCCGAGACCGCGCGGCTATCCGGTCTTTTTGACGATCGCAAACTACGGCCGGAAACGTTTGCAGTGCTATTGGTCCAACACATTCCGCCACATGTCCGGTTGAAGCTGGAAGGGTGGGGAGTGTTGGATTTTTGCGCTCTATTCAGGCGTTCGATTGGCCTGCATGCGATATTTCAAGAACTTCCGGCGGCAGCGTTATTTGCGCCCGATTTTTTGCGGCGTTATCACCGCTACCTCGACCAGTGGTTTGAGCAGCGCTTGAAGGACTGGGTATTTGACCGTCCCAAGCCGGACGATTTTACTTTCGATTTGTACGCCTCCGGAGAATACGCACTGATGCTGGAACAAAGCTGGAGCGCCGAAAACAAAAGCGCATGATCATCACCGCGCGAGAGATATGCTGTAAGCATGAACTTTCCACGGTTCGTCCACGTTCAACAAGCTTTTCCGAACCGCGCTATCGCTGACATCGGCGGCTACGTCCGCCACGAGCTATCGCAAGCAGACTTTGCTTCGCGGGTGCCCAAAGGCGCGCGCATTGCCATCGGCGTCGGCAGCCGCGGCATCTCCAATATTGGCGCCATCGTCAAAGCAGTGGTTGCGTTCTGGAAAGAACAGGGCGCGCAGCCCTTCATTTTCCCCGCCATGGGCAGCCACGGCGCCGCTACCGCCGAAGGCCAATTGGATGTGCTGGCGCATTACGGCATTCATGAAGCCACCATGGGCGTGCCCGTTGTCAGCTCGCTGGATGTGGTTCCAATAGGCACCACTCCCGACGGCATTGAAACGTTCATGGACAAGAACGCCTATGGAGCGGACGGTGTTTTCCTGGTGGCGCGGGTCAAGTGGCACACCGATTTTGACGGGACCCTGGAAAGCGGCCTGTTCAAGATGATGGCTATCGGTCTCGGCAAATTTGCCGGCGCGCGCCGGTATCATACGTTCGCCTACAAATTCGGCTTGGAACGCATGATCCGCAGCGTGGGCAAGAGCATCTTCGGCAGCGGCAAAATACTCGGCGGCCTCGCCATCCAAGAAGGGGCCCACCATGAGACTGCAGGCCTGACAGCGGTTACGTCGTCAAAAGGTTTAGAGGCCATGGTAGCGCATGAAGAAGCGCTGCTGCGCGAGGTCAAATCCTGGATGGCCAAGCTTCCCGCCCCGGAGATCGACATTTTGATTGTGGATGAGATCGGCAAAGATATCAGCGGCGCCGGCATGGATACGAAGGTGATCAACCGAGGCGTGAACGGCGAATATAATCCCTGGTCCAACACGCCGATGGTACGGCGAATCTACGCGCGCGGACTCACCAAGAACACGTATCACAGCGCCGTGGGCCTCGGCATGGCGGATATGGTGCATGACCGCCTAGTTAGCGACGTCAACTGGAAACCGACCTACATCAACTCGCTGACAGCCTCCACCCCGGCTTGCGTCCGCACGCCCATACACTTTCCCAGTGATCTCGAAGCTCTGTCAAACCTGGCGCCGACGGTGGGTAAATTGGATCTTTCCACCGTCACTTACTGCCGGATTGTTAATACGCTGCAATTAATTGACGTGACCGTGAGCGAAAATCTGCTGCCCACCCTTTATTCGAATGCCTCGGCCGCTTCAGAGCCTTTCGAGTTGACGTTCGATGCGGCCGGTAATTTGCCGGAGTCCGAACCAGGGCTGCATGAGGACGAAGTGGAATCTCACGCTGTTTCGACCAAGCGCTAAATCCCGAAAAGAATCAAAGACGCGCCGGAAGCGGCAGGCGCGGCCTACCAAAGCGTGCCCATCCAAAGTACGGTGACGCGGCCCCAAACACCTGATAAATTCGCTTGAAGGAGTCAACGCCGGAGCGGTGGGGGCAGACCCAAAACGGATCTAACTTTTTTAAAAATGAAACGAATCAGCAGCATAATGTGCGCGGCCATTGCGAGTACGTTGATTCTGGGCGCGCAAACGCCACCACCCCGCCAGCCGCCAGGCCCTCCCCCGAACTCGCAATACCGGCTCGGCCCCGACTCGCTGCCGCAGGACGACGTGCCGAAAGGAGAGATTCGTGGCCCATTCACGCTACCGAGTAAGGCTTACCCGGGGACCCAGCATACCTACTGGATTTACGTTCCGGCCCAGTACACCCCCTCTGCCTCGGCGAGCCTTATGATCTTCAATGACGGACAAGCGTTCAAGAACCCAGACGGGGACGTGCGCGCGCAAAACGTGCTGGACAATTTGATTTACCGCCGTGAAATTCCCGTGATGCTCGCGGTATTCATCAATCCAGGGCGCACGCCGGAGCAGCCCGAGCCAAACGCCCAGGAATGGGGCGACCGCACAACTAACCGTCCCACCGAATACAACACGCCCGATGACAAGTATGCGCGTGTGATTACCGAAGAACTGATGCCCGTTCTCTACCGGGAATACAATATTTCCAAGGACCCCGAACAGCATGGCATCGGGGGCGCCAGTTCGGGCGCTATCGCCGCGTTCGCCGTGGCCTGGGAGCGGCCCAATGATTTTCGACGGGTATTAAGCATCGTCGGCAGTTTTGTCAATATTCGCGGCGGTTACGTTTATCCGGAACGAGTTCTCGACAGCCCGAAGAAGCCGCTGCACGTTTTCCTTTGCGATGGAAGAAACGACAATCGTGGAATGAGCCGCAACAGCAACGGCTACGACCAGCAGCGCGACTGGTTTTATCAAAATGTCCGATTGATGAAAGCGCTCACGCAGAAAGGCTACGACGTAAATTATTCGTGGGGAATGAATCTGCACGGCCAAAAAATGGGAGGCGCAATTCTACCGGATATGATGCGTTGGCTATGGCGCGACGGCCCGGTGTCGACCGATCCCAATGACATGGCGGAGCGAAGCTTTCGAGAAGCCGCCGCGCGACCGTAGCATCCGTACGAGCAAACCTAGTTCAATCCCGCTTTCCAGCGCTCAATCTGCAGCAATTGCTGCTCCACCTGCTCACGCTCCAAAGTATCCGGCTCCAGGCGCAAATACATCTCCAGATCGGCCTTGGCGGCGCGATGGTTGAGTTGCTGCAAATGCACAAAGCCTCGATGGCGATATTCGGCGGCGTATTCGGGCATGGCCTCAATTAACAGATCAAGCACTTGGCGGGCCTTATCAAAGGCTTCGCCGCGCAGGTAAATGGCTTTCAGGTTGCTGAGCATGCGCACCAGAATCTGGCGATTGGAAACCGGCGCCAGCACGGCCGGGTTCGCGCGCAAATCCACGCCCGCCGTGCTTTTGGCCAGGGCGCATAAATCACCGAACGACAAAATACGGCCATTATGAAACGGATCAACCCAATAACGCGCCGACTGATCTTCGTACGCCACAATGAAATGCCCCGGTAAACCCACGCCGTACACGCGCCGGGATAGACGCCGGGAAATCTCCATGTAGACCAGCGACAGGGAGATAGGAATACCCAAGCGCCGCATCAGCACCGAGTTCAGGCAACTGTTCCGCGGATCGTAATAATCCTCTTCGTTGCCGCGAAACTGCATGACATCGAACAGCAGCTCATTAGCAGTCCGGATGTAATCCAAACCGCTTGCTCCCGTAGTTAATTGAGCGCTGATCTGTTCCGCCAGATTGTCCAGCCGGAAGGTGGAAGCCTCAAAATCCAGGCCTGGAAACTCAATGCTTGCCAGCTCCAGGGCGGCAACGTCCAAGGTTACTTCGGAACGGTCATCGCGTAAGGCACGGAGCAAGCGCTTCACGCGGATTAGCTTATCATCCGCGTGGCCACGGCAAAGCACCCTAGTCAGGAATTTCTAGGGAATTTCCTCCTCCGGAAAACTCATGGCACGGGGGCGGCCATTTATGCCACAATATCTGCTAAGCACCTTAGCGTTTCAAAGTTACAGCGGTAATATTAAGGAGTTCATGCAGTATCCTTTGAGCCGAGACGAACATGCTGCCATGATGAGATACCTGACGGGTATCCGCAAACAGTTACAGGACGTATCTGATCTGTTCACAGCGCGTTACGGCAAAAACAGCAGTATTGCGGAGATAGCGGCAAAAAGTTTGGTTTCTTCCACTTTGCTCGAACATGAATTGTCAATCCTTGAGGCTGATCCGGATGCCCCGCTCGACAGCAGCGTCGAGATGGTGTCAACTAGTTACTAGCCTTTGTTCATGTTGAGCCGCCAAATACTACCGTTGGCAACGTGCCTCGCGCTGGCGAGTTCGCTCGTTGCTAAAGAATCCATTTGTTTCAACACCGGCTTCTGCATGGAAGCGGATTCGCACACGCAGCAGGACGGAGTCGTCAGACTCCG
This sequence comes from Bryobacteraceae bacterium, assembly GCA_036488895.1. GTDB lineage: Bacteria > Acidobacteriota > Terriglobia > Bryobacterales > Bryobacteraceae > Bog-105. Next base: position 87,048 of record DASXGT010000259.1, on the reverse strand, counting down.
GACACGGGGTGGAACAATGGAATTTCCGGCAGACCAAATTGCTCAAATTTCGGTCTTGCCAGATGCGCCAGCTTCACCTGAAACGGTACACAATGTGGTTCCGCCGGCAGGCGACGCCGGTGTAACAGAAGATTCCGTGCTCCAGGCCGCCATCAAGGAGGGTCTGGAGCCGGATTTTGTACGCAGCGTCGCGCGCGTGGAATCGGGCCTGCACCAGGACGCAGTCTCACCGAAGGGCGCAGTTGGCATTATGCAACTGATGCCCACTACAGCGGCTGAACTGGGCGTGGATCCTAAACTAGCCGATCAAAACGCACTGGGTGGTGCAAAGTTTCTGCGGGAGCTGCTGTTGCGCTACGGCGGCAATTCAGCACTGGCGCTAGCCGCTTACAATGCAGGTCCCGGCGCGGTGGCTAAGTTCGGCGGCGTGCCGCCTTATGTAGAAACCCGCCAATACGTGATAAAAGTCCTGCGGGAGTATGCACGTCAGCAGCGATTAGAAGCCAAAAAGCCGGTCGCCAACGCGGCGGCGGCAGCCACGGCTAATAAGCCCAGCGCCACAAATTAGCGCCAGACGTATAACCCGCGCCTACCGCGGCGAACAGCACTAGGTCGCCTTTTTTCAACCGTCCGCCCTCCACGGCATCGCGCGCGGCCAATGGGATGGTAGCCGCCGTCGTATTGCCGTATTTGTCGATATTAATCAACACGTTCTCCGGCGGCAGGCCCAGACGGTCAGCAGTGGCCTGGATAATGCGCCGATTGGCCTGATGCGGAATCAATAGTTTCACGTCGGCCGGAGCAAAACCGTGTTGTTGCAGTAGGCGGTCGCACATTTCATACATGGTGCGGACCGCAAACTTCATCACCTGCTGGCCGCCCTGTTTTACGTAGTGCAGCCGGTTGGCCACTGTTTCGGCGCTGGCCGGAAGCCGGCTGCCTCCGGCCGGCATATTCAGGAACGGCGCTCCTGAGCCGTCAATCCGGTTGAGGTGGCCGATGAAGCCTTCGTTCGGGTCGTCGGCGGGCTCAACCAAAAAGGCGCCCGCGCCATCGCCGAATAGGATGCAGGTGGAACGATCCGTGTAATCGATGATGCGCGACATGGTATCCGCGCCGATCACCAGAACATAGCGGTGCGTTCCGGCAGCGACCAGGTGCGCAGCCACCGTTAGGCCGTAGACAAAACCGGAGCAGGCCGCCGACAAGTCAAATCCCCAGGCCTTATCCGCGCCCAGGCGCTCTTGCACTAGGCAAACCGTGGAGGGAAACAGCATATCCGGAGTAACCGTGGAAAGCAGAATGGCGTCCAGCTCGCTTGCGGCAATACCCCGCTGCTCCAACGCCGCCTTCGCCGCTTCAAACGCCAAGTCGGAGGTGGCGACCGATGCGTCCGCTATGCGCCGTTCCTTGATGCCGGTGCGCTCTGTAATCCAGGCGTCATTGGTGTCCACCATCTCCGACAGATCTTCATTACTTAGTATCTTGGGCGGAACATAACAGCCCAGCGCGCTTATCTTTGACGCTAACAATGATTCCCTCTTCACGCGGAGCATGCGCTTGTCCGCGCTCGCTGGCTCGAACCGCATTTACTCCGTATCACCATGTTACAGTTGGGGAAAATGCAAGTTGAATCTGCCCTGTTCTTCGAATCCGTAGAGCAGATCTACAGCCGCGTTTTCCGCACCTTGAACCCACGCCTCGCCCCACCGAAAGTGGTGCTCCGCTTTCACAAATACGCGAATGCGAATAGCCGCGTAAGGTTACAGAGCGGCCAACTCCGCGTGGACATTAGCGATTTGCTGCAGCCCGCTCCAGCTCCGATTCAAGAGGCGCTAGCCGCCATCCTGATCTCCAAGCTTTTTCGCAAAACGCCAGCGCCGGAACACATGGCCTGCTACCGCAGCTATTTAAATAGAGCGGACTTTTTGCGTACGCTACACATCGTCAAACGGGAACGCGGGCGCAAAACCTGCAACGACGCTGGCGGCCGTTTCTATAATCTAGCTCACATATTTGAAGAAGTGAACCGCGAATATTTTCATGGCCTCATGCCCCGCCCTCGCCTGGGCTGGAGCGTGCGTCCCTCTCGCACGACCCTGGGACACTATGACCCATCGCACAACACCATCGTTTTGAGCAGCCTGCTCGATTCTGAAAAAGCTCCGGCGCTGATTGTGCAATTCGTGATGTTTCACGAAATGCTACATCTGCGGCATCCGGTGAACCACCAAGGAGCCCGGCGCTGCGTTCACACCAAGGAATTCAAGAAGGCGGAAAAGGAGTTCGTGAATTATAGCGTCGCCAAGGCGGCGCTCAGGAATTTTGTGGAAGCGGCTTTCCGCTAGTATCAATGGGCGGCGGAACGCTGTTGAGATTCGGAGCGCGCCAGGGCCACTAATTGTAACTCCCGACTCATTTCTTCCAAACTGCTGATCAAGGCACGCACAACCAGCGGACGGAAACGGACAAAGCACCACCAGTAGTTCATTTCCACGGAGAGCACGGACACTGAAAATCGCGCCTTCAGCAAAATCATCTTCTTCATTAAATCGGAATGATCTTCGGTGGTTTCGGCGAGAAGAGCGCGCGCCACGGAGTGAAGGCGATTGAAATCCCGGATCAAACGCAGGAAATACTGCCGGAAGATCCGTAAGCGGTCCCGGCGCAGCTTGCGGTAAAGAGAGATATCAAAACCCGGTTGCCGGGAAAGAAAAGTAAAGTCCTCATTACTCAACAGCCCTTCCATCGGGTAATACAGAGCCGCTGAGAAATTGTCGAGCCACTCGGGGGTAATATCTTCGAGCCGACTCCTCCGCAACAACCGTACAAGTACCGGAAGTCCTAGCAACAGCACTGGTACGAGGACGGCGATTGGGGCGAAAGTGAGTACTAAACTCAAGGATACTCCGTAAATTAAAGTTACAAGAATACTAGGACTGTTTCAAGTCTTTTCCCTGGTTTTCCTATAACTATCTTATAACTTCATGCGTTTCGTCACACTTGACGCCTAGAAGCGAGCAAAGCGGCGTTCATGGCCTCGAGTTGTCCGATCAGTTTGCGCTGTTCCCCCGCCTGCCAGCTATGCCCGAGGCGGACCTGTTTCAGTTCGCCGCGTGCATCAATAAAGACGCTCCAATAAGCAAAACAGGCCGCCAAAACAAGCGAGATGGCGACCGAAATGAGCTGGCGGTGCGCGTCATAAAAATGCGGCAAGTACATCAGCATCAATAACAATGCCGTCTTGGCGGCAAAATAGATCACAAAGCCGCTGCTGAAAACCGCTAGATTGCGCGGCATTTCCACTGGAAACCACAAAATAAAAGCCAACATGGCTAGCAAGGCCAAAATGGCCGCGATGGAAGTAGCGCGTTCGAGCGCCAAGCCAATGACCAAAGCTCGATCCACGGGCGCTTGCACTAAGCTGCCGCGGTTGAGGTATTCCGGAATGGCGGTTAAAAGCGCCAAACCGGCTGCCCCCAAAAAAACCGCCTGAAATAGCGAGTTGGACAAGCGCGAGATGCCTGGCAACTTGCGCAGTAGAGCCGTCAGCAAAGAGTGAACCATCCAAAGGGATAGCACCCAGGCCGGAGGCCTCATGATCATCCAAGTGACTCTGTAGTCAGGTTGGCTGCGCATGGCAACCTCCACCAGTTGTACCACCGATTGCAGTAATTCGTAGCCCAGGAAAATGGCGAAAACAATATAGATCCTGTGCAAACGCAGGCTCAGTAGCCGGACGATAAGACCAGCGGCGAGAAGAATATCCGCGTATTGCGAGAGGACTACCCAATTCATGCGTTAAGACCCCAGCAAGACGAGCGGGGTATTATTAATAATTTAGTACACGGGCAAACTTCCCGGGGACTCCGCTGAAATTAGGTAGTGCTCCCAAAGCCCCCGTGGAGGGTTATTTCGGTCTGGGCGATGTTCCGGGAGGCGTGCCTGATCCGCTGGTGGGCAGGCTCGGGTCCATTTTTGACGATCCGGGAGGCGTGCCTGATCCGCTAGTGGGCAGACTCGGGTCCATGTGTGGAGATGTGATTGTTTGTAAGGCTTTCGCGGAAAATGATTTGCTTATTGTCGTTGCCGACAAGCTAAAGGTAACGGCGAGAGTTGCAAACGATACAAAGATAAGTCTTTTCATTGGTTTATTTTTCGGCCCTTTTTTTCTTAAAAACTGGGAGGCTTAGCTCCTTAGTGGTTAAGGTAATCTAGTACCGAAGTAATAAAAAGCGCAGTATTGACGTTTTCCAGTAACGGAACGCATATGAAGCACGGGAGTACTGAGCTTGATCTTCACCCGCCCCAGAGGGACAGATCTGCGTATATCATTGGGTGAAGCTTGTCGATGTTACGGAGTAAAGTAAGCGCTACAGAGACGGACGGAGCTGAGGCTCTTTGGATTAGAGATCTCTCGCGCATCGAGACTTCCTACGGCCGCTTGGTCTATTTAGCCGCGCTGCGAAATCCGGATACCGGCAGATACGAGCACTATGGCTTCACTGCGGGATCTCCTAGCAGTTTGATAGCCAGCCGGAATCTCAAACGTATCCACGAAACAATTTTTAAGGATTGGGTTAGTTATTCGCTGGAGCGCAAGAAGGCTGACATCGAGCTTTACATCAGCAGTATCGACCATGTAGACAGAGCCGGTCTGATTGACGCGTGGCTCAGGCTGACTCCCTACTTGAATCTGGTGCCCGCAGCCGTCCAAGGGCCGGAGCGGCAAAGGCACATTTCCGATTTTGAAACGATTCTAGGGTTACTTAAGAACGTTTATGGCGTTTCTTCCCCGAATCAAAACGCATAGCCACGCCGACGATCTGCCCTAAAATCTCCACATCATCCGGATACTTATAAATATCCGGGCCCGAACGGGAGGCTGAGTGCGATTCCACAATCAGCGTCTCGCCACGCAGGGTGCACCAACCACAGCGAAAGCCTAGCCGATGTTCCAGAAAATAAATCGGCCGGTCATATTCATGATTCCAATTATCGTTTTGGATACGCCGCTTTGCTTCATCTATCTGAACAAACGAGCCGGGCCGGATCAGCGGGTCCATCGACCAGTCTTCGGTTCCGATGAAGGCATAACGCTGGTCGCGCAAGTCCAGCGATTTCAAGAGCGACAGCGGAATAGTGCCCCAGCCTTGGACATGACGGCTGAGGTAGGATGTTTTGCGTAAATCCACACTCTGCCCAAAATCCGCCGGCATTTCCACATGCTTCAATTTAAGCGGTGAAAAATTCAGCGTGCGGGTTTGTTCGATCCCGAGCTTTACGGCATCCGCGGACAATTCGCCAAGATCCACGCCGTACCATTGCAGAACAGTAGAAAAATCCACGCCGTAAATGGCGGATAGTGAATAGAGGCGATAAATGGATGGAACCGTACCCTTGTTTTCGATGTCGGCCAGACGGCTGAGACGGATTGCAAATTCTTGATTCCCGTAGGCAGTCGCGATCTTGGTGCTGGCTTCTTCGATATCTCTGTATTTCAGGCGGAGTTGCTCACGCAATTTCCGCAGGTGCCTGCCCGCTTCGTGCATGCGTTCGCTCTCTTAGCGCTTTTTCTGTTTTTGGAACAGAATTGGCGATATGTTGATAATGTTCTCTGTTCATTGCAGCTTAGCATGCTAATTCTAACCTTTAGAAACACTCCCAAGTGATTTCTATGTATAACATTCATATGTCAAAAATGCGTTTTACGGCGTTCTGCGCTAAAACCAAGTAATAGTACTGGAAATATTCCTCATTAATAGAAAAGGATAGGCGCAATGATCGCTCGAAAACAAAATTTGGTTGCAATCCAGGGTGAGCGCGGCGCTTTCAGCCATTCCGCCGCTCAAAAATTGCTCGGCGTGGGCATCGAGGCATTCCCCTGCGCTACGTTTAAAGAAGTTTTTGAAGCACTGCGCGACGGACGGGTACAGCATGCGGTGATTCCAATCGAAAATACGCTGCATGGTAGCGTGCTGGAAAATTATGATCATCTTTTGCACTATGGCTTTGCTATTAGAGGCGAGACAAGCGTACGGATTTCACACCATTTAATAGCCATGCCGGGCGTCACATTACGGCAAATACGCGAAGCCTATTCGCATCCTGTGGCCCTGAATCAATGCCGCCGGTTCTTTGAGAAAAACAAACGAATCGCGGCAACACCGTTCTATGACACTGCGGGGAGCGTGAAAATGCTGCAAGAACAACGGCCGGAGGGTGCGGCGGCAATCGCGTCCGAGGCCGCAGCCGGCATTTATGGAGGGGTCATTTTAAAACGAAATCTGGAAGACAACCGGAAAAATTTTACTCGATTTTTTCTGCTGACGAAACAAAAAGCGGCGCCTTCCGGGGCCACTGGGGACTGGAAAACATCGGTCGTTTTCAGCACCGCAAATTCGTCCGGATCACTGTTTAAGATTATGGCTTGTTTCGCCTTGCGAGACCTGAACCTGACCAAAATAGAATCCCGCCCGCTGCCGGGAAGGCCATGGGAATACCTCTTCTACCTTGATCTGATGGGCTCGCATCAGGATAAAGCAGTGCAAAGCGCGCTAGCTAACTTAGCCGAAATCGCGCAGTTTTCCAAGGTCTTGGGTAGCTACCGGCCGACGCCGTAGATAGCCGTAAATAGCCTCTTTTTACTATGCGTTGTTTAGATGTCGTAGTAAAGCGCGAATTCGTAAGGATGCGGCCGCAGCCGGACCGCCTCCGCCTCTGATTTCCGCTTGTACGTCACAAACGTCTCAATCAATTCTTCCGAGAAAACGTCGCCCTTGGTGAGGAACGTATGGTCTTCTTCAAGGCATGTCAGTGCTTCATCGAGCGAAGCGGGCATGGAAGGAACGCGCATCATCTCTTCTGGAGACAAATCGTAAATGTCCTTATCAAGCGGCTCGCCTGGATCGATTTTGTTGATAATTCCGTCCAATCCCGCCATCATCATGGCAGAGAATCCCAGATAGGGGTTGCAGGCCGGATCAGGCGGCCGGAACTCGACCCGCTTCGCTTTCGGGCTATTCGAATACATCGGAATGCGCACGGCTGCGGAACGGTTGCGCCGTGAATACGCCAGGTTCACCGGCGCCTCATAACCGGGCACCAGGCGCTTGTAGCTGTTCGTGGTGGGAGCGATAATAGCCGAAAGAGCGCGAGCGTGGCGCAGCAAACCGCCGATGTACCATAGCGCCATCTGGCTCAACCCCGCATAGTTATCGCCCGCGAATAGAGGTTTACCTCCGCCCCACAAACTCTGGTGAGTATGCATGCCGTTGCCGTTATCGCCAAACAGCGGCTTGGGCATAAAAGTTACCGTCTTGCCGTATTGGTAAGCCACATTGCGCACGATGTACTTGTACAGCATCATGTTGTCGGCCGACTTCACCAGCGTGTCGTAGCGCTGGTCAATTTCGCACTGGCCGCCTGTCGCCACTTCGTGATGGTGGCATTCAATGGACAAGCCGCACTCAATCATGGTTGCGACCATTTCGCTGCGCAGGTCTTGATAATGATCGGTCGGCGGGACTGGGAAATAGCCTTCTTTGTAACGCGGCCGGTAGCCGAGGTTGTTATGCTCGCGCCCTGAATTCCAGCGGCCCTCTTCGGCGTCGATAAAGTAAAAGCCGCTGTGCTGATTTTGGTCGAAGCGGATATTGTCGAAGATGAAAAACTCGGCCTCCGCGCCGAAATACGCCGCATCGGCCAGGCCCGAGTTCTTCAGGTGCAGCTCCGCTTTCGTGGCCACCCAGCGCGGGTCACGGTCATAATGCTGCCGCGTGATAGGGTCCACAATGTCGCCCAGCATGACGAGCGTGCGCGTCTCCGCGAAAGGGTCCATATAGGCGGTGGCTGGATCGGGAATGATCAGCATGTCGCTTTCATTAATCGCCGCCCAACCGCGGATACTCGAACCGTCAATGCCGAAGCCATCTTCGAACGAGCTTTCCTCCAACATGCTGATGGGGTATGAGATATGCTGGCTCAGCCCCGGCAAATCGGTAAAGCGCAGGTCAATCTGCCGCGCATCGTTTTTCTTCGCAAATTCCAACAATTCCTGCGGATTCATTCCACTCTCCACGCCCCGCTAGAATATCGCACTCGGCTTGCGGCTCTTTAAAAAGAGAATGGGGGAAACTAAGTGTTAACGATGGCCGAACGCGCAACAACCGGGCAACTGTCCTTCACTCTGGAAACAGAGCGGCAAATTTTTCAGGTGAGTGAGCTGAATCGCGCGGTCCAGCGGCTTTTCGAATCCGATTTTCGCAGCATCTGGGTGGCGGGTGAAATCTCCGGCTGCCGCGCCGCGACTAGCGGCCACATTTACTTCTCTCTCAAAGACGCGCAAAGCCAGGTGAAGTGCGCTTTGTTCAAGGGAACCGCGCGCTTTCTGAAGTTTCGGCCGCAGGATGGGCTCTCCGTCATCGCACGCGGCAGCTTGGAAGTCTACGAAGCGCGCGGAGAATATCAGCTCATTGTGGAACTGCTGGAACTGCAAGGCGCGGGCGCGCTGCAGCTTGCGTTTGATCAGCTAAAGAAAAAACTCGCGGCCGAGGGATTGTTTGAGCAGGCCCGCAAACGCACGCTGCCTAAGCTGCCTTGGCGGATCGGGATTGTCACTTCGCCGGCGGGCGCCGTCATCAGCGACATGCTGCATGTACTCGAACGGCGTTTGCCCGGATTGCATGTCCGTCTCTACCCCGCGCAGGTTCAGGGCGAAGGATCGGTTGCGCAGCTATGCGCGGGCTTGCAATTCTTTAGTGAAAGCGGCTGGGCCGAAGTCGTGATTCTGGCACGCGGCGGCGGGTCACTGGAAGATCTCTGGAGTTTCAACGAAGAAGCGGTGGCCCGGGCCATCGCGTCGTGCAAGATGCCCGTGGTTTCGGCGGTTGGACATGAGACGGATTTCACCATTTCCGACTTCGTCGCCGACCTGCGAGCGCCGACGCCCTCCGCCGCGGCCGAGTTGATCGTCAAAACGCAGGTCAGCCTGCTGGATCAAGCAGCCGCCTGCCGGGCCAAGGTACTGCAAGCCATGCGCTACCGCCTGCTGCTGAGTCGCCGTCATTTGCACGAACGCGGAACCGACCGGGCGGCGACGCTCATGCACCGCTCGATTGGACGGCGCGCGCAACGGGTGGATGACCTCGATGCGCAATTGCGCCAGCGCCAGCGCTTGTTGCTCGAAAAATGCTCGAAAGCGCTGGCCGCTCTGACCAACCGTTTGCAGGCGAATGATCTGCGCTTGCGCTTTGCCCGCACCCGTCACGCGCAGGAGTTGCTGCGGCAGCAAATGCTGAACGTCGTGCAAGGCCGCCTCTGGCAAGCACGCCGGCGCTTTGAGCTACTCGACGCGCATCTGCGCCAGCTTAGTCCGCTATCAGTGTTGGGGCGCGGATACGCCATCGTGGAAAATGCCGAGGGACACGTTTTGCGCTCGTCTTTGGAAACTTCCGCGGGCGATCAACTCAAAGTGCGCCTGCATCGCGGCGAGATCGACGCAAGCGTGCTTGAGACACGCGAGTAATCGGAATCTATACTGGAATTTGCCCCCCTTGCAACATGCGTGCGCGATTTGCCTATTGAGCGGTGGGCTGGATTCCTCCACTAGCCTGGCCATCGCGCGCCAACAAAACTTCGAATGCTATTGCCTTTCCTTCGATTACGGCCAACGCCATGCCGTGGAAATTGAGGCCGCTGCCAAAGTAGCCCGCCAACTGGGCGCTAAAGAACACCGGGTGATCAAAATCGACTTGCGCAGTTTCGGCGGATCGGCGCTCACCAGCGATGTTGAAGTGCCCAAAGACCGCGCTGAAAGCGAAATGGGCAGCGGCATTCCTGTGACGTACGTTCCGGCCCGCAACACGATTTTTCTTGCCTTCGCGCTGGCCTACGCCGAAGTCAGCGGCGCATCGGACATCTTCATTGGAGTGAATGCCATCGATTACTCCGGCTATCCCGATTGCCGCCCAGAGTTCATCCACGCTTTTGAGGAGATGGCTAATCTGGCGACGAAAGCGGGAGTGGAAGGCACATCGAAATTCAAGATCCACATGCCGCTCGTTGCCATGAGCAAAGCGGACATTGTACGGAAGGCGGTGGAGTTGGGAGTCGATTTAAGCCTTACGCACAGTTGCTATGACCCGGGTCCGTCAGGCAGGCCTTGCGGCCGCTGCGATTCGTGCAGCCTGCGCCAAAAAGGCTTCGCCGCCGCGGGCTTGATCGACCCACTGGAAACATTGTCTTAAGTGAAAATCGCTGAAATTTTCTACTCGATTCAGGGCGAAGGCACGCTGGTGGGCGTTCCCTCCGTGTTCATTCGCACGTCGGGCTGCAACTTGCGCTGCACCTGGTGCGACACTCCCTATACTTCCTGGAACCCTGAAGGCGCGGATCAATCTCTCGACCAGATCCTGCAAGCAGCGGCAGCTTACCCCGCTTCGCACGTGGTGGTCACGGGCGGAGAGCCCATGATCGCTCCGCAGATTGTACCGCTTACGGAGCGCCTACGCGTCGCCGGCCTCCATATCACCATCGAAACCGCCGGGACCGTCTTTGCGCCAGTCGCCTGCGATCTGATGAGCATCAGCCCCAAGCTCGAAAACTCAATCCCGCATGAGCGTGAAGGGGGCCGCTGGGCCGCGCAGCATGACCGTTTGCGCTGGCAGCCCGAAATTTTAGAACAACTCATGCGCGAATATCCGTACCAACTGAAATTCGTCATTGCTTCCCCCGGCGACCTGCGGGAAGTGGAGCACATGCGCCGGGAGTTGAATGCCCCGCCCTCACGGGTTGTGCTGATGCCGGAAGGCATCACCCGCGAAACGATGCACGAGCGCGGTTTGTGGCTGGCGGAAATCTGCAAGACCACCGGCTACCGCTTCAGTCCGCGCTTGCATGTGGACCTCTGGGGCGATAAGCGGGGCGTTTAAACTAGAAGTTGGCACACCATTCAACGAAAGTAACCGTCAGCGCGGTTAGCTATCTTAATTCAGTTCCCTTAATCTGGGGCATGCTGCACGGAGAGCAGCGCGAACAGGTAGATCTTCGTTTTTCCATTCCTTCCGTTTGCGCGCAAGAAGTAGAGCAAGGAGAGGTGCAAATCGGCCTGGTACCGGTGGCCGAAGTGGCACGGCAGCAGCTTGAGATTGTGCCGGGTGTGGGCATCACGTGCCGTGGAGCGGTTCGTAGTATTCTTCTCGTCTCGCGCCTGCCATTTTCGAAGATAGGCAAGCTGGCGGTGGATCTCAGTTCACGAACATCCGTTCAATTGGCGCGCGTGATTTTGCGCGAACGTTTTGGCGTAGAACCCGAACTTACGCCAGCTCATCCTGACCTGGAGCAGATGCTGGCTCACTCCGATGCGGCTTTGCTCATCGGAGATCCCGCCTTGCGGCTCTTACCTGAAGAGTTGCCTTATGAATGCCTGGATCTGGGCGCCGAATGGCTCACACTCACCGGTTTACCGATGGTCTTCGCCGCTTGGGCCGGAAAGCCCGGCTTGCCGCTCAATCTTCTCAACGACATCACTCTCGGTTCTTACGAATTTGGGAAAGCAGGTTTGGAAGAAATAGTCAATGCCGAGTACACCCGGCGTGGCGTGACCAAAGCACTGGCCGACCGCTATCTGCGGCACTATATTCGCTTCGAATTAGGCGCTGAAGAACTCCGCGGCCTGCGGGCGTTCTATGAACTGGCGCGCCTCCAACACCCGGTTCTGGCAGCTATTTAAAAGGAAACGATCATGATTACCCGTCAACAAGCCATCGACATGTTCCAGAGCGACGATTTGATCGCCATCGGCATGGAAGCCGATGCGGTGCGCCGCAAGCTCCACCCGGAAGGCGTTGTCAGCTACATCATCGATCGCAACATTAACTACACCAACTTTTGCACGGAGTATTGCAGCTTCTGCGCCTTCTACCGGCCCATCGGTCACAAAGAAGGCTACATTCTGCCGACTGAACTCATCCTTGAAAAAATCAAGGAGACGATTGATCTCGGCGGCACGGGCATTTTGATGCAAGGCGGCCTGCATCCGGACCTCAAGATCGATTGGTATGAGAACCTGCTGCGCGCCATCAAAGCCCGCCATAACATCTGGTGCCATTGTTTTTCGGCTCCCGAAATCATGAACATTGCCGAAGTCAGCGGACTCTCATTGCGCGACACCATTGCCCGCTTGCGCGACGCCGGCCTGGACTCCATTCCCGGCGGCGGTGCTGAGATTTTGGATGAGGACGTGCGACACCGCATCAGCCGCTTGAAGTGCAGTACACAGGATTGGATTGACGTACACCGCACCGCGCATTCCCTGGGCATGCGCACCACGGCGACGATGATGTTTGGTACGGGCGAGACGATTGAGCAGCGCATGAACCACTTTGATATCGTGCGCCAGATTCAGGAAGACACCGGCGGATTCACTGCCTTCATTCCGTGGTTTTTCCAGCGCGAGTATACCTCGCTCGGGCGCTTCGTTAAACAGGAAGCAACGGCCGTGGAGTATCTGAAGATGCTGGCGCTGTCGCGGATTTATCTGGATAACATCTCCAACGTTCAAGCTTCCTGGGTCACCCCTGGCCTGAAAGTTTGCCAGATGGGCCTGCGTTTTGGAGGGAATGATGTGGGCAGCATCATGATTGAAGAGAACGTCGTCTCCGCCGCGGGAACGCATCACCGCGCGACGGAAGAACAACTGCGCCGCCTTATTCGCGATGCCGGCTTTGTTCCCAAGCAACGCGACACGCTTTACCGCACCTATTTTTTGAACTAGAGAGTATGAATGCAAAGGGCCCACCTTCATCAGGTGGGCCCTTTGCAATTACAAATAAAACGAGATCTAGGTAGCTTCCGTTTTCTTCGGACGCGCTGCCTTGATCTTTTTCATCTCCAGTGAGCGATTAGAAAAATCTTCCGCCTGCGCGATATCCGCCTTTGCGGCATCGGGAGTATCTTCCAGATCAGCCTTTTTTCGCAGCAGTAAGTTCATATAGGACATGGCATCTTCGTTTTCCTTGTCCAAGTCCAAGCACTTCTTCAGGTTGGCAATTCCATCCTCGATGTTCTTGCCGTACTTTTCTTTTAACTCCGCTCGGACTTTTTCATCCTTAATGGGACCGGGGTCATCGCCCTTCATTTTGGCTTCTACACGAGCGGTCTGTATCGGCGTGAACGCCTGCGACCAATCGATTACGCCGAGATAATAATACGGCTCGGCCTCTTTCGGGTCTACCTCAATGCGCCGCAGGTTCCACTTCTTGGCTTCTTCCAACGCGGCGGTTTTCTGTTCCTGAGTGCCGCTAATGGCCGAATTGTAGGCCATTGAGGCACGCGACGCCAATGCCAATGAATCACTCGGATTTTTTTGAAGAACCTGATCAAAGGTGTTCTTCGCCATGTCGAAGTTCTTCTGATTATCCGGCGCCTCCACGCCGGGCACCCACTGAATCATGTATGACGTCGCCAGATAAAGCTCCGCATTTGAATTCGTCGGGTCGAGCTCCACGGCTTGTTTAAACTGCTTCACCGCTTCGGCGTAGTGATTATTCTTGTAAGCCTGAACTCCGTTGTTCATATGGTCTCGGGATTGCAGCTTGGCGCAACCCGTAAGCGCAAGAAAACCGGCGCACAGCGCGGTGAGCGCCGCCAGGCGCTGCCCCCGGGAATATACGCTCTTCGTCGTCATGATTATTGACCTGCCTCCACTTTCGGAGTCATGATGCCGACCTTATCCAGCCCGGCGCCTTTCGCATCGTCAATTGCCTCCGCAACGAACCGGTAGTCCACGTCAGGATCGCCCTTGACGAATACCACCTTCGTCGCGCGAGTCTTGAAGATGCCCTCCAGCTTGTCCTGCAGCTCAGTCTCCTTGGTGTCTGTTTCATTGATCTTCAGACTGCCGTCCTTAGCGACTTGAATCACCACGGTCGGGTCCTGATTAGGAGGCGGCGGTGGTTGATTAGGCGGCGGTGGTTGCGGCACCAAGGTGTCTAATCCATGTGGAGTGAGCGGCGTGATGACCATGAAAATGATCAAAAGCACTAATAAGACGTCGATAAGCGGCGTGACGTTAATGTCCGCCCTGGCTCCGCCGGAGCCGCCAACTGCCATTGCCATAAGAATTAATCCTCTAACAGGTGATCTTAAAGACCCGTACTTTTTTTGTTCTTATCTTGAATTTGTTCCGTGAGCAAGCCAACCTGATCGACTCCCGCCACGCGGAGGTTATCAATCACGTCCGTCACGCTCGCAAAACGCGCGCGCGCGTCGGCCTTTACGTAAACGGTCTTGTCGGAACGGTTGGTTTGCAAATCCTTGACTTTTGCGCCCAGGTCGCTCGGTTGTACGAGTGAATTCCCAGGGCTCAAAAATGCCTTGCCGTCGCGGGTAATCGCAACCAGCACGGCATCTTCCTTATCCGCTTCCACCATCTTCTGGTCATTGTGAGTTTTGACCATGTTCACAGTCTGGCCTTTGGACAACATAGGCGTGATGACCATGAAAATGATGAGCAGCACCAACATAACATCCACCATGGGGGTTACGTTGATATCCGATACTACCGGCGGCGCTTTTTTCTTTTCTGACATTTAATGCTCCTTCAGCCTACCTGGCAAGTACTCTCATAAGAACGTTCCGTCCGAATGCTAGATCTGAGCGGGAGAGCAGCGGCCATCTTACCGCCGCTCTCCCGCCGATTCAACTTAGACAGGTTCGTTCTATTGCTTCACTACCTATTCCAACAACTAGCCCTTGGCGCCGACCCGGGCTTGGGTCCGCTTCAAGAAATAGTCGATCAACTCGGAACTGGAATTACCCATTTCCACGTCGAACGCTTCAATGCGGTTGGAGAAGTAGTTGAACATCCAAACGGCCGGGATCGCCACGAACAATCCGACGGCGGTGGTGATCAGGGCTTCTGAAATACCGCCGGCAACCGCACCCAGACCAGTCGATTTCGAAGTCGAAATAGACTTGAACGCGTTCATGATTCCGACGACCGTTCCGAACAATCCAACGAACGGCGCAGTGGAACCGATGGTCGCCAGGCTGCTGACGCCGCGCTTCAATTCGGCGTGTACAATCGCTTCGGCGCGTTCCAGAGCACGGCGCGAGGCGTCAATGTCACTGCCCGAAATATCGGCGCTCTGTTGATGAGCCTTGAATTCCTGCAAACCAGCCACAACTACTTTGGCCAGGTGGCTCTTGCTGAAACGATCGGCAATCTTGATGGCTTCATCCAGCTTGCCTTCGCGCAATGCGCCCGCCACGGCCGGCGCAAACGCCCGCGATTGTTTACGGGCCGCGTTGTAAGCAATGACGCGGTCAATCATGACGCCAATGGACCAGGCGGACATAATGAACAGCACCAAAACGACCAACTTGGCCAGGACACCCATGTTGCCCCAGACCGAACGCGGGTCAAAACTAATTCCTTCGGCTTCCTCGAGCAACCAGAATGCCCAAATTTGAAGTTGTAAAATCATGCTTTTTCTCCTAAGTTGAATCGGATCTTGAATTGAACTACTACTGACTTCTACACTTACTGGCTCAACGTGAAGTTCACGATGATATCAGTAACCACTTCCACCGCCGAGCCGTTCAGCATCGTCGGACGATATTTCCACTGCAACACCGCTTCTTTAGCGGCATTTACCAGAAGCGGATGGCCGCGAACCAGTTGCAGATTTTCAATATTGCCCTCTTTGCTGATGACCGCGGTGAACTCCACCGTACCCTGCACGCGAGCTGATTTCGCCAGCGGCGGATAAAGCGGCTGCACCTTCTTGATCAGGTTGGCTTCGGCGACTTGGCCGCCGACGCGCACCGGACCGCTAGGAGCTTTTGGTTTTGGAGGCGGCGGGGGGGGCGGCGCTCCAGGAACACCGCCAAGTACGCCACCGAGGACGCCACCAGCCGCGCCGCCGGCCTCACCGGTTCCACCTACCACGCCCATGCCTGCATCGGGCGGAGGCGCGGCCTCTTCAATATGTTGAATGGTCTTAGGTATGACGCGCGGCGCCTGCAATTGGTTATTGACAAACTGCTTGACCACCGGCTTCGGTATCACCTTCTGCGCCGGCGGCGGAGGCGGCGGTGGAGGTGGAGGCGGCGGGGGCGCCACCAACATACTCCTCAACTGCGCACTCGGCAGTGTTTGCGTATAAATCAACGGAATCAATATGAAGATGCCGATGATTCCTATCTGCAGTAGCAGGGAGAGAAGCACCGTATACGGCTTTTTTGTCTTCTGTGTCCCGTCTACGAACGTTTGATCGAACATTTCAGTTCCCTCGCTTCAGAGGCGCCAAAGTTGACCGGCCTCGATTCTCACACAAAAATTCGTCTTACAAAAAAATCCGGACTACTTGGCGGTCTTAACCGCCTTCACATTCCTACTAACGGGCCGCGTGCGGCGTTCCGCAAAATTGCGCCCAACCACCAGAATCGGACTCGCCACAAAAATCGAAGAGTAAGTGCCGATAATAATACCAATCACCAACGCTAAAGAAAAGCCACTGAGTACTTGCCCGCCAAATAAAAACAGGGATACCGCTGTCAGAAAGGTTAGGCCAGAGGTCAGTATGGTCCGGCTTAACGTCTGATTGATGCTGAGGTTCACAATGTCAGTAAACGAACCACGCACCTGCAGTTTTAGATTTTCGCGGATACGATCAAACGTGACAATCGTATCGTTCATGGAATAACCTACCAGGGTCAGCAGCGCCGCAATCACCGTAAGGTCAAGCTGCTTGTTCAACAAGGAAAAAAGCCCGATGGTGATGATCGTATCGTGAAAGACCGCAATCACGGCGGACACGCCATAAATCCATTCGAAGCGGAATGCGATATAAACCAACATCGCCGCCAGCGCGATTAGAACTACATTAACAGCTTGTTGCCGCAGGTCCGCGCCAATCTTCGGCCCCACAATTTCCACGCTCCGGATAGTGAAATTACCCGCAACGGTTTCCTGCTTAATAACATTCAACACCTGCGGCGTAACGCCCGGCGTGCCAGCCAGATCGTCCAGCCGCACCACCAAGCCGGAGTGCGCATCGCGATAGGCACCAATAGACTTCGCTAACGCTTGCAGCGCATCTTCGGAAAGGGGCACGCCCGCGCGCGTCAGTGGATCACGCAGCCGGTCCGCCAGGGCAGCCTGGCCCGCCGTATTAATATCCAGCTTGCCGCCGGCGCTGGAACTGGTCCCGGAATTAAACGCCCGGTCCAGGGCAGCAATCATGTCGTTGCGCACAATCTGCAACGCCTGGTTGTCTCGAGCTCCAGTCGAAATCAGCACTTCTTGGGTGTTGGCAATCTCCTGAACTTCTATCTCTCCGCTAATTTTCTGGCGTAACGCAGCACGAATCGCTTCCGCCGAAGGCCGCTTGACGAAGTTTATATCCATCAGCGCGCCGCCGTTGAAATCGATTCCGTACTTGGGTCCGCCCTTGATTACCAGACTTGCCAAACCAGCCACCGTCAGAGCCAAAGAGAGCAAGATGAACGGCCATTTCTTGCCCAAAAAGTCGAAGTTCGTACGCTTAAAAATTTCCATCTAACTGTACAGGCCGGCATCTTTAAAAATAGACACCGCTTATTCACAAATGTTCCCAACTCCAGCGCTACATTTCTAACAGAAAAATCACTGCACAAGCAGTTTTTGGTTCAAAATCAAATGCTGAGCGCTGTCACGCGCGGCGACCGCGAGAGTTCCCAATCGAAAATCACCCTCGAGACAAATACCGCCGTAAACAGGTTCGCCACAAGCCCAATCACCAACGTCACAGCGAACCCCTTTACCGGTCCCGAGCCGAAGAGAAAGAGGATGGCGCAAGAGACAACGGTGGTGATGTGCGTATCAATGATGGTCAAAAACGCCTTGCCAAACCCGGCATCCACGGCTGGAATCACAGCCTTACCGGCGTGCAACTCTTCGCGGATACGCTCAAAAATCAGAACGTTGCTATCCACAGCCATACCGATGGTGAGGACAATACCCGCAATTCCAGGCAGCGTCAGCACCGCGCCGAACGCGCTCAGGCAAGCGATCAAAATAAGCGCATTTAAAACTAGCGCCAAGGTTGCGTTGATACCGCTTTTCTTGTAATAGATCAGCATGGCCACAATCACGGCAATGACGCCCGCTATGCCAGCCCTGAAGCCGTCCCTGATCGAATCCGCGCCAAGTGACGGGCCCACCGTATTTTCCTGTTCGTAGGTCACTTTAGCAGGCAAAGATCCGGCCTTCAAATTCAGAGCTAAGTCTGCGGCATCCTGCTGGGTAGAAGCTCCGGTAATGACTCCCTGGTCGCTGATCTGCGCCTGGATTGTGGGCGCGCTCAATACTTTACCGTCCAGAACAATGGCCAGGCGGCCCTGCAAATGCGAGCCGGTGAAATCGGAAAACCGCTTGGCGGCGTCCTGGCTCAACACGAAGCCGGTCTCCCATGTATTGGGTAGCGTGCCGTTCTGCGCTCTAGCATCGCGCAATTCCGAACCGCGCACGACGGGGGTCCGGGCTACCACATAAACGCCTCCGCCGCGCGCCGTGTCGCCGGCCGCCGGCGCGCCTATGATCTTCGTGCCCATTGGCAGCACTCCGCCGTTTTGCGCCAGCGCTTCCTGACGGCTGGCGAAGGGGCCGCCCTTCACGTCGTAAAGTTCTAAAACACCGGCGGTTTGAATAATCTGCTTGACGTGAGCGGGATCGTCCACGCCAGGCATCTGTACGAGCAACTCGGAATCGCTATCTTCCCGCCGCTGCTGAACCGTGGCCTCGCTCAAACCGAGCGCGTTAATCTTCTTATCAATCGTGTTCTTCGATTGGGCCAGCACCTGCTGCCACATGGTCAGCGCGTCGGACGGCCGCATGGTCAAGCGGTAGTCGGTGGAATTGACGGGTGTAGACAACCATTGCGCAAACTGCTCAGTCAAAATGCTGCGGAACGTGCCTGCTTGCGCGGAGGGAACGCCTTTGACCGTAATCGCCACTCTCATGGCGTCTTGCAGAGTTTTGGCTTCGTCCACTTCAATATCGTTGAATTGCACGCCCGCTTTCTTGGCGGCTTCCTTCAACCGGTCCGCGTCGGTGCCAGCTTGCGCGTTAAAGGCATCCTGCTGTTGCACCTGAATCACTAAATAGCTTCCGCCACGCAGATCCAACCCGAGGTGGATGTTCTTTTGCCAATTGGCGACCAGCTCATCCTTGCTTCTTGGCAGGCCGACAATTCCGTAAATGCACACCAAAACGACGGCAAGAATGAAGAAAAACTTATAGCGTAGATTACGTTTCATCTTGAAAACACTGAGTTAGAACACTGCGTATCGCCACGCTGCGTTCCTATTTTTTTACCTGATCCTCTGACCCCGCCACACTGGTCACGGAGTTGCGGGAGACCTGAAGCTTGAGGTTGTCCGGTTTTACGCGAAGTATCAGAGTATCATCGTTCACGGCGATAATGGTTCCCACCAATCCGCCGCTCGTAGTCACCGTCTGGCCGGCCTGCAACGTTCTGATCATCTCCTTCGTATTCTTCTGTTGACGCCGCATCGGCATGAACACCAAAAAGTAGAAAATCGCGACCATCAGGATGATCGGAAGAAATTGTTGAATCGCCGCCGCGCCCGGCAAGGAGGCCTGCAAAAATAGAAAACTTAAAGGCATTGTGTTGTTTCTGTGACTGGTTGTAGTGAGCGCCGGTTTCTAATGGGATTCGATAAAGTGCTGTGTCTGTTATACCGTATTGCTCAGCGCTTCAGCTTGGAACGACTTGATCCATTCAGGGAACCGGCCAAGCAGAATAGCTTGCCTGATCTGCCGCATGATGTCAAGAAAATAGCGAATATTGTGCAGCGTGGCCAAGGTGGCGAACAGAATTTCACCGGCTTGAAACAGATGCCGCAGGTACGCGCGGCTAAACGTCCGGCAGGTATAGCAGCCGCAAGCCGGGTCCAGCGGGCCTTCGTCTTCCATATAGCGCGCGTGCTTGATCACTACTTTGCCTTGTGACGTGAATAGATAGCCGTTGCGCGCGTTGCGGCTAGGCAGTACGCAGTCCATCATATCTATTCCGTGCGAGACGTAGAGCGGCAACTCATCCGGCATCCCCACGCCCATGGCATAACGCGGCCGATCGGCGGGAAGCAGCGGAGCGCATAGCGCCGCCATCTCCTGGCTGAGATCACGCGGCTCCCCTACCGAAAGGCCGCCGATAGCATAGCCGGGGGCATCCAATTCCAGCAAGGCTTCCGTACAGGCCACGCGCAAGTCACGGAACATGCCGCCTTGCACGATCGGAAAAAGTGCGCAGTGCCGGCCCTTTTCACGCCGTAGATAATGCGCATAACCGGTTTGCGCCCAACGAATGGTCCGCTGCATGGATTCGAGAGCGGCCTGGTGGGTAGCAGGATACGCCAGGCACTCATCCAGAACCATCATGATGTCGCTGCCGAAAGCCAGTTGGACATCCACGGTGCTCTCGGGCGAGAAGAAATGCGGATCGCCATTCAAATGCGAGTGGAAGAGCACGCCGTCTTCCGTCACTTTTCGCAGCTTGTCCAGGCTGAATACCTGAAAGCCGCCGGAATCAGTCAGCAGCGCCCGAGGCCAGGCCATCAACTTGTGCAGGCCGCCCATGCGCTCAATCCGCTCATGCCCGGGACGGAGAAAAAGGTGATAGGTATTGGCGAGAATGATGTGTGCATCCAGATCATTCAGAAGGTCACGCGGCGTCAGGCCTTTGACGGTCCCTTGCGTCCCGACCGGCATGAACACCGGGGTTTCAATCGTGCCGTGTGCGGTGTGGAGCAGTCCCGCGCGGGCGCCGGTGACCGGACAAGTAGCCTCAATTTCAAAACGCAACGCAGAAAAGCCTGACACGCACTCTATTGTGACTCGCCAGCTGGAAAGCGACCCGGCCGTGTGAAGCAAACCATATAAACAACGGCCGCTTGTTACGATTGAAGTTAATTTCCCTGAATGGCCCTTCGCTTTTTTAACACCCTTACGCAGGAGTTGGAAACATTTCACCCGCTTAAGGACAACACGGTTCGCATGTACACCTGCGGGCCGACCGTTTACAATTTCGTCCACATCGGCAACTTCCGGACCTTTACGTTCCAGGACATTCTGCGCCGCTGGCTGCGCTACCGGGGCTATGAACTCGATCACGTGATGAACGTGACCGATGTGGAGGACAAAATTATCGCGAACGCGGCAAAGGAACAGCAGTCGATCGAAGAGTATACGGGTGCTTACACGAAAGCGTTCTTCGAAGACGCCGCTGCTCTGCGCCTCGAAATGCCGGAGCACGTCGCGCACGCTACCAAGCACATCCCGGAAATGATTGAAGCCATTGAACGATTGGAAGCACAAGGCTGCACCTACACCAACGACGGCTCAACCTATTTCCGCATCTCTAGCTTCCCCGGCTACGGCAAGCTGTCACATAACGATTTCAGCGGCATTCGCGTCGGCGCGCGCGTCGATATGGACGAATACGATAAAGCCGACGCCCGTGACTTCGTTCTTTGGAAAGGCCGCAAAGGCGAGGAGCCGTATTGGCCCGCGCCGTTCGGAGCAGGGCGGCCCGGGTGGCACATTGAATGTTCCGCCATGGCCATGGGCTATCTTGGCGAAACCATAGACATTCACGCCGGGGGCGTGGATCTCATTTTTCCGCATCACGAGAATGAAATCGCGCAATCGGAGTCTATCAGCGGCAAACCATTCTCGCGCTTCTGGCTGCACAGCGAACACCTGCAGATCGAATCGCAAAAGATGTCGAAGTCGCTCGGAAACTTCTATACCTTGCGCGATTTGCTGCAAATGGGCTATCGCCCCGAGACCATTCGCTATCTGATCGCCTCGGTCCCCTATCGCAAAAAACTCAATTTCACCTTTGACGGCCTGAAAGCGTCGGCTAAAAGTATTGAACGGATTCGCGATTTCGAATCACGCGTCACCTCCACCAAACTGCCGCCGGGCCGCGACCAATCACTCTCCCATCGCGCCGCTTCCGCGATTCAGCAATTCGAAGAAAGCCTGGATGACGATCTAAACACTGCCGAAGGGCTGGCTGCGATCTTTGAATATATCCGTGCCATGAACACGGCACTCGATGAAGGCCGCTTTCACGAAGAGAACCGTTGGGACGCCGCCCGTGTCCTGGAAGTCTTCGACAAAGTGTTCGACGTCCTGAAACCTAGTGACAATGGCGCGGAAAGCACATCCGCCCCAGCTCCAACGGATGCGGAAATCGAAGCCCAGATCCAGGAGCGGACGCAGGCCAAGAAGACTCGCGATTTCAAACGCTCGGACGAAATTCGCGTGCTGCTGCAAGAAAAAGGCATTTTGCTCGAAGACACCAAAGACGGTGTCCGTTGGAAACGAATATGAAGTTCGAATCGGAAGTTGTACATGCGGGCGACCGTAGCCAAGCGGTCGGCGGCGCCATGCCCTCGACCACGCCCATCCACTTATCCACCACCTATTTCTATGAGACGGCCGAAACGATAGATCGCATCTTTGGCCACGAAGAAGAGGGCTTCAGCTATTCACGCTACGGCAACCCTACCAACGAAGCGCTAGAACAGCTCACCACTGCGCTTGAGCATGGTCACGGCTCGCTGGCCACTTCTTCTGGAATGACCGCGCTGCAAATCGCCTTTCAGGCGTCGCTGCTAGACCGTTCGCATAAAATCCTCAGCGCCAGCTCCATTTATGGAGCCACCATGAAGCTGTTCGAACAGGTATTCAGCCCGTTTGGAGTAGAGACCAGCTATGTCGATATGTGCGATTTGGACGCCACCGCCAAAGCCATTGCCAAGGAAAAGCCGGGTTGCTTGTTCCTTGAAAACATCTCCAACCCACTGCTGCGAGTGCCTCGCGTAGATAAAATCGCCGAAATGGCCCGCGCCGCTGGGGCGGCGCTCATCGTGGATAGCACCTTCGCAACGCCAATGCTGATGCGACCGCTGGATCTGGGCGCTAATATCGTCGTCCATAGCGCCACCAAGTATTTGGCTGGTCATGGCGACGTTCTAGGCGGCATCATCGTCAGCGATGAAGAGCACCATGAAACCGTCCGGTCGCTTTCACGCGTAACCGGCGGCACCCTGGGACCCTTCGAAAGTTACCTCACCATGCGCGGAATTAAAACGCTGGCGGTGCGTTTCGAACGGCAATGCCAGAACGCCCAAAAACTGGCTGCGTGTCTTGCCAGCCATCCGAAAGTGGAACGCGTTTACTATTGCGCCGATCCTCAGCATCCGGATTCCTCTGCCATTCGCGATCTCTTCGCCCCCGGTCTTTTCGGCGCCATCCTGAGTTTTGAGTTGAAGGACGTTGACAAAGCCGGCGTCATGCAGTTCATCAATCGCTTGAAAATGGTCGTCCCCGGCACTTCGCTTGGAGATGTACACACGCTGCTGCTGTATCCGATTGTGGCCTCGCACCGCGACGTTTCGCCCAAAATGCGCGAGCGCATGGGCATTCGCGAGAACCTGGTCCGAGTAGCAGTGGGCATCGAAGCGGTAGACGACATTATGGCCGATCTTGACGCCGCGTTACGGGGCACATAGCCTGTAACCTGTTACTCTACAATTGCTTCGTGTTCGCGCATCAGAGAAAGAAGATTCAACTTCTATTCGCGGTGGCGGACGCGGTTCTAACGGCCGTCGCCTTTGAAGCCGCGTACGCCACGCGGACTCAGTTGTCGCTGCACAACACGTTTTTCCTCTCGCCGCATATACACGTTCTCATCCTGTGCTTTGCCGTAGCCGCGTGGGTGGTCATCGGATTGGCACAGCAAGCCTACAAACACCTGAAGGCCGCCAGCCCCATCCGCCTCGTTTGGGAAGCGATCCGCCAATCCGTCGCCGCCATTTTCCTAACCGTCCTCTTTCAATATCTGCTCGGCCTGGACCATCCGGTCAGCCGCGTTTTTTTCTCTCTTTTCTTCGTTTACAACCTCTTGCTGTTATCCGCTTTCCGGCTCCTCATACCGCGGTTTATCGGGGCCTTTCAACGCGAGTTCGGGACGCCGTATCATCTGGTTCTGGTGGGAGATGAGGACCGGACATCGTCGCTGGCCCGGCGGCTTTCTCACGCCTCCCCTTTTCGCATTGAGCTGACCGCTCAAATTGGTATCGAGGAATGCCGCTCCGCGCTTCCCAAGCTACTCTCCGAGCGCATCGTGGACGAAGTGGTCTTTGGCGTCGATAGCAGCCATTTATCAAAGCTCGAAGATGTATTTCTCCTTTGCGACCAGGAGGGCGTAAGCACGCGCATCAGCCTGGACTTTTTTCCGCAATCCAATAGCGATGTCACGCTGGATCGTGTCGGCGGCTCCACTTTGCTGACTTTTTCCGGCGCTCCGCTGGATGACTTGCGGCTGGTGCTGAAGCGCTTATTTGATATCTGTGCGTCCGCCGCCGGGCTGGTTGTTTTAGCCCCGTTCCTAGCGGTGATTGCGCTGCTGATCAAGGTCACTTCGCCCGGCAACGTGATTTACCGCCAGGCCCGCTGCGGCCTCAATGGACGGCGCTTTACGCTTTACAAATTTCGTTCCATGGTGGACAAGGCGGACGAAATGCAGCCGCAACTGGAGCATCTGAATGAACGCGACGTTGTCTTTAAACTGGCTAATGATCCGCGTGTCACGCCTATCGGCCGCTGGATTCGCAAATTTTCAGTGGACGAACTGCCGCAGCTTTATAACGTGCTGCGCGGTGACATGTCCATCGTTGGACCGCGTCCGCCGCTCGCCTCGGAAGTCGATCGATATGAACGCTGGCAGCGCCGCCGCCTGCGCATGCGCCCCGGTTTGACCTGTCTGTGGGCTATCTCCGGCCGCGACGGCATCGACTTCAACACCTGGATGCGCATGGATATCTCGTACATCGAAAACTGGTCGCTGCAACTCGATTGGTCCATTATTTTAAGAACCATTCCACACGTGCTCGCGGGCAAAGGAGCACATTAGGTAATCCATGCATCTCATTCCCACAAACGAAGAAGTGATCTCGCTGCTACGCGAGACCGGCGCGCTCCGCGACGGGCACTTCGAATATCCAAACGGCACGCACGCCAATGAATATTTGCAGGTCGCGCTGGCTTTCCGCTATTTTCAGCACGCCAAACTGCTCAGCGTCGGGCTCAGCCGCCGCCTGCGCGCCGATCCGGAAATTCGCGCCATGATCAAGGAACTCTCCATCGTGTGTCCCAACAACACAGCTGG
Organism: Bryobacteraceae bacterium; assembly: GCA_036488895.1. Taxonomy (GTDB): domain Bacteria; phylum Acidobacteriota; class Terriglobia; order Bryobacterales; family Bryobacteraceae; genus Bog-105. The sequence continues at coordinate 61,801 of DASXGT010000259.1, read as the reverse complement.
ACTGCCTATCGCTTACGGCGTTTGCGAGGCGCTGAGGGCTCATCAGGTGTACTGGTCGGAGAAAGATAGCGACACCTCTCCACTGCGCTGGCGTCAATTCCTCGAACCGGAGAAAGGTGAAAAGGTTCTGCTGGTGGATGATATCTTGCGTACCGGCAGGCGCTTAACTGAATTGCGCAAGCTGATTGAAACAAGCAGCGCGAAAATCGTCGGCATAGCCGTCGCCGTCTACCAGCCCAACCCGACCATTGCGGACTTCGGAGATCTGCCGCTATTCTATCTGGCGAAAATGGACGCTGTTTATTACAAAGACGCGGCGTCCTGTGAACTCTGCCGCAAAGGCGTGCCGATTGAAAAAGTTTGGACTTAATGCGAAGGATTAGCGATTGAAACGGGTACTCTTGAATCCACTGAAAACGGCGTTTGACAAGCACAAATTTGTCACGGTCCATCAGTTTTAGCCGCACGTGGCAAGCGTGACCATCCATACTGCCATCGAAGATTAATTGTTCCTGCCCCACCTGCTGAAACGTGAACTTAGCCTTCTGTTTCTGGTCCTTGACTCTGGTGAGAGTCAGAGTTTTGGCTTTCATATCAATGGACGGACGGTAGCCGGTGACCGAATCGTTCATCAGTTGAACCATCATCCAGGAAGGCGCGTCAAAAATCACGCGCCGTCAACGGTTATGATCGGTCAGGAGCGGTAACCGGATTTGCCGGTCCATTGATATCTCCTCTACATTCCAGATGCCATAGAGCGGCGGCTTAACCCGGCCGCCGCCGTATTCGCGCCAACTACGTAGGCCACCGTAACTATTCATTCCCACCAGATAAATGCCCAAAAGGATTTGCGCGGCAAGCGCAATGCGGTTTGCGCGGAGCGTCTGAAAGAGTTGAGGCTGCTTGGACGGCGGCGTCGCGCGATTTAGAAAGAAGAATTGGCTAAGCCGCGAAAATTCCGGCGCCAGCAGGAACAAAGCGTCCCGGTCCAAGCAGACTTTTGATCTGTTTGAGCGGTAGCCCCAGGAACTTCAACGCGACAATCTGCTCCAGCGCTCCAAATCGGCCGGGAAATAGACCCGGTAACCCGCGTCGGTTCGCCGGGCCTTCAAAAGACCCAGCCGGTCATTAGTGATGCAGCGCCTTTACCATCACTCCGGCAAATTCCGCAAACTCATGCACCTGATAAGACCGGCTCAATCGCCTTCCTCTGAAAGCATGCTGAAGTATGACCCAGGGTTAGAGTCAAGGATAATCTTACGCCAACGCGCAAGGCTAGGATCTCGAATCACGATCCATGGCGCGGTCGCCGGTCTTTAGCGGCTGCAGTGTCTTGGATCGCATAAGCACGTAGAATCGCCAACTGTTCCGGAGTTATAACTGCCTTCGGATGCAAGAGCTTGTAATATGGCGGCGGCATTTTGCCTAATTGAATTTCATAAACTGATTGATATAAGACGACTTTGGCCAAAGCTTGCTTCGTACCGATCTCCGAGAAGTTCAAATGCTTCCTTCCCGCATTGACGTCTCTAGTGACAAGCCAATAGGCAGGAACTATCTTGTCGAACCACGGAATTTGAGTCTCGTTCGAATGACAGTTGTAGCATGAATTTTTTAGGATATGCTTTACATCGGACGGCGCTTGTAGTTCTGCTGTTACTGGCGGATTTTTAAGTTTCGGCCGCATCAATTGGAGTAGTAAGAAAACTACGCCGAGAATTGCTATGACCGAACCTAAAAGTAAAATGCGGCGAGTCATCCCACCTCAAGCCTATGGGCCCAGGCGCCCGGATGGCATTTCAAAACTGTAAATGATTTGTGAAAGCAGCGCTGCTGTGTAAGTGAATAATTCAGCGAATAGATGCTTGGAAAAATCGAGTAACTTTGTCCTCGTATTCGGATTTTGCCGTCGTATGGGCCTTGCCGTGTTCCGCGCCAGGTACAAGCCAAAGCTCTTTCGGCTGCCGGGCGGCAGCGAAGTTCCGCAAGCTGTTATCGGCCGGTACGACAAGATCGTCCTTTTCATGAATAACCAGCAACGGCCGCGGGCTGATTTCGCCAATCACATCTACCGGACGTACTTGGTTTACATCAATTCCCGCCCTGAGATTGGCGATGCTGACGGTGATAGGCGCAAAAGGAAAGGCTGGAAGATGAATGAACTGTTCAAAGCTAGCGGCAATCACGCGCGGCGCATCGCTGAATCCGGAATCATCCACCACGGCCCTGATGCGTTTATCCTTGGCCGCTGCAAGAATGGCCGTCGCCCCACCCATGGAAATACCCAGGATGCCAATCCGGTTTGCGTCCACGTCTTTTCGTCCAGCCACATAGCTAACAAGGGAGATCAGGTCCTGCTGTTCCAGAACGCCAAGCGTTACATATTGGCCGCCGCTGGGAATGCGCGCCCTCGAATTAAATGTCAAAACACCAAACCCAGCGTCATGGAGAAATTTAGCAATCGGCAGCATCTGATCCTGCGTATCGCCGTAGCCGCTTGCCAGAATCACCAGCGACGGGCGATCACCACGAAAAAACCGGCCGTCCAGAATGATGTTGTCCGCGCTTCGAACCTGAATGTGCTCAGGATGCAAGCCGGGATAGGTGGCCAGAGACCATTTGTAGTGATGGTAATCCGGATGAAGCGCTCGCTCGGATCCAACCCATCCTATGGCCATAAGAGCCGCCAACGTCAGTAGAAAAAGTCCAATGATCAACCGCAGTAAGATTCTTCGCATCATGAGCTAATCGAATTTCCTGTCCTTTGAAGATAGCGGACTCACAAAGTCAACAAAGGTACTGGCTCTCTTTTACGTATCAGCCCTAGTTAATTTTCAATTTCTCGCATATAATCGGGTGCGGTTCACACCTTCATGCTTCCATCCAGACGTGCATTATTGGCGTTGACGCCAGCCAGCATCGGCCTTTCGCAGGTGCAGATTTTAGATGATAGTGTCCCATCCCGGCAAGATACGGGCCAAAATTACCCAGGCTTGGAGGCGGAGATTCGAAGGGCGTTTGAAGATCTGCCGGACCGAAAATCTTTCAAGATCTGGGCGCCGCGCTCAGGTGGTCGTCCTGAATTTACGGCTGAGCTGCATGCGAATGAGCAATTCTTTTCGGCGAGCTCGAACAAAGCATACATCCTGTGCGAGCGTTTACGCCAATTAGAGTCGCCCAATTTGGAGGAGAAACTCATTGACCATAAACTCAAGTTAGACGAGGGTATATGGTCACTGGGGAGCCCCGTTTTTGATCCGCCCAACCTCACTGGATTGGTCAGCGAGCGAACCACCATGGAGGCGATGATCACACACAGCGACAACACCGCCACCGACATGATTTTGAAAGAAGCAACTGCCGAGAAAGTACGGCGATTTATAGCGGCTATCGGTGCGAAGAATACGCTGATTCCAGATAGCACGCGTGCGCTCGCTGGGTATCTATTCGGCGCTTCGAACTATAAGACGATTACATGGGAAGAATTAATGGCGGCGGCGGGACCTTTGGTCCACCCTGCTCTGAATGATGTGGAGACGCTAGCCTCATCCGCGAGTGACTTTGTCTCCTTCTATGCCCGGGCGCTCCAAGGGCGCTTTTTCAAAGATCGACAAACATTGCGGCAATTCAGGCGGATTTTATTGTTAGGGGATATCACCAACTTGGTCCCGTTCCCTCTTGGACCGAACGTGTTTGGAAAAGCCGGATATTTTGATATTGACGGTCAACATGCCCGTTGCATTGCGGGCGGCATGCACTTCTCAGGCCGTTGGGCTTATTTTGCAATGATCATCAATTGGAACGCCCCGGAAGCAAACGATCCGGAAACCGTAAAAGCATACTTTCGAGCAACAAGAACGGCTATCGATCTGGTGCTGCAAGCACTCAGCGACTGAAGACCGCGCTAGGTCGGCACTTCGGGCCAGGCGTGCTTGGGATAGCGGCGGCTCAGTTCGCGGCGGACTTGTGGGTACAGATTTTTCCAGAAGCTGACCAGATCAGTGGTGACTTGGACAGGGCGTTGGTTGGGAGCCAACAGTTGAACCACAAGGGGGACCGCGCCTCGGGCAACAGTGGGTGATTCTTTCATACCGAAAAAATCTTGCAGGCGCGAAGCGACGGAGGGTGGCCGGCCTTCGTGGTACTCGATTTTGGCGCGGCGCCCTTTGGGAAGTTGCACGTGAGTGGGCGCGATTTCTTCGATGGCGCGCATGGATAGTTTGCCGCGCAGGATGGCGAGAAGGTCTCCGGCTCTGAGTTCGGCGAAGCTGGTGCAGCCGGCGGCCAGATCGCGCAACGCAATTGACACCAAATCGTCAGGAATGGGACCAGCTCCATGTCCGGCGGCGAAGTGAACGCGGTGCAGGAAGTGTGCGAGTTCTTCGGCATCGGTAAAGCGCTCCGCGCCCGCTTCGATGGCTTTTTCAGCCAGGATGGCCGCCGACGCGATCGGGTCAGTGGGCGCGCCGCGCGATTCGTCAATCACCAATTGTTCATAGCGTAGGGAATTGACCTGTTCCACGCGCTCGGCCTCGCGGTTCCAGGCGAGTTCTTCGCGAGCTTCAACGCGTTCCGGAAAGAAGTCAAGAAGCCAATCGGGCTCGATAGCGCTGGCGATCCGCACAAGCGGCATGGGTTGGTCACTACGGCCGTCTATTTCGAGAGCGACCATAAATTCGCCATGGATGAAGAGGGAGCGGTCGAGTTTTGCTCCAGCGCCATTGGAAAGAACCAGCTTGTCGCCACGCTTGCGGGCCACGCGATCGGAAAACGCCAGTAGCAGCGCCTTTTCGACAGCGTGAGGATCGGGCGGCGTCACGGACGGCTCGCGGAGTTGATCCGCTAATTGCTGCCGGACCCGGTTGGCGGAATGTGGGTTATTTTCGGAAAGCCGAGCGGCTTGTTCGGAGGCTTCGCGTTTGCCGCCCATCTCCGCCGCGGCGATGACGAAACGCGCCAGGCGCGGATGCACGGGTAGTTTCACGATGCGGCGGCCAGTGGCGCTGATCTCGCCCTGCGGATTGAGCGCGGTGAGGCGGAGTAACAGGTCGCGAGCGGATTGAAGCAGACCGGGAGGCGGGGCTTCGATCCAGTCCAGATCGTCCCAAGCGAGTCCATGCGCGGCGAGTTGCAACATCACGGGGCTGAGGTCCGCGCGAACAATCTCAGGCGGCATCTGCGCGGGCCGGCGCACAAAATCGCTCTCCGGATAAAGACGAATGGCCATACCGGCGCTGGTGCGTCCGGCGCGGCCTGAACGCTGAACAGCCGAAGCCTGACTGATTTTTTCCAGGCGCAAATGCGACAACCCGCTCCAAGGTGAATGGCTCATCACGCGCGCCAGGCCCGAATCGATAACGGCCTCGACGCCTTCAATGGTGACGGAGCTTTCGGCCACGTTTGTGGAACAGATGATTTTGCGCTGGGCGCTGGGTTGCACGGCAAGGTCTTGCTCATCCGGACTGACATTGCCATGCAGAGCCAGTAGTTTCGCGCCGGCTTGCCGGGCAGCCGGCGCGCAGGATTGAAGCGCCCTGACGATTTCAGCGGAGCCGGGCAGGAACACGAGCACATGCTTTGATGTTTGCGCCAGCGCTTTGCCTACGGCCGCGGACACTTGCTCTTCAAGCGGCGTGGACGATTGCGGCGTGTACTGAATGGAAACCGGAAAGAGCCGGCCGGGCGATTGTATCAGCGGCGGATGACCCAGGGCGGATGCCAGTTCGCTACCGGCAAGCGTGGCCGACATGATGAGCAACCGAAAGTCCGGACGGCGCTTTTGCAGATCTCTCAACAACGCCAGCGCGAGATCGGTTTCGACGTGGCGCTCATGAAATTCATCGAGAATGACCACGCGGACGAGCGACTGCGTTCGATCAGCCAACAGCTTGCGCGTCAGAACGCCTTCAGTGAGGTACCAAAGGCGAGTGCGCGGGCTGCTGACTTCTTCAAAGCGGACCTGGTAACCAACCGTTTGGCCGATTGGCTCGCCCAATTCTTCGGCTACCCGGCGTGCCGCCATGCGCGCGGCTAACCGCCGCGGTTCCAGAACGCAAATATGCGCTAGACCGGCGGCCAGCAGAGCGGCGGGAACACGCGTGGTTTTGCCCGCACCCGGCTCTGCCTGCAGAAGCGTGATCGCGTTCGCCGCCACGCTTTCCACAATTTGCGGAAGCAGCGGATCAATCGGGAGATTCAATTACGCAATCTCAAAAGGATGTTCGAGGGACGGGCTCTGCGGCGTGAAAAGCCGCGCGCCGTCCGAAGTGATGTGCATGTCGTCTTCCAGGCGGACGCCGAACTCGCCGGGAATATAGATGCCGGGCTCGTCACTGAACGTCATATTAGCTTTCATGGGGAGCTTGTTGCCCAGCACCAAATACGGCCATTCGTGCCCATCCATGCCGATGCCATGGCCCACGCGATGGGAGAAATAAGTGTAATCGGGACCGTAGCCGGCATCGACGATCACTTTGCGCGCGGCAGCGTCCACGGCTTGGCATTCGACGCCGGGTTTGGCGGCGTCAAGCGCGGCCTTTTGCGCACGATGCACGATATCAAACACCTTTTTCATCTTGTCAGCCGGCTTACCCAACACGAATGTACGCGTGATATCGGATTGGTAGCCGTCCACCGTGCAACCGTCATCAATCATGACAATCGTGCCTTCGCGAATGGTTTGCGGCGTGATGCTGCCATGAGGCGAGGCGCTGTATGCGCCCACTTCGATACTGGCGTGGCCTACGAAGCCGACCTGTTTGTAAGCGGCGTCAATCAGACCGCTTGCGTCACGCTGCGTCATACCGGGCGAGAGCGCGTGGTAGACGGCTTCATAGACCTTGAGCGTGGCCTGATTCGCGATGCTCATGAGTTCCAATTCATGCGCGCTCTTGATCATGCGGCAACCAGCAGTGACCGGCGTGGCGCTGACCAGTTTGACGCCGGGAGACGCTTTCCCTACTTCGTCGCTGAAGACGAAAGGTGTGCGCTCTTCCACGCCGATGGCGCCAGTCGCCATGCCGCGCGCGCGCATGCCGCCCGCCAGAATTTTATACGGGCTTTCATCCTCATGCCAGGTGAGCACTTCGGCATTTTCAAGCGGACCACTGTTCAACTGCTCATGCGCGCGGGCGTCTTCAAACGAGGGCAGAACACAGATAGATTTGCCATTCGCCGGAATCAGGGCGGCGAACAGACGTTCGCTATTTCCCCAGCGCATACCCGTGAAATAGGTCAGACTGGTTCCACCCGCCAGCAGGATACCGTCTATTTTGTTTTCGCGCATGAGCTGCTGGGCGCGATCGAGGCGTCCGCGGCGTTCTTCAGTGGTGATGGGCCGGACTTGGCCGTGCATCGATTTCAAGGCCGCAATGGAGGGCGGAAGGCTGGAATGCGATTCGGGCGCGGCGAATCCCCGCAGCACCGGAACAGCAGCGATGGAAGCAGTGGTTTGAAGCAAACGGCGTCTGGTAAGCATAGTTTGGCGGCGCGGATTCGCGCCCTGTGCGCTATATTGTGGCACGGCCAGGAGCAAAAAAGGTGGATTGATAGGGCAATAAAGGCTCGCGCCAGCAGCGCACACCGGTCGCCCCATCATGTACATGGCTGCTCCCGCCGCGATGACCTGGGTCAATAGATAGCAGCGCAATAAGAAAACGGACGGAAAGACCCATTTCACGATATCCGCCATCCACACCAGCAGCATGCGATTGCCGATTATCGGAAAATCGCCCAGCCGCTGCATCAAGGCTGTCACCGGCCTTACAGCCCGTAAGATTGATAACGGTAGCCGGGAGCCCGAGCACAGCCATACTCTAGCCGAACTCGGGATCTGTTAAGTACTCAATTTTGGAACGACAGGTTTTGGTACTTTTGCTAGTGTATTAGCGGCACAAATGTGCACGAATTTACGCTGGAATTACTAATTCCTGCCCGACTTGAATCTTGTCGGGATTTGACAGCTTGTCCCGGTTGGCTTCAAAGATTTTGGGATATTCGTTCGCGCTGCCATAGAACTGTTTCGCAATCTTGGAAAGCGTGTCACCGGCTTGCACTGTATAACTACGGGACGCATCTTCGATAGGCGCGGCCGCGACAGGTTCGGGTGGTGGCGGCGCCAAACTCGAATCCACACTCAGGTCGCACGTCACATCGCTGAAGCTGGGATCTGTTGCCTTGATTTGATTCCAAACGTCATTCTTAATCGCCTCTGATGGAGCGGCTCCCTGAATGAAGAGTTTGTTGTCCTGTACGTGTAAATGCGAGAGGCTCACGCCTTTCTGTTTAATGATATTGAGCGCGGCTTGGTACTTGTTTTTAAGTTCTTCTAGTCTGTCCATAAACTAACCATAAACTAAATAAGTTACAGATTGGTGGAAATTTATTCCCGCAAAGCAAACGTAAATACCGAGCTTCCGGCCGCAATCGTGACGTACTGCCGCCCGTTTACCAGATAAGTCGCCGGACCGGCCGCTATCGCCCCGCCCAGCGCGGCTTTCCACAGCATTGCTCCGGTGCGCGCGTCGAGTGCGTAGAACGTGCCTTCACGTCCACCGCCGAACACCAGATCGGTCGCGGTGCTCAGAACGCCTCCGTCGGTCACGTCTGACATATCGAACTTCCATTTCACGACGCCGGTCTGGGTATCCACGGCTTGGATTGCGCCGTAACCATCCGCGGGCGGCCGTTTGTTATTCGGAGCCGTGCGTAGAACCGGCGCGGCGCCGCCGCTCAGAAACTGATTCCCTTCCTTGTATCCTTCCTTCCGGCTGGTATTGATAGACCACGTGTCTATCCAACTAGGGATGTAAAATAAACCAGTACGCGGGCTGTAAGAGGGGTTGTACCAGTTGGTTCCACCTTGGTTGTTCGGGTAGGTAAACGTTCCTTCCGGCGTGGAGCCTTTCACGTTCATAGGACGCCCTTTGTCATCAATCCCGCTAGTCCAATTCACCTTGACGAATGGCTTCGCCAGCAGGAATTCACCGGTCACACGGTCCAGCACGTAGAAGAATCCGTTGCGATTACCCCACAGCATCAGCTTGCGCGGGGTTCCCTTCCAGTTCATATTCGCCAGAACGGGAACTTGCACGGCGTCAAAATCCAATTCGTCGTGCGGGGTGAATTGAAAATGCCATTTCAGTTGGCCGGTGTCGGCATCCAGGGCGACAACGGAATCGGTATACAGGTTGTCGCCGGCACGCGTTTCTCCGCTCCAATCGGGTCCGGGGTTCCCAATGCCCCAGTAGATGAGATTGAGTTCGGGATCATACGAGCCGGTCACCCAAACCGCGCCGCTCCCGTGTTTCCAGGAATCGCCCGCCCAGGTTTCGTGGCCGGGAGCAGTTGGGCTGGTCGGGATGCTGTTGAAACGCCAGAGCTGTTTACCGGTGCTCGGATCATAGGCCGCCAGAAAGCCGTTGACGCCATACTCGCCGCCTCCTGGCCCGATGATCACTTTGTCTTTCACGATGAGCGGCGCGGCGCTGACGGAGTAACCAGCCTCCGGATTTCCCAGAGGAACGTTCCAGAGCAGGCGGCCATCCCGCGCATCGAGCGCGATCAAATTCCCATCGATAGTGCCCATGAATAACGTGTTGCCCAAAATGGCCAAGCCGCGGTTGACGCGTCCACAGCACATGCGCGCGGCCGATCCGGGATTGTAGGCGTACGTCCAAAAGACTCTTCCGTTCGCGGCGTCGAGCGCCACCACTACATTGGGCGGCTGCACCGTGTACATGACGCCATCCACAATCAGCGGCGTGGCTTCATACTTGTTGAGCGGCTCAGCGGGCGAGCGGGCTTGCAGCACCCATTGCAACTCCAGGCTCTTCACGTTCGCAGTATTGATTTGCGATAGAGTGCTGTAGCGTTGGCTGGCCATTGTGCCTGAGTAGGTGAGCCAGTTTTGCGGCTCCTGGTCCGCATGCAGCAGACGGTCAAAGGAAACCTGTTGAGACGCATTCCCAAGCGTTGAAACACTATGACCTTTCAGCGTGGAGACGTAGCTGAGCACATCAGCCTGCTCCTGCTCGGATAGTTTTTCCTTGTAACTCGGCATCAAGGATCCCTTCATGATGTCGAAGGAGCGGAGGTCTTTTTTATTCAGCGAAATAAGCTTGCCATTCCCGTCAATCAGCTGCAAGCTGTCGTTGTCTTGGTTCAGAAAGCGGCCGAGCAGCGCGCTGCCGTCCTGACGCGTGACCCGAATCGTGCGATTATCCATGCGGATTTCGGCATCCGGATCAACAAGGGATTTTTCGAGTAGCGTAGGACGGCGACCCGCCGCAATTTCGCTGAGATCCGGGCCCAGAAATGAGCCTGTGCCATTAACCCGGTGGCAACTAAGACACTTTCCTTTGCCCTCGAAGACCGCTTTGCCGCGCACGGCGTCTCCAGCAAGCGAAGCGCCTGGAACCGATGGTTTGGTATTCGCCATGGACCTGAGATAGGCCACGATTGACCCGGCGTCCGCCTCTGAAAAATTGCCGGGCGGCATGGGCGTACCGGGAATGCCGTTTTTGATGATGGCAATTAAGTCGTCATCGCTGGTCCCATGGCGGAACTTATTGACGCCTAGATTGATGCCAGGCACGGAATCTCCCTCAGGACCGTGGCAGCGCGTGCAGTTAGAAAAGAATAGTTGCTCGCCGCTCTCAACTTGAGCAGTCGAATAGCCATGGCCTTCCTGAGCGTTTAACAAACCAACCGCCAGCAGAAACAGGGCGGGCGGTCCGACATACCTTGTCACGCAATTAGCGTATACCAACTAGACCGCTCACTCAAGGTCCGCACTGCAAAACCGGAGGATCGCCAGGTTTAAATGAATTTCGTCGTTCGGCTGGAGCGCGGCGCCGCGCACGCCTCGATGCACGGGCTGGCTGAGGCTGTTGCGGACAATCCAAATGCCGCAATTTTCATTGCCTTTGTACGTCCGGTCGTTGAAGATACGGTATTCATTTGTGGTTGGGGAACGAAGGATGTGAGCGTGCTGGCGCGAGACGCTGCGGCTGATGTCGTCGTTTTCGGTAAAAGCCAAGTCGTTGCGGCGCGACGGGCCGGCGGCGGAGCTGACATCCAGAGTGCGCCCGATGTTCACACGAGTTTTATCAAGCGGAAATTCCACGGCGTTAGCGGTTCCGGCTAGCAGCACCAGACGCGCGGGCGCAGCGTTGAATTCAGCGGGCGGCGTTTCGCTGAGAACTTCGGTATCCACTGTGAGCCAATCTTGACCGGGCTCAGGCAGCGTGGGCGTGGTGAATATTTCGACGGTCAGATCTTTTGGATAGCGGTAATTTGACCGGGCAAAACTGGAGCGCAGTTCCTCGGCAAAATAATTGGCGAGAAAGCCGCTGCAAAAAACCGGCGCTTGCTCTTCCGGCACGCCCAACAAATTGACGCGAACCAGATTGTAAGGGAAGATGCTCTTGCCGCTGGCTCGATGACTTTTAGCTTTCACGGCATCCAGAACAGCGATGCGAATTTCAGCCAATTCCGGCGCGTCTTTCGAGATTTTGCGCGTGCCGAAAGGGGCTTCGAAGATGGCGCGTCCGAGTCTTTCGATTACGTTTGAAACAGGCATGGATTATCTCTTATTGGAGTCGGCTGGCGCGAGCAGGTTCAATTGCTGAGCGGCTTCCACTAATTCGCGGGCGATGGGCGCGGCAAATTTGGCGCCGTAACCGCCGTGTTCCACTACTACGGAAAAGGCTAGCCGCTGGTCCGGCGCGGCATCATAGGGAGCGAAGCCCGCGAACCAGGAATGCGGGTCGCCCTTATCGAGTTGAGCGGTCCCAGTTTTGCCGGCCACGTTGATGCTGAGGCCGGACATTGCCGCGCGCGCAGTTCCGTTGGTGACGACGGAACGCATAGCCTTGGCGAGAAATTCGGCGGAGCTAGTTTCGAGAATCGGATGCGGCTCGGAGTGTAAATTACTGTCGAAAATCCAACGGCCAGTTGGCATTTCACCGTTATTCGCGATGGTGGCAGCCACGCGCGCCATCTTGAACGGCGTGGAAACGACTGGACCCTGCCCATAAGCCGCGAACGGCAGCATTTTTTTGATATCCGCTACACTGCCGGCAGGGATGCCAAGCATTTCGGCAGTTTCATGCAGCGCTCGCGAACCGACTGCGAAGACGCCAAGCTGCGCGAAATAGGCGTTACAAGAAACTGTGATGGCGCTGGCCAGATTGAGTGAGCCGTGCGCGTGGTCGCCGATGTCATCGCGGATGGGACGGCGCCAACCGGGAATCACTACGCCCACACGGCCGTCGCCTAAAGCGTGACACGAATAGACCTTCTCTGTTGCACTCGGATTGAGGCGCAAGGCGGCAATGGCGGTGACCAGCTTGAAGGTAGACCCAGGCGGATATTGGCCATAACGAGCGCGATCCAGCAATTGGTCTGGAGTGGCCGAGCCGTCAAGCGCGGGCACGGGGTAGTTGACCAGCGCGAGTACGTCACCCGTTTGGGCATTCATCACCACTAGCGCGCCCTTCTTGTTGCTTGGTTCCAGGTGATTACGAAGAATTTCGTTGGCTTTGAGTTGGAGGCGGATATCAATGGTGGAACGAACGCTGCGATCACGATTCAGCAAAGCTTGCAGTTGAGGATTTTTATGTTGGTGGCGGTAACGGACGATGGGCGCGAGCTCGCGGTAATCGCCGTAACCCTGCAGGCGCGTATTGGAATCGTGCTCAATCAATGAGGAGTTCGTCGCGTGGAATTTTTCGCCGGTCCGTAAGTCGCCGAGTAAGTGAGCGGTAGCCGGACCAAAGGGGTAGAAGCGGTTATCCAAACGCGACAACGAATCGATAGAGACACCTAAAGCTCGGTATTGGGCGCGGCGCTTTTCGAGCGCACCCCAGTTACTAGTAGCCAGCAAGACGCCGTTCCGGTCAAAAATGTCGCCGCGCGGAATGGTTGCGGCTAACAGGTTTAAACGTGGATTGTGCTGCGGGCGCTTTACGCCGTCTTGCGTATAGACAAGCGCGTCTTTTGCGAGAAGATCCTGATCATGCAGCACTTCGATATATGCGGCGCGGACCATGAGTACGAAGGCGCAGGCGGCTAAGACGCCTCCAATGACGCGGACGGGTGTTCGAAAGACAGGCGCCAATGTTTCGGCGGGCTGAGGCGATGCCGATTCATTCGAAATGCCGAGCAGCACCGCAAAGATGAAAAAATTAGCCAACATGGCGGTGTTCCCCGAGCTCAAAAACGGAGAGACAACGCCGGAGAGCGGAATGGCTCCGAGCGCTCCGCCGGAGATGAGCAGCATTTCCAGCGCAATTAAAGAGCCGAGGCCGAGAGAAAGAAAAGTAGCGTATTCATCTGGCGCTCGGAGAGCGATACGAAACGCGCGCTGGATCAATAAGGCGAAGAGCAGGCCAATGCCGATAACGCCTGGCAAACCCCATTCTTCGGCGATGGCAGAGAGAACCAGATCTGTGTGGCCGGCCGGAATGACACTGGGATCACCCCAGCCGGGACCCGAGCCCCAAGGCCCTCCCGTCGCTAAGGCCCATAACGAATGCGCAAGCTGGTCTCCACCGCGAACGTCATTATTCCAGGGTGAGAGCCACATGGAGACTCGATCCGCGACCGTGTGCGGCGCTCCAAAGTGATAGCCGATAGCAACGCCGGCGATTAGTGAAAACAGACCAACCAGGGCGAGTCCGGAGCGGCCGCGCGCGATGGCGAAAAGCAACAGGAAGACAAACCCCATCACCAAGGCTGGCCCCATGTCTTTTAAGATGAAGAAGACCGTCAGGCCGCAGGCGACCCCGCACATGACGGGCAAGGCGTGGCTGAATCGCGGTAGTTCCAGCCAGCGCAGCCATTGGGGCACAAGCGTTTTCTGATCCAGGTCGCGCAGGCGTTCCCAGTTTTGCGCAAAGTAGCCCGCCAGGAAAAAGACCAGCAGGATCTTGATAATCTCAACCGGTTGAAAAGGCCCGAGATTGACTCTAGCATCGCTGCCGGTGGGTCCGGAACCGAGGCGCAGCAGCGCGATAAACAAAGCGAACGCGGCCAGCAGCGGCGTATAAACCCAGTGCGAAAAAGTACGATGCTGAAACGTTTTGAACAGCGGCAGCAAAAGCAAGGCGCAGCCGAGGAGCACCCCCCAGGCAAATTTTTTGAATTCAAGCGTGTCGCGCAGCGGATCGCGGAGGCTGACCATCAGGACCAGCCCCATCCCGGTGAGGAGTTGCAGCGCGGGAAGAATGGCGGGGTCGCCCCGAAAGCGCCGCGCCCGCCAAATGAAGTGGACTGCCCAGAAGCCCGCGACATAGAGCAGGCTCCAAACAACGAATTCGCGCGTGAATTCCTGCGGCGTACGCACGATGACCAGAGGCTTGAATTTACCGAGGGGCAACAGCGGCAGGCTAGTCAACGTGCTGTTCCTGCCGGAAATTTCTTTGTTCCAAAGCGAACGGGCGCGGGGATCGGCTTCGGCATCGGAGGGGCGCAGGCGCAGCCGCGATAAAGCACCGACATTGGGAAGCGGACGATAGTGATCCAGAAAATCCCAGGTGCGCTCAGTGACGTAGGCGCGGTTGCCGGGATCATTGAAGGCTTGAAAAACGGCATTCAACTGCGCGGGAGTTTGCACGCTGTTGAGATTTAGAAACTGGCCGTTCATGTCTTGCGTTTTGGCGGTAAACACAAAAAAAAGGCCAACAGTAACCAGGAGAGAAGCAGGCAGCAGGAAAAAGAATTCGCCGCGGCGCTCTGGTGATTTCGCGTTGCGTTCAACATCGGACCGGAAAGCGTCGGTGGATTCCCAACTCCTGGTTATTGCCATTGTTTTAAAACCATTGCCACCAATGCGTGCGTTTCGTCGGCCGCTTAGTGGTTTTATGTTTGACTGGCGCAACGGCTGTGGGCTGCTCTTGCAATACCATATCTTCGAGCTCGGCTTGCTGGTTGCGATCGCGATAAACCTGTTCCAGATTGGTGCTCACATTCGAAAAGCCCACTAGCGGTTCGTATAATTTGCGAGCGCTTTCCGTATCGGCGCGCGACATCTGCAGCCATTTTTCCGCTTCGTCTTTGTTCGTGTTGGCGGCCTGGCGCGCGCGACCCAATTCCCATTCCGCGCGATAGAGGTAGCCGTCGGCTTCCTGCGCGGATTCACGCGGACCACCCTGAAAACCGAGGCGCTGCGCTTGCTGAGTTTCAGCCATGGCCTCACCAATGTTGTGGAAGGCGTACACGTAGACGCGCGCAAGACCCAGATGCGGATCAGGCGAGTGCGGCAGATACGAAGCGGCCTGGCGGAAGTGATCAATGCTATACGAGGCTTTCGGCAGGCGCGGATTTTGCATCAGGTTGAGATAACCGTCGCAGAGCGCGAGCTTACCTTTCGATTTGGTGTCTGATGGATCCAATTGCAAAACGTATTCAAGGCAGAGGCGCGCGTGGGCCCAGTCGAAATCATTCAGGTTGTTATCGGAACTGGAGCGGAAGCTATCAATAATGCCGTCGGCTGCGGAGACCAGATTTTTTTGAAACGAGCCAGCCGCGGCGGAGACGGGGGAAAGCATGCCCAGAAAAGCAGTCTTGCGCTTGAGACCTTGATACAGGTTCCAATCAGACGCTAAAACTTGGGCCGGTTCATGTGCGTAGTCGCGCGAGGCACGGAGCGGCGAGAGCGCCGCGTAAATGCGGTAGTAATACCCAACCGGCATCAACAACAGCAAGCCGGTCAGCAAGCCCGCCAGAAGAGCTATGGCCAAATTGCCTATTTCGTTGCGAACGAAACGAACTTGCACGGGTGCGCGGGCGGCGCTGGGCTTGGCCTTAGTGGCAGATACCACTCGAGTGGCGAGAGACACCGTAGATAAACGAGTTTCCGCTCCACTGGGACGGCCATTGTTTAGGGGAATGGCAACGTTTGCGGTTTCAACCATCTGCGTTTCGATTGTCCCGGCTTTCGCGGGAAGCTCCAACCCGGGAACGATGACGTGTTTCTCAATGGTGGCGTTCGCGTCCCATTTAGAGATGTCCTCGTTTTCCGCGGCCGTGGGGCGGCCATCGAGAAATGCGCGCAGATCCATTTCAAACGCTTCCGCCGATTTGTAGCGACTGCTAATATCGGCGGCCAAGGCCTTGCCGCCAATGGCTTTGAGCGAATCCGGGCAATCTTCCGGCAAGGCGCGCGGCGGCCGTTTCGATTGAATCAAGTTTTCTAACTGACGCGTATCCTGCGCCTGATAGGGCGGGCTGCCCGAAAGCATTTCAAACAGGCTTACGCCCACTGCCCACAGATCGGCATGCACATCCACCTGCGCTTTGCTCAAGCGTTCGGGAGAGCAGTAACTGGGACTGCCCAGGTTGTGGCGCGTTAAGTGATGGGTAGACGTGATAACTTTCGCGATACCGAAATCCAACAGTTTTAGATCGTCTTTCAGGCCGATTTGGACATTGGATGGTTTAATATCGCCGTGCACGACGGCGATTTTGCGGCCGTTAACGTCGGAGAAAAAAGAATGGAGCGTGCGGAGTTGGCTACAGATTTCGGCGGCATAGCGGGCCGCGCGCTTCGCTTCGAAACGGCGATCAGTCCGCAGGATTTCCGCAAGCGTGCGGCCTTCGAAATACTCCATGGCGACGAAGAACGAGTTATTCTGCTCGCCGAATTCATAAACCCTCAGAATGCGCGGGTCTAAGGCATGCAATTGTCTTTGAATTTGCGCGCCGCGCGTTTCGGCTTCAATCACGATGCGCGTGAGTTCGTCGCGCGAATGTTCAATGCGCTTAAGGACGACGCGTTGATTGGTCCAGGTATCGCGGGCGAGATACACATCAGTTAAGCTGCGGCTGAGCTTGCGGATGATTTCATACTTACCGAATTTTTCCGCTGGCGGCGCCAGGGATTCGCTAGACGTCATTTAGGCACCGCTCCCTCATGGTCGCGGCTCTGTAGATTGTCCAGCAGTATGGGATGCGCGTCCGGATCGATCTTTATTCCTGAGACGCGGTTGCCCACGAGACGGGGCGCAGCAGGCGCATGAATAATGATGCCCGGTCCGATATTGGCATGCACGAAATTGCCCAGCAGGAGCGGGTGCGAATTGCCTTCAATGCGAATACCGGCTTCGATGGCTCCGGAGACTTCGCAGTCCTCGAGTTCAATAGACGAATTCGCCAGTAAGATGCCGGTATGCAGAGGATGAGTGTTGTCACCCAGAATGCGCAAGCCCGAAACGCGGGCGACGGCCAGGGAATGCGCGGCCAGCGCGGTTCCGGGATCAGGAGACGAACTTGGGTCGCTGCGCAAAATAGCCTGGCGTGGCACGGTGGCGATCAGGTTTACGTGCTCTTTCAACTGCAGCGGGCCTAGATAATTACCAGGCGGAATAGTGATGGTGTCTCCGGGTTGTGCGGCGGCCAGGGCGCTGGTGATGCCAAGCGGATCAGCCGGATTGACGGCGACGGTTTGCGGCGAATGCGGCGCGGGCGGCTCTATTTTTGGCACAGGAGATTTATTAGCCACTCGATCCGTCAGCAGAAGTAGTGATGGGCGCAGCAGCAAGCCAAGAAAGATGCCAATCAAGAAAACCAAAGCGCTTCTAAAAAAACTGCGCCAAACGCTGGCCTCGCTACGCATGCGCGTGGTGGCATGGCGCGCACGGGTTTCGGATAAAGTGCTGGATTCAATCCCCAAAAATTCAGGACCGGCCACGAAGACTACGCTGATATTGTCGCGCCCACCCGCGGCATTGGCGGCTTCCACCAATTGTTGCGCGGTTTTGGAAGCATCGCCGTCAAAACGTTCCACAATTTGGCTGATTTCATCGGAGGAAACGCAATCGCTCAGGCCGTCGCTACAAAGGAGAAGCGCGGCATCCGCGCGAAAAAGGAAGTTCTTGATTTCAATGAATTGCGGATCATCGGACTGGCGCAGGACCGAACCAACGTCGCGAAAAACTTCATTCCGGCGCGGATGAAGCATGGCTTGTCTTTCCGTCAGCAAGCCTTGATCCTCCACTTCACCCACGGGTGAATGGTCGCTGGTGAGTTTGCGGACTTTGCCGTTCCAAATGAGATAAAGGCGGGAATCGCCCACATGTCCCACGATGACGCGATCGCCAGAAGCTGCCGCTAGCGTGAGCACGCAAGCCATGCCGTCATATTCTGGATGCGTTTGAGCTAGATCATAGATGCGGTTGTTAGCGGAGGTAATGGCAATGCGAAGCTGCGCTTCAATATTTTCGGCGCCATAATCGAGAGATTTCAGGGTTTCTTCAATAGCGCTGACGGCCGTCTCGGCGGCTACTTCCCCAGCGGCATGTCCACCTAAGCCGTCCACTACCAGGAACAGGCCGCGGGCATCGTCGACCCAAACGCGGTCTTCGTTAATATCGCGTTCGAGGCCCGGATGCGTATAAGCCGCAGCCCGCCAGGCAACGGCGGTTTTCATTTTCGGACCTCAAACTGAAGCGTGAGAATTTCGCCAACACCGATTTCCGCATGTTCGGGAAGCGGTTCTTCGGCGCTCTTGCGGAGTCTTTTGCCATTCACCCAGGTACCATTCGTACTGGAATCGGAGACGAAGAACGCGCCGGTGGCAGGATCGCGGCGGATGACCAGGTGTTCGCGCGAAACTTCGTCGTTCGTATAAAGCGCGAGATCCATGGGCTGCTCATTCCCTCCCCGGCCAATGCGTACGCGATTCTGGACAATCAGGTAAACCTGCGGGCCGGAATCATCCTGATAGCGGACTTCGGCATATACGGTATCGGCGCGGCCGGACTCGGTGTTGTGACTGATTTTCATCTGCCCGGTTGTAGTTTGACCCGCACGTTGCGCAGTGGCCGAAGGCTCGCGGCTAATGAGAGTCGTTTTCGTGCCACGATAGCCAGGTTGCACGCTCTCGTTGAGTTCGGAGTGGATTTCGACATCGCCCACGGGAACCTCAATGTCGGGCAGGAATTCGATGTCCCAATCACGGCCGGCGATTTTATGTTCCTTGGTGGTTTTGCCACGGCGCGACAGGCTGAGCAAAGCAGGCTTGGCGTTGAGCTCGGCCACCCGGGCGCGCAAGGCCCGGCACGCATCCTCTACCACCAGATCAAACACACCGCTTAACGCAGCGTGGTCTTCGGGATTCAGATAAACCGTGAAGACGCACGGCAGCAGGACCGAGTAAGCCATGTCAAAACGGCCGAGTTCCATGTTACGGAGAAGTTCGCCGATGATCACGTTGCCGTTGAGGCGCGCCTCGGAGGCATTGTTTGGGTGCTGGCCGGTTTGAGCCAAACGTGCGTTCCCTCCCCTGTTTCAAAGACGTTATTTTATGGGCCGGGTTCCATCCGCTAGCCGGTTGATTCCAAAGATCAAAGTAACTTAATGATGCACGGGCCACCTTCTGCCGTCATATTAACGTAAAAATAACGAACGAATTTCTCCGTTTGCGCCCCGCCGCCCCCTCGGACGGTGTGGTTTTCGCGCGACTAAGCTGGGAATTGGAGATCTGGCCGACCGGAACGTGAGTCGTGAAACGTGCGTGAAAACAGTTCGGCGCGCGATGGATGCTGGTCTGAATGTGATTGATACCGCGGCCACTTTATGAGGACGGTTATTCGGAAGAGATTGTAGGCCGCGCGCTGCAAGGAGGCCGCCAACGGATGTTTGTGATCGATAAGATCGACGCTCTCGACATTGCCATTGGCGAAGGCCCATAACGTCGGGACGGTTTGTTTCAAAACTTTTGGAGCGGGAAAGCTGGTCGGCTACACCGAAGGATACAACCAGCCATTGCAAGCGCGGCCTCGGGGAAAGGTATCTTCGGGTGGATCGGATGCAGGCCGGGCAATTCTGCCGCGGTTGAGCGTAGCCGAATGCCTGCACTACACGCTTACGCTGGACCCGGATGTGGCCTTGCTCGGTTTGAGTTTTCCGAATGAACAGGACCAAGCTTTCGCGGCGGCGCGGGAGTTTCGACCACTGTCTAATCAAGAGATGAGCGAGATTCGAAGGCGCGCCGAGGAGGCACGGCGCGGCAAGGGGCGGTGTTGGTGGAATCCGGATCCGGCGGCGTGAATTATAGCTGTGCCAGTGTCCATTTAAAGGAAGAGTTTGCCCGGCTTCACAGATCCATCAGACGATGATCGCGATGCCGCGGCACCCACGCGGATGCCGACGCATGGATCTTCCGGCTGGCGGCCGTCGCGAAACCATCTTCTGATCCACTTAAGCAAATTTGCCGTCACGCAGCTCCCGCACATTGTGATGACGGTGGCTCGGTCCTGTCACCCAGGATGGCGGTCAGGCGAATCTCTTCCTCCGAATAGCGGCGAGCGCCCGGAAAATCATGCGTAGCGATGGCCTGAACCATGCGACTGATGGCTTTTTCGCGAAGCTTTTTAATTTCTACTACGCTCAAAGCGCTTTCGGCGACAGGCACGTTTATTGGTTGTTTCTGTTTCATCACTAAGATTTTTTCCATCCACATTGTTGGTGCTCCTCTCAATAAACTGAAAAATTCGCGGGACACGAAAGCGATCGAGGCAGTTTTCCCAGGTGCCAGGCGGTCGTGCACCCGCCGCTCGAACACGTCAAGCATTTCGTCTGAAAATTGCCGGCGAAAATCGTTCGGATAAAAGCCGAGCAGGAACCGGTAGCAGGTAAGGATGCTCATCTATATCTCCTGAAGCCGTAGCCGCCCGGCAGCCGCTTGCACTAAGTGACGCAACCGCGCGATCTCCGATTCGAGCTGCATCCGGCCTTTCTTTGTCAGGCGATAGGCTTGCTTATCGCGCGAAGTATCTTCCTGCTCGAATCGCTCGATCCACTCGTCTTCAAGCAGACGGCGAATCGCTCCGTAAAGCGTGCCTGTGCTGAGGCTGACACGCCCTCCGCTAAGCTTTTCCACGTCTGAAAGCAGCGCATAGCCGTGCCGGGGTTCCTGCGCAAGGCTCGCCAGAATCAACACAACCGGCTCACTCAGGGGTTTTATTTTTTCCACGATATGTCGCACAATGACATATTAAGACACGTCATATTAGACGTCAAGTAATTTTTGTGCGGCCGGTAATTACATAAACGTAAGGCCGCGGCCCTTGCCGATGCGGCGGATGTAGTTCGCGCCCGCTTGATACTCTTCCGGCGTTTTCAGATGTTCCAGCATTAGCGGCACATGGCCGGGCAAGCGGCTCAGCTCCAACAGGTAGCGACCGTAATCGATCTGGCCTTTGCCGGGGACCACCTCTTGAAAGTGCACGTTCAATTCGGTAATCCAAGCCAGGTCTTTGGCGTGGCAGGACGTAATCCAAGGACCGAGCACCGAAAAGCATTCGCCAATGAACGCGCTGTTTTCGTAAAAGCGCCTGGGGCTATTCACGCCGTTGCAAACGTCCATGTGAACGCCGAACGCCGGCCGGTCCACGGCGCGGATTAGCTTCAAATAAGAATCGGGGCCGTCCGGAATGCTCCAACCCATCATCTCGATCGTGAACTTGGTGCGCTTTGGTTTTACGGAATCGATCACGTGGCGGCAGTTGGCGACGGTCGCGTCAAAGAACTCCTTTGAGAGGTTCTTCGGATGCGGTCCGTACCACACCTCCGGGTTGTACGTGCCGGCGATATCCACGCAACAGCGCGCACCCACCGCTTCCGCCAAGGCGCAACGCTCCGTGACATAAGCAAGGTTGTCACGGCGCGTCAAGGCGTCCGGCTCAAGCATATTCTTCCACGCGCCCACTTCGGCGATGACCACCTTTTGGGCCGCGAATGCTTTCTCGATGGCTCGAATGTGGGCGCTGTCCGATAGTTTCACTTGCGGAACATAAGCGGCGCTGTAACCAAGGCGGCGGTGTTCCCTGGCCAGCGCGCCGGGGTCGTCCGATTTGAGAAAAACCGGACCGCCCAGCCGAATGGCATTGCTTTTCTCAAAGAAACTGGGAAAACCTAGCGCGGCGCCGGCGCCAAGTCCACCGGCCACAAAGGAGCGTCGAGTAGATTGCGAAGACATGCTTGCGGCTATTCCCAGGCACCGAGCAAACGCCGCACCAGAATAAGTTGCCCGATGTGATACGCGCTATGATCAGCCACCAGCAACACCTCGCGCAGAATGGTTTGCCCATCGCCGTGAGGAATGCGCGCGAACAGGTCGGTTGATTTGTCCCCCGCCAGTTTGAGCATGGCTTTCAGATCCGCTTGAAAGGCCGCCACGGTTTTATCCCAGGCCTTTTCGTCTGGCGGAACCGCCGAAGACGGCCAATAACCGGAGGGCCAATCGGGCGATACATGTTTGGGGTTGCGGCTGAATTCGAGAATGTCCCATTGAGTGATGCGCAAGTGCTCTAGCAGTTCCCAGGGAGAATAGGGAACGCCTTCGGGGCGTTTCCCGCGAAGATTCGCCGGTAGATCTTTAACGGCTGCGTCAAAAGTTGCATGTGCTCCACCGCCTTCGAGCAGAGCTGCCAGATGGTCGCGTAGAGCTTTGTCGTGTTCCTGGTGGTGTTCCATCACTTCTAGTGTGGCAAAGCAAAACTATACAGCGTGTCTCCGGCGGCGGCGACTACATATTGCCGGCCATCCAGCTCATACGTAATAGGTGCATTGGAAACCGAAGAACCCAGCGTGGCGTGCCACAGAATCTTGCCGGTAGCCGGGTCAAACGCGACGAAATGCCCGGCCGCATCGCCGCTAAAGAGCAACTCTCCGGCAGTCGCCAGCAAGCCGGAATGGATGGAACCGTTATAGCCGGGATAAACATGCATCCAACGAATTTTCCCCGTCGCGGCGGCAATCGCCTTCAGCATCGATTGTGACCACACGTGGAGCGCGCGGCCGCCGTAGCCCTCGGGCTTCGGATCGGTATCCGTCAGATAATAAACGCTGTACGACTCCGTGGAGTTAACGTAAAACAAGCCGGTTTCGGGGCTGTAAGATGGGGCGAACCAATTGGTGCCGCCCCCACCCGACGGAATCACTAGAGTGCCATTGGTCTTCGGCTCCTTGGCCGGGTCGGGAATCGGCTGGCCTTTGGCGTCCTCGCCTTTTGACCAGTTGAGCGGAATGTAGGGTGTGGACACCACGCGTTTGCCGTTGGTCCGGTCCAGTACAAAATAATAGCCGTTGCGGCTAGCCTGCGCCAGCAGTTTGCGCGGCTTACCATTTATTTGGGCATCGAAGAGCACCGGCGTTTGCACGGCATCCCAATCGTGCGTGTCATGCGGAGACGCTTGGAAATACCACGCCATTTTTCCGGTGTCGGGATTCAACGCCACCAGCGAGCAGGTCCACAAATTGTCGCCTTTGCGTCCCTGCCCCGCATGCACCGGATTGGGATTGCCCGTGCCCCAAAAGATCAAGTTCAATTCCGGATCATAGGTGCCGGGCATCCAGGTCATGCCGCCGCCGTGCTCCATGGAATCTTTGTTTGGCCAGGATTCCGCTCCCGGCTGGCCAGGCCGCGGTTCCGTATTCCAGTGCCACTGGACCGCGCCGGTTTCGGGATCGCGCGCTTCGAGATAACCGGGAACATCCAGCGAATCGCCGCCGACGCCCACAATGATGTGATTGCCGATCACCAGCGGCGCCGGCGTGGAGAAATATTCCTGGGCAAGATCGGCGATTTCTACGCTCCAGCGGAACTTTCCCGTTTTCGCTTCTAGAGAAATCAAATGGTTGTCGGGTGTCTCAAAGAAAACCCAGTTGCCGTAGATGCCCACTCCGCGATTTCCGATATGAATGCCGCCGTGCGATTGCCATTCGTAATGCCATAACTCGCGGCCAGTGCGGGCCTCAATTGCGCGGGCGTTATCAGGGACTGCGTAATAGAGGATGCCGTCTTTCACCACCGGCGTCGCTTTAATGGATGCGCCTGGCGCCGCGCCGGGAATGCTGTTGGGCTTTGATGTCCATTCGAGGGCAAGCGAGTGGACATTCGTTGCACTGATTTGAGAGAGCGCGCTGAAGCGTCGTCCGGAAAAATCGCCGTTGAAGGTCGGCCATTCGACATCTGCAGCAAACACTGCAAACGCTGACGAGACCAACACCCCGGCTAGCAACAGGCGGCGTAGTTTCATTTCAGCGTCTCCAGATAAGTAAGAATATTGTGCATGTCGGCATCGGAATACTGCTTTAGCAATGCAACGTGCGCGGCCAGCGGGTCATGCACCGCTACTACCGTTTTTTCAGACGCTGCCGTTCCATCGTTAAGCGGCCACGAATGCAATCCTCCCGCGAAATCAGTTAAGGCAACCTCAAAATCATCCAGATGATCCAGCACGCCGGAAATGGATTCACCGGAAGGAAGAGTCACGGTAACGGTAGGCGCCGCCTTCGCCGAAAGCTTTCCATCTTTGCCGCGATTGCTGAGGGGATATAAAAAGACGGATTGCAGCGTGGTCTCATCAAATTTTGAAGCTACGCCGGCCAAATCACCCGTAGGGGAATGACAGCCGGCGCATTTGGCATCAAAGTAGGCTTTCCCGGCTTTGGCATCGCCGGTGGCAATTTTCTGAAACTCATATGCGCCTCTGTTCGCGGCGGCTTGATAACGGGATTTCAAAAACGCCGCAATATCTGAAATGCGCTCCTTTGGCATGGAAGCGAATGATGGCATGCCTTTCGCGGGCCGGCCGGCGAGAATCACCGGGCCGATCGTGCTGCCATTCTCGTCATGCAGAACCAAAATGGAACGGACCAAGTCAGGGCCTCCATCGCCGCCCCGGGCATCCGCTCCGTGGCAAAAGCTGCACGTCGCCCCAAAGAATTGCTTGCCGCGCTTGGCTGCTGCCGGGTCGGCGCTTGGACCAATAGCCAGCATCTTGGCGGTTAGTTCTGCTTGGCTCTGCGCAGTGGGAGAAGGCGGCGGTTGGGCCGCCGCCGGAATTAGGACGGTCGAAAGAATATAAAACGCAATTGATCTCATCTACGATCTTTATCTAATAGATACAACCTCAAAGCATGAGCTGGCCGCCGTTCACCTCAATCGTTTCTCCAGTGATATAGGCAGCGGCATTCGAAGCGAGGAAGGCAATGACCGTGGCGATTTCTTCAGACGTGCCCACCCGCCCCATGGGTATACCTTTGACAAACGCGGCTATCATCTCAGGAGTGGAAAACACTTCATGAAAAGGCGTATCGATGACGCCCGGTGAAACGGCATTCACGCGGACGTTGTGCGGCGCAAACTCCTTCGCTAATGCCTTGGTCAGAGTGATCAGGCCGCCTTTGGCCGTGGCATACGCACCCGCTCCGGGGCCGCCGCCATTGCGCCCGGCAATGGAAACAATATTAATGATGCTGCCGCCCCGGCGCTCCGTCATTCCCGGCGCTACAGCTTGCGCGGCAAGCATGGCGCTCGTGAGGTTGAGATTGATCACTTCATCCCAACGCTCCCGCGTCAGCTTGTCAAAGGTCAAGCGCTCAATCAAAGACCCGGCGTTGTTCACCAAAATATCGATCTGGCCTAGACCAGAGACGGCCCGTTCAATCAACTGGCGGATTTGCGCGGGTTGGCGCATATCCGCTTCGAGGGCAATAGCGCTACCGCCGGCAGTCTCGATTTCCTTTTGAATTTCCTTCGCACCTTTGGCGTTGCGGTGATAGCCGATGGCGACTCGCGCGCCGAGTTCGGCGAAGCACCGTGCGGTCGCGGCGCCTATGCCGGAG
Organism: Bryobacteraceae bacterium; assembly: GCA_036488895.1. Lineage (GTDB taxonomy): Bacteria > Acidobacteriota > Terriglobia > Bryobacterales > Bryobacteraceae > Bog-105. The sequence continues at coordinate 36,166 of DASXGT010000259.1, read as the reverse complement.
GACGCGCCCGTGATGAGAGCCGTTTTACCCGTGAGATCTAGAAAATTGCGCATGCACTCCTACTCTAATTTATTCGATATAATCGGGAAAACTCCATACGGAGTAACGGTGTCTTCTGGGATCTCAATATGTTCAAACATCTACGTACGATGTGCGCTATCGTTGCGCTTGTCTTCGTTTTTAGAACCGCTTCCTTTAGCCAGGCAGTCACTGGCACGGTTCTTGGTACTGTTACCGATACCTCCGGCGGCGTTGCGGCGAACGCAAAAGTCACGCTAACCGAGGTCAGCACGAATACCGCCCGCACCGACACAACCAACGCTAGCGGTAACTTCACTTTCCCCAACGTGCCCGAAGGAAATTACAGGGTAGACGTGGAGCTGACTGGCTTCAAGAAGGCAGTCCGGCAAAACATCGGCGTGGCGGTCAATCAGAATGCACGCGTTGACGTGCAGTTAGAAGTAGGAAATATCGTGGACACAGTGGAAGTGACTACCGCCCCGCCGCCGCTGCAAACCGACCGCGCGGATATCGCGGTCAGCATCTCGGCGGAGCAGACAGCCAATCTACCGACCACGGGGCAACGTAATTTTCAAGGTTTATTGAACCTGGTGCCCGGAACCACGCGCGCCAATTTTCAACATTCCCAATTCTTCAACGCTTCCAGTTCGCTGCAAACTGAAGTGAACGGGCAAATGCGAATGGGCAACAACTATCAGATAGAGGGCATCGACGATAACGAACGCACCGGCCTCCTGCAAATCATCGTGCCGCCCATTGAAGCAATCCAAACGGTTGACGTATCCACAAGCAACTTCGACGCGGAGTTGGGACGCGCAAGCGGCGCGGTAGCCAACGTGATTCTGAAATCCGGCAGTAACGAAATCCACGGCGCGGCGTATGAGTTTCTGCAAAACAGCTACATGAATGCGCGCAGCTTCTTCAACGCCTCAGTAGGGCACCTGGCCTACAACTATTTCGGCGGAAACGTGGGCGGACCCATCATCAAGAACAAACTGTTTTATTTTGGTGACATCCTCCGCATCGCTGACCATGAAGCCAATACCAATTTGCTGACGATTCCGACGCAAGCTCAGATCGGCGGAAACCTGGCCGGTTCGGCAAAGATCTACGATCCGGCTTCGAGTCCCAGCACCAACGGAACCGGACGAACGCCATTTGCGAATAATATCATCCCCACAAGCCGTATCAACCCGATTTCGGCGGCGCTATTTTCACTGGTGCCAGCGCCCAATCAGCCCAGCGCAAACGGTGCCAACAATTATTTTGCATTGTTGCCGTACAGCAAAGACACCACCTCATTCGATACCAAGGTGGATTACAACGCCACGGATAAAGACCGCGTCAGCGTGCGGCTTAGCTACGCGCGGCCGTTAGTCAATCAGGCTCCCGTTTTTGGACTGGCCGGCGGCCCCGCACAGGGTAACTTCGCGGGCACCGGTTTGCAGCGAACCTATAGCGGCGGCATCAATTACACGCGGGTGTTTTCGCCAAATCTGATTGCGGAATTCCGGGCTGGGGTGGCGTACTACAACAACGTCGCGACTCCGACCGACTACGGAATGAACCAAAGCACGGCATTAGGTATTCCCGGCGTCAACCTGGACAAAATCACCAGCGGCCTGGTGGGTATCGCCCTCAGTTCGTTCTATTCGAGCCCCATACTTGGCTATAGCGCCAGCCTGCCCTGGACGCGCGCCGAAGCGAATATCGATCTTTCGAACAACTGGACGAAAATCATCGGAAACCACAGCATTAAGTTCGGCGTGGATTACCGGGCCATTCGCGACGCGTTGCTGCAGGAGCAGACCTTCAGCCCGCGCGGTCTCTACACTTTCAACCCTGGTCAAACGGCGTTGAATACGGGAACCGGTTCATCCGTGACCTCTAATTTGAATATCCTGGCCAGCTTTCTTTTGGATTTGCCCAACCAGGCTGGGCGCGATTTGGCAACGTATTTCCCTTCTATCCGCGGCAAGCAATTTTTCAGTTTCGTGCAGGACCGCTGGACTGTAAGTCCGAAGTTAACGTTGAACTTTGGCGTCCGCTGGGAATTGTATCCGCCCTATACGCCGCAGTTTCCGGGCGGCTTGTCAAACTACAATCCGGCCAACAACACGCTGGTCATTGCGGGAGTCGGCGGCAATCCCATCAACTTGGGAATGAAGAACCATTTGAATTATTTTGCACCGCGGTTCGGCGCGGCCTACCGGTTGACTGAATCCACGGTGCTACGCGCGGGTTTCGGCATCAGCTATACACCATATCCCGACAACAGCTATGCGTATAACTACCCCGTGCGAGCGAACAACGAATACGATGCACTGAATACCTACGTACCCGCCTTGCTTTATACCGGCCAACCGGCCACTTTTCAAAACGGCTTCCCGCCGTCACAGTTACCGGCCGTTCCATCCAACGGCATTCTGTCCGCGCCCATTAGCCAAAGCTACACCGCAGTCAACACCGGGTTCAAGAATCCGTACGTGGAGTCCTGGAACTTTGCCGTGCAGCAGGCTCTGCCGTCAAAGTTCACCCTGGATGTGGCGTACGTAGGTAACCATGGCGTGGATTCGGTGGTGAACTACAACGCCAATGCGGGGGTAATTCCCGGCGCGGGATCGGCTGGCCAACCGCAGTTTCCAACGTTTGGACGCACCGCCTCGACAAACATATTGTTCGCGCCATTTTCAACCAGCTATAACTCACTACAAGTGAAAGTGGACCGGCGCTTTGCAGCGGGCTTAACCATAACCACCTCCTACACCTGGGGCAAGGGCATGGCGTTTCAAAGCGGCGACGACGGCGGCTTAGCTTTCTACGTAAACCAAAGACGTAACTACGCGCGGAACGATTATGACCGGACTCAAACATTTGTGCAAAGCTACATCTACGAATTACCATTTGGACCAGGCAAGAAATGGTTGAATTCCGGCTTTACGGGTAACCTGTTTGGAAACTGGCGCGTGACCGGAATCTTAACGTTAATGACCGGAATACCTTTTACGGTTACGGCCGACGGAACCGCTTTGAATTTGCCTGGCCAAGGCATCGCGCAGACGGCGAATCAACTCTATCCAGTGGCGATCCTGGGCGGCGTCGGGGCGGGCAATCCCTGGTTCACTACGGCCAGTTTCGGCCAACCCTCCGGCGGCGGCGTGGCGGGTAATACCGGCCGGAACATTTTGAGCGGACCGGGTTTCGTTAACTTGGACGCATCGCTCACGAAGGTGATTACTTTCCATGAACGCTACCGCTTCGAGCTGCGCGGCGAGGCGTTTGGCGTAACCAATACGCCGCAATTCGCCAATCCCAACTCGGCGGTGAACAACCAAGGTACCTTCGGACAGATCACCGCGACCCTGGGTGCGGGCAACGGCGCCCTGGGCAGCGGCGGCGGGGCTCGAACCATGCAGCTAGGAGCCAAATTTTCCTTCTAGCCGAAAGAAAAACGCAGCAAAAAGGGCGGTTGCGGAAACGTGCCCGCTCTTTTTGCATCCAACTAGAACAGACTTGACAGCGTTGCTAGACTGATGAATTAAGAGGTTCTAAAGTCCTTTCAAAAGTAGTACGATACGGACTTAGCAGTAAGTGCTTATGCTTGGGCGTGACGATTTCGATCCATTAGCACCGCAAAGGGAAGCAGCCATATTTTACGGCCTGTTTCTGCGCGGGCACAGGGCTGATGATTTGCGCCGCGATATCGACGTGCCGCGGCCGCTGCTGCACAAGTGGCTGCAGCCGCGCCGCTATGACGACGGCTTTCGCGATTCCTTGCGGCAGATGTATACCTACCGCAAGAAAGTGCTGGCCATTTTCGACGAGTTGGTATTGAAGGAAAAGGTCCGCATCCGAGTGCACTAACCAGCAGCCTTGCGGCAAGCAAGGCTTGAACACATGACTGAAAAACGCAAATCGGTTTGTGCGTTAGATTGTCCGGATACGTGCGCCCTGGTTTTAGACATAAACACCGCGGGCCGCGCGGTCAAGTTGAGCGGCGATAAAGCACACCCGGTCACGCGCGGTTTCCTCTGCGCCAAAGTCACCAAATACCTGGAGCGCGAGTATCATCCGGACCGCCTGCTGTATCCCTTGCGCCGTTCTGGCGCCAAGGGCGAAGGGAAGTTTGAGCGCATTAGTTGGGACGCCGCGCTGGATGAGATCGCCGGCCGGCTCAGCAGTATAGCGCGCGAGCATGGGCCGGAAGCCATCTTGCCCTACAGCTACGCGGGCACTATGGGCATGCTGAATGGCTCCGGCATGGACCGGCGCTTTTTCCACCGAATGGGCGCATCGCGGCTGGACCGGACCATTTGCTCTGCCGCCGGCGGAGTGGCGCTCACGCAGTCGCAAGGCGCGAGGCTGGGAATGGAGCCGGAACAGTTTGCCCAGGCGAAGATGATCATCGCGTGGGGCGCCAACGTACTCGGCACGAACGTTCACCTATGGCCGTGGATCGTCGAAGCCCGGCGCAAGGGTGCGAAGTTTTACACCATCGATCCGGTAAAAAATCGCACTGGGCGGGCCGCTGACAAACATTTTGCAATCAATCCCGGGTCAGACCTGGCGCTGGCGTTGGGCCTGATGCACGTCATCTTGCGTGACGGCTTGGAAGACCGGCGTTACATTGCCGGGCATACCAACGGCTTCGAGGATTTAGCCCGATTGGCAGCCCAGTATCCGCCGGACCGCGCCGCGGAGTGGACCGGCATTCCGGCGGAGGAAATCGAATCGCTGGCACGGGAGTACGCAACTACACATCCGGCCGCGATACGCGTGAACTATGGAGTGCAACGCAGCGAGCGCGGCGGCAGCGCAGTTCGGGCCATTGCGGCGCTTCCGGTCTTGACCGGCGCATGGCGCGACGCTGGCGGTGGCTTGCAGCTGACTACGTCGGGGGCTTTCCAATTCAATCGCGAGGCGCTGGAAATGCCGGAGCTACAGAAGCTCTCGCCATTAGGCCGCGAAGCGCGGGTGGTGAATATGGCGCAGCTTGGTTCCGCCTTGGTGGATTTTGGCCGGGCGGAAACCGGTCATGCGGCTGCGGACCAGCCGCGGGTGCGCGCGCTGGTGGTCTACAACTCCAATCCGGCGGCGATTGCTCCGAACCAGTCGAAAGTCGTGGAAGGACTGAAGCGCGAAGATTTGTTCACAGTATCGATGGAGCAGGTTCAGACGGACACGGCGGACTACGCCGATATCGTCCTGCCAACGACGACTTTCCTGGAACATACCGATATCTATTTGGCCTATGGCCATTATCATTTGCAGTTAGCGCGGCCCGCGCTGCCGGCGCCGGGCGAAACCAAGAGCAATGTCGAGATCTTCCGGCTGCTTGCCAAGCGGCTCGGGTTTCGCGACGCTTGTTTTGACGACAGCGAAGACCAGATGATTGAGGCGCTGCTGCGCACCGATTCTCCCTACTTCGCGGGTATCACGCTCGACCGCCTGGAGCGCGAGCGTTCCATTCGCTTGAACATCGCGCCCGCCGGAGAGCCCTTTTTGCCATTCGCGGCGGGCGGGTTTCAGACGCCTTCTGGCAAGTTCGAATTTGGAGCGAACACGCTGGAATATACACCCGCCACCGAATCGCGTTTCGGAGATGCGGAACTGGCGCGCCGATATCCGTTCGAGCTCATCACCGGCAAGAATGACGACAGCATGAACTCCACGTTTGGCAATCGCACGGATGTGGACCGGCAAACCGCCCTGCTTTCGCTGCATCCTATGGACGCCGCGCAATGCGGCATTACGCAAGGCATGGAGATTGAGGCCGTCAACGGCCGCGGTTCCTGCTTCTTCCAGGCGGATTTAAACGACGATGTGCCGCGCGGCGTAGCACGTGCGCGCAGTGTGCGGTGGAGCAAAGGATCGCGCGGGAAATGGGGCATGAATCATCTCACGTCCGAGCGGCTCACCGACATCGGCGGCGGTCCCACCTTCTATAGCTGCCTAGTGGATTTACGACCCGCCCCTGCTCTAAATAGCGCAGTGAGCCGCCGGTAGAACTGGCCGTTTTGAGGCAGATTTACACGGGACCGTATATTTTCTTCCATGGCGGGTGAGAAAATTCCGAGGCGCGGCGAACCTTAAATCATCGGAGGAACCCGAACCGGATGCGGAGTCAGGCTGGCGCCTGAGCGTGATGAAAATTGCAGGTGGAAGAGATAGGGCATCCCACAAGTGATTTATTTGCACGGCGAATGTCGTTGCGAATTGAAGCCACCAGGCATAAGGTCCGTCGGTGGGTCGGCCGATAGATTACCCATGGAGCGGACAATCCGGTGGCTGGAGTCTCAAAGCGGCAGCGGTTTTTGCTGCCTGCGGGTTTAATTTTGCGGATGGCTATCTAATTGCTAAGGGGTTGTGGTATGATTCTGAGATCCAAAAAGCGTTTGCTTGCGGAAGTAAAGATGCGGGTCCGTATTTTCCCGGTCAAGTTCGTGCGCTTGGGATCGCCGTACGGCGTCTTTTACTCTGCTTCGGATCCTCAGTACGGTAATAGTACATCGCATCTGTTCTCTACTCAGAGGTTGTGATACCGTTGATGAAACTTTTTAGTCGGGTCCGCGTTTATACGTGTAGATTTGATTATTGCGATTCGATTTAAGTAGATGTTTTTGTTGAGTAAAAGGCAGTTGGGGTTATGGAGGAGAAATATAAAATGACGAAGATTGAAGTCGCTAAATTTAAGAAAATTTTGGAAACCAAACAGGAAGAGCTGGAGCGGATTGTCCGCAATCGCGATGCGATCACCATCGAAAAAAGCGCGGATGCATTGGATGAAGTGCAGCATGCTTCGGAGCGCGAGTTGGCTATTCGCAATTTAGACCGCGAGTCAAACCTGTTACGGAATGTACGCGCGGCGTTACGGCGTATTGACGATGGCTCGTTCGGCACTTGCCTCCATTGCGAGGAAGAAATCAGCCCGAAACGAGTGGCTGCGGTGCCGTGGGCGCCATTCTGCATTCAATGCCAGGAGCAGGCTGACCGTGCGCAAGAAGAAGGCACTGAGGTACTGGACGACATTCTAGTGAATGCGGCCTAATCGAGAAGGGTGCGGATTCCGTGCCCGTTTTGCGCGAGTTGCTACAGGGATGAATTTCTTCCTCTATACCTCAACTCAAAGTGGGGTGCGTGGCGCGGATTGGGACCGCCCGCACCCCTTTTAGTTTTCTTCCCCGGATTTCGCTTGCCGCCGGATGGCGGTCTGCCTTTACGTTTCGTAACAAATCTCGATTCCCCTTCGCGTTTCGTTGAGTAACTTAAATATGAGGGTTTGCGCCCTCCTATCTTAAGGAAAAAGGTTTCTCAATGTTTTCAAGACTTAACGCAGCGTTGCGGGGAGCAGGCAGAGCGTCCGCATCCATATTGTTCATCGCGGGCATGGCCGTCCACGCGCAAGACGCCGCAGCCCCGAAACAAGCTTTAGAACACGTACTGGGCACTGTAACGGCTTTGAACGCCGCCGATCATACCGTCACTGTAAAAGAGGATAAGACGGGCACGGAATATTCGATTCAACTGGCAACCACCAAGACCTTACTTAAAGTGGAGCCGGGCGCAAAGGATCTGAAAAGCGCCACGCGCATCACGGCGGATGATCTGCAAGTAGGCGATCGCGTGGAAGCGCGCGGGACCAAACCGGCGGATAATCCGAATGGATTAGTAGCGCGCAGCGTGGTTCTCATGTCCGGTCGCGCCTTGGCCCAAACCCACCAAGCGCAAGCCGCCGAATGGCAGCACGCGACAAATGGCATGGTTTCGTCCATCGATACCGCTTCAGGCAAAATCAGCATCACCACCAAAACGCCGGAGGGCCCACGGCCGGTTGTCTTGAATACGGCCAAGAACACCGAGTTTACCCGCTATACGCCGGAGAATCCGCAAACGCCCGCCACGTCCCAACTTGCGCAACTGCAAATAGGAGATCAAGTGCGCGTCGTCGGCGACAAGAGCGCGGATGGAAGCAGCATCGAAGCGCGCAAAGTCTACTCGGGCGCGTTCCGGACCATTTCCGCAACCGTCGTCTCGGTTGGAGCGGACGGCAAATCGGCGACGGTGAAAGATCTTTCTTCAAAGAAACCGGTTGCGATTGCGTTGACCGATGACGCAGCGATACACAAGCTGCCGCCGCCGATGGCGGCAATGCTGGCCCGGCGCTTTAACCCGGATGCCCGTGCGGGCGGATCTGGAAGTGGACCGGGAGGTGCTCCCGGCGGACCCAGAGGCGGCGGACAAGGAGCTGGGCCGGGCAACAACGCCGGAGCTGGCGCCAGTCCTGACGGCGGAGCCGGCGGCGGCCACGCTGGACCGGATGGAGCCGGTGGCGGCATGCGCCGAGGCAATGGCGATATGTCACAATTGCTGGAGCGCGCGCCCAAAATCACCGTCGCGGATTTAAAGCCGGGCGACGCACTGGTTATTTCGGGAGTAGCTACCGGAGCAGACAATTCCCGTATCCTGGCAAGCACCATCATCGCCGGGGTTGAACCCATTCTGCAGGCAGCACCCACGCGCCAAGGCCGGCAAGACTTAGGCGGCGACTGGGGCTTAGGCGAGATGGCTGCGCCGCCACAATAAAAGCGATTTTTGCTGGACATTTCATTTCAGGGGAAATAATGAACTATAGATCTATTCAGGCGCTTCTTTTAGGGGTGGCGTTGATGAGCGGAACTTGCGCGTACGGTTTAGCGGCCCAAACGGCCGCGCCAGCGCAAACCCCCGCTCGCCGTGCGCCGCAGCGAGGCGGCGGAACCGTGCATGGCTCGGTCAAAGACGATACCGGCGGCGTGATACCGGGCGCGACTATTACATTGCTGAACCAAAGCGGCACGGTTCAGACCACCAGCTCCGATGCGAACGGCAACTTCACCTTTAACGGCGTTGCCCCTGGAGCCTATACCGTGACCTCAAGCTTCACGGGCTTGCAGCAGCAGCACAGCGTCTTGGTGACAGTGACAGCCGGACAGCCGGCCACTGCGGCAATCGCTATGACGGTGCAGGCGCAGAAACAGGAAGTGACTGTTTCCGATTCTGTCGACAACACGGTCAGCACGGAAGCTTCAAACAATGCCTCGCAACTGGTTTTGAAGCAAGCGGATTTGGATGCTTTGCCGGACGATCCGGACGACCTACAAGCCGACTTGGAAGCGCTGGCCGGCCCTTCTGCGGGCCCGGGCGGCAACCAGATCTATATTGACGGCTTCACCGGCGGCCGTCTTCCTCCGAAAGCGTCGATTCGTGAGATCCGCATCAATTCAAACCCGTTCTCGGCTGAGTTCGACAAGATGGGCTACGGCCGCATTCAGATCTTCACCAAGCCGGGGTCTGATAAATTTCATGGCCAAGGTTCCTACGACATCAGCGATGGCGTGTGGAACTCGCGCAATCCCTTCCTGAGGGTCAATCCGCCTTTCCGGTCGCAACAATACGGTGGCAACGTTAGCGGGCCGCTTACCAAGAAGGGCAGTTTCTTTATCGACGTCGAGCGCAGGCAAATCGACGATAACGGTATCGTGACGGCTTCTATTCCCACGGGGGATTTCTTAAATTCGACGTCCTATCAAAACTTTTTCCCCACGCCCCAGCGACGCACCACCGTCAGTCCGCGCTTCGATTACCAGCTCAATGCAAACAACACATTGAGCTTCCGGTACCTTTATCTCAACAACGATAGGCAGGTAGCCGGTGTCGGAGCTTTCAATTTACCGGCTTTGACGGTGGGTGGCATTTCCTATGCGAGCCAGGCATACACCACGCCCACCACGGAGCAAGGCGTACAAATGGTGGAAACGGCAGTTATCAATACCAAGATAGTGAACGAAACGCACTTCAGTTTTGATCGCGAACTCCAAAACTGGACCAGCCAAAGCACGACACCGGAGTTAATGGTTTCGAATTCTTTCGTTTCCGGTGGATCGGGCTACAGCGCGCCGGGCCATCCGAGCAGTTACGATTTAGAGAACGGCTTTGAATTGCAGAATTACACTTCGGTAACTTGGGGCGCTCACACCACCAAATTCGGCGCGCGGATCAGATCCACGCTCATAGACGATTCGAGCCCGAAGAATTACAACGGGATGTACCAATTTTTGGGCGGAACGTTTCCCGTGCTCGACGCTAACTTCCAACCGACCGGCGCTACTCAAAAGATCTCATCCACTCAGCAGTATCTGACGACGATTCAAATGTTGAATTCCGGGTTGGGCAGCGATATAGTGACTGGCCGGGGTTACGGACCTTCCAGATATACCGTCAGTACGGGCAATCCGTATATTGGGCTGAATCAAACCGACGTGGGGCCCTTTGTGCAAGATGATTGGAAAGTCAGGCCGAACTTGACCATCAGCCTGGGCGTTCGCTTTGAATCACAAACGAATATCAACGACCATGCCGATCTGGCACCGCGCGTTGGCTTTGCATGGTCTCCGTCTTTCGGAGGCGGCGGCAACGGCCGGCCCAAGACGGTCATCCGCGGCGGCTGGGGCATGTTTTATGACCGCTTCGCCATTACCAACGTGGAACTGGCGCAGCGCTATGCGCAAGGCAGCCAGCTAAGTTATCAAATCAATAACCCCACCATGTACAATTCGACATTCGGTACAGCCATACCGCTTGCAAATTTGAACTTGACAAACTCAGCGCAAACTTACCAGATTGATTCCAACCTGAAGGCGCCCCGTATCTTCCAGACCGCTATTGGCGTGGAAAGACAATTGTTTTCTCACACTACGTTGACGGTCAACTTTTTGAATAGCCGCGGGACACATGAGTTACTGACTAACGACATTAACGCCCCTGTCCCGGTGGTAGGCGCGCTGCCGCCGGGGTTAGGCGGACCCAACCTCGGCCGCCCTTATGGCAACAATCTGGGGGACATTTACGATTACCAATCCACCGGCATTTATAAACAGACGCAGGTATTGGCGAATGTGAATACGCAGGCCGGAAGATGGCTGACTTTGTTCGGCAGGTATTCGTATAACAACGCGCATAGTGATACGGATGGACTGTCGACGGTGCCCATGAATCCTTACAATATTTCTCAAGAATGGGGACGTACGCAGATGGGTTACACACACAGCCTATTCCTGGGCGGCTCCATTACGTCGAAGTGGTGGGGTTTGCGGTTCTCACCCTTTATCACGGCCCGCAGCGGCCTGCCGTTCAACATTACGACGGGTACGGACCTATACTCGACTGGCCAATATACTTCCCGTCCAACCTTGGTGAACGGAGCCACGATCAATTCGTCGCTCTCCTCGTATATAGCCAACCCGCTGGTAGCGGCCTCCGGCACGTCAAATGTACTTCCGCGCAACGCTGCTACCGGAGCCGGCTCTCTCGGAGTTAATCTTCGCGTCAGCAAAACCTGGGGCTTCGGGACCACCAAGTTCGAGGGGCCCTCCGGCGGCTCGCGTGGTGGTGGCGGCGGCGGTGGTGGCCACGGCGGTGGTGGTGGACCGCGCGGTGCTCCGGGCGGCGGCTTCGGCGGCCCGCGTGGTTTTGGCGGTCCTGGCGATGCCACGAATCGCCGCTACAATTTGACGTTGTCGATCAACGCCCGTAACATCTTGAACCACGAAAATCTGAATACGTTCAACGGATCATTGACGTCTCCGTACTTCTTTCAAGCAACGGGCATTTCAGGTGGTTTCGGAGCGGAGGCGACGGCCAGCAACCAGCGCCGCATGGATATCCAGTTGCGGTTCGCGTTTTAAAGCGTAAGCATTGCGCAACAGATAAGCGGTGAGCGGGCGGTGACACCGCCTCCTCGCCGCTTTTTGCTGATTGGTGTAGTCTTCCCCTATGCGGATGTTCGCGGCGGTTTTCCTTCTAACGGCGGGGCTGCTCCAGGCCCATCGCCCTTCCGAGTGGCGGCAATTGTTCAACGGCAAAGACCTGAACGGCTGGAAGCACGTGGGCAAAGGCGAAATGACGGTGGCAAATGGCTTGATCGAAACGCACGGAGGCATGGGCTTGCTCTATTGGCAGGAGAGCAAGCTGGGCGATTGCGTGATCCGCGTGGTTTACAAGATGCGCGATAAGAACGATAATTCCGGCGTGTTCGTGCGCGTGCCCATTGCCCCCACCGAAGCTTGGATGCCGGTGAATTATGGCTACGAAGTGCAGATCGATAATAATCCCGAGGCTGGCAACGAGGACGAATATCATGTTACTGGCACGTTGTATTCGCTCACCAAGCCGAAGGCGCGTCCAGGCAAGCCGGGCCCCGAGTGGAACACCATGGAAATCACCCTGGACGGGCCGCGCACCAAAGTAGCGGTGAACGGCATTGAAGTCACCGATTACACCGAAGGCGAGCCTACGCCGCCGAAGAAGCTTGATTTCGAGCCGGAGCGAGGCATCCGTCCAAACTATGGCTACATCGGGCTGCAAAACCATAGCGATAAAGACATCGTGTTTTTCAAAGAAGTGGCCATCAAACCGCTCCGCGCGTCAGGTAATTAAGCGCTAGATGAGCATCAACGATTCCGGACTAAAGCGCGGCCTGGGCTTATTCCCCGCTCTGGCTTCAACCATGCTGAATATGGTGGGCATTGGGCCCTTCGTTACGATCCCGCTGATCCTCTCGGCCATGGGCGGCCCGCAAGCGTTGGCTGGCTGGATATTGGGCGCGGCCATTGCATTGTGCGACGGCTTGGTGTGGGCCGAGTTGGGCGCGGCGATGCCGGGTTCGGGCGGCTCTTACGAATATCTGCAACAAGCATTCGGGCCGCAATCCTGGGGGCGCGCCATGGGCTTTCTGTTTCTATGGCAGGTCATGCTGTCGGCGCCCCTGACGGCGGCATCGGGCTCGGTGGGCTTTGCCGACTACGCTCGCTATTTGATTCCGGCGCTAACCGCTACGCAAGGCAAGCTGCTGGCAATGGCAGTCTGCGGCTTGGCGACATTTCTGCTGTACCGGGATATTCAATCCATCGGCAAGATTTCCGCCGTGCTGTGGGCCGGACTGATGGTATTGATCGGCATCATCATCTGGGGCGGCGTCACGCATTTTCACGCGGCGCAAGCGTTCAGCTTTCCTGCCGGCGCGTTTCACTTAACGCCGGGGTTCTTCACCGGCCTGGGCGCGGCCACGCTGATCAGCATGTATGACTACAGCGGCTATTTCAACGTGTGCTTGATTGGCGGCGAGATCAAGAACCCGCGCGTGAATATACCGCGCTGCATTCTGTTTTCCATCGGGATTCTGGCGGTTTTATACATGGCCATGAGCCTATCCATCATCGGCGTGGTGCCCTGGCGCGACGCGATGCATTCGCCGGCCATCGTATCCGACTACATTGAGCGTTTGTATGGAGCCAAAGCGGCCGCGCTCATGACCGGCCTGGTGCTGTGGGTCGCGTTCGCTTCGGTATTTTCCGTGTTGCTTGGATATACGCGTGTGCCCTTTGTAGCGGCGCAAGAAGGCCGGTTCTTTGCCGCCTTCGCGCGCGTGCATCCCACTCGGAATTTCCCCTCATTCTCGGTGTTGTTTATGGGCGTGCTGTCGGCGGCGGCCTGCTTCCTGCCATTGGAATCGTTAATCAAAGCGCTGATCGTGATCCAGATCGTGACACAATTTGCAGCGCAGTGCGTAGCGGTGGTTTTGATCCGGCGCTTGCGAAAAGATATCAAGCGGCCCTTCTCCATGCCGCTTTTTCCTTTGCCCCCCGCGATTGCGCTGGCAGGATGGCTATTTATCCTGGCCTCAAGCGGCGGTATTTATATCGCCAGCGGCATTGCATTAACGCTTATTGGAATCGCGGCTTATTTCTGGCGCGCGCGAGCGCTGGCCGAATGGCCATGGAAACCGGCGCCTACCAAACAAACGGTATTAAAGCCTTAACCTGTCGCCGATAGACGTTGTAGCTGTCTCCGAATTGCTCCTGCATGAACGCCTCTTCCAGCAGCGACTTCCATTTCCAGGCCACAAGAGCCAAAAGCAGCGCGAGCAATCCCCTGACTTCCCCCTTATTGAGCGCGGTCCCCGCGATCGCCAGCAGAAGGCCGGAATAAATGGGATGCCGCACGATAGCGTAAGGGCCCGAGCGCACCAATTCATGATTTTGTTTAACCGTAACCGTGGCGCTCCAATTCCCGCCCAGGAAAAAGCGCGCCCAGAACGAAACTAGGATTCCGGCGACAACCAGAGCCGCGCCGGAGATCCACCAGAACGGTATGTCGGGGACGAAGCGCCATCCGAGCGGCCCGATGGCCGTGTCGCTGTCGAACAAAAGAAAATAGGCTGCGGTAATCAGCAGCATCTGCGTAACCCGGGAGCTAGACGTTTGCTTGCGCACATCCCGCTTCGACGAGAAGCTGGCAAACAGCCAGACCAGCAGAAAAGCAATCCAGGCAAGCTCTATGATGCGGGCGCAAATGTGATGCATCTCGACTATGCGATGGCGAGTTTTTTCTGCATCTCCTCCAGGCTAAGCCCTTTCGTTTCCGGATAGGCAAAAAGCACCACGAAGAATTGTAACGCCATCATGGCGGCGAAAAAGACGAACGGTGTCCCCCGCGATTTAGAAGCGATGATAGGAAATGTCCAGGAGATAATCGCGTTCATGAACCAATGCGTAAAGCTGCCAAGGCTCTGGCCGCTGGCCCGCACGCGCGTGGGAAACACTTCGCCAATATATACCCAAATTACAGCGCCCTGCGAGAACGAAAAGAATGCGATGAAACCCACTAGCAGCCAAACCAGCAACCCTTCATGGCTGTTCGTTAAAAACACGGTCGCCACTCCCGCAAGGCTCAGCGCGCATCCCACTGACCCGATTAACAGCAGCGTTTTCCGTCCTACTCGGTCAATCACGCTCATGGCGATCATACAGAACACCAGGTTCGTGAAACCGATCATGACGGCCTGCTGATCGCCCGAGACTTTACTGAAACCGGCTTTGGCGAAGATGTCATTCAGGTAGTACAGAATGGCGTTGATTCCCGAAAACTGGTTGAACATAGCGATGGAAACGGCCAGGAATATCGGGACGCGGTATTTGGATTGAAACAACGATTCGCTGCCGTGGCCATGCTCGGCGTCAATGGACGCAACAATCTGCTGCAACTCTGTTTCGACATTTTCTTCGCCGATTTCATTGAGCACCGCGCGCGCTTCGGAAACGCGCGATTTCTGCACCAGCCAGCGCGGGCTGCGCGGAATAGTGAACAGCATGATGAAGAACAATAGCGCGGGAATTCCCGTAACGCCCAGCATCCAGCGCCACTCTTCGCGGCCGAATCCCGCCATGCCGATGAGGTAGTTCGAAAGATAAGCCAGCAGAATGCCTCCCACCACGTTGAATTGGAAAAAACCTACCAGCCGGCCGCGCCATTTCGCGGGCGCGATCTCCGCAATGTACATCGGCCCTAAAACAGACGAGCCGCCGATTCCCAACCCACCGACCAACCGGAAGAAGACGAGCGAATACCAGTCCCAGGCAAACGCGCATCCTATGGCCGAAACCAGATAGAGAACCGCCATGAAGCGCAGGCTGTCGCGCCGGCCATAGCGGTCACTGGGGATGCCCGCCAGTAACGACCCGAGGACCGTGCCAATCAATGCAATGGCCACCGTCAACCCGAGGCTGCTGGGAGTAAGTGAAAACGTTACAGTAAGGCCTGCGGTAGCGCCGGCAATCACGGCCGTATCGAAACCGAACAGCAGGCCGCCAAGCGCCGCGACAACGGTGCTTTTAAGTAGCGATCCCGTGAGTGTCACGCGCGGCCGCCCACTGTCGTCACCGTCAAGGCCGATTCACCTAATGCCGATTCAGCGAGCACCAGTGCACCCAAGACACCGGCATCGTTTCAAAGTTTGGGCGGCTGGATGTACTCGTCCAGGTGATCAAGAATATCGGGATGGCGGACATAGCCATTGAGTAAGCTGGCGAATTCGGAGCGAATCATTTGGAAAAGATGCGGTTGTTGCATGACTCCGCCGCCCAGCAAAATGCGGCGCGGAGAAAAAGCCAGGGCTAAATTCACCAGAGCCAGAGACAGATAATGCGCTTCCAGTTCCCAAGCAGGATGGTCGGGAGGCAAAGCGCCCGCGGGCGCGCCCCAGCGCTTCTGCATGGCCGGGCCGGACGCCATGCCTTCCAGGCAATCGCCGTGATAAGGACAGTTGCCGGGAAACGGGTCCCTTGCATAATCGTGCGGAAGCCGCAGGTGGCCCATTTCCGGATGGAGCAAGCCATGCGCCACCCGTCCGTTCACCAAAACACCGCCACCGATCCCGGTGCCGATGGTAAGGTAAAGCGCGTCCCCGAGACCTTGTGCAGCGCCCCAGCGAGCTTCGCTGAGTATGGCGCCGTTGACGTCGGTATCGAAACCCACCGGGATATGCAGGGCACGGCTCACCGAACCGGCGAGATCGACATTTTCCCAACCGGGTTTCGGCGTGGACGTGATGTAACCATAAGTAGGCGAATCGCGGCGGAGATCCACCGGGCCAAAGGATCCAATGCCGACCGCTTCCAAATTGCGTCCGGCGCGCTCTTCAAAAAAAACAATCGCCTGACGCAGCGTCGCCTCGGGCGTCGAGGTGATGAATTGTTCTCTAACCAGGTCTTCCGGCCCGTTTCCGATACCGCAAATGAACTTCGTGCCACCTGCTTCGATTCCACCGAACATGCACTTGAGTATATGCAAGAGCGGTTTTAGAATCTAATGGCGTTTTCTAAGCTTTGAGTTCGCGCATTGTCTTGCCGACGGCGCCCGGGCCGAAATCGATCCGCGCTTCCTTGATGCTAAGCCCGACAACCTCAATGCGTTTTAGATCGCGGGTACCAAGACCCACTGATTCGGCAATCTCCAGCGGGTTATCGCCGCGTACGAACGGGCTCGTACCACGCTTGGCCATGGTGTCGTAACTCATCACGCCCATACCCACCGCATCCGTACAAACCGGATTGCGGCCGACCAAAATCACGCCTGGCGTCATGCGTTCCAAACCAGGAAGCCAAGGACCCTCGCCGCCGCGCACGGTTTCAACGCCATCGACAATGGCCAAATCAATCGGACGAATGCCGGCTTGGTCAACGAGTATGCGGGGAACGCGGTAGCCGGGATCGCGCGGCGAATCCGGATGCAGTTCGGCGTCAACGCCGGAGGGAGCTTTAGTTTTGCCGGCGTGCAGCACATCGCCGCGCTCTTTGGTGGGATGTTCATTGCCGTTGGGTCCGCAATCGCCGCCGTACAACGCGCAGGGCGTATTGCCGAAGTTATTCTTCAGCGACATAGTGACGCCGCCTAGCCAATGATTCTTTAATTTGGAAAGCGAAGCATACACGTCGCACTCGGTAAAAGTACGATTCACGTAATAAGCCGGGTACAGGTTACCACCCCAGGGTACCTTCAACCGCACGTAGCTTTTGTACGAGCCCAGATTCTGGGTATTCTCCCATTCCACCTTGGTGCCAAGGTTATTGATGGCGGCGACGTCAAGCCCGTAGCGCGCCCATAGGCTCATGTCTTGCGTGGCGGGAAAAAAGCTCTCGATGATGCGAACACGCGTGGCTCCCGCTTTCGCCAGCAGGTGAACTGTCTCGGCAACGGTTCCAGGGTCGCTCCGGTAAGGCAGATCGGGTGTCAGCGGGAACTTTGCGGGATTCCCCGTCAAGTTGATCTTCAAAGCGACAGTTTTACCGCGCACCAGCTTGCTGATACCGCCAATTTGATCGAAGGCGGTAGAAAGCTGCGTGGAGAAATCGCGATAATTGCGGCAGCGGACGATAGATACCGGGCTGGCAGGCGCGCTGGCCTTGCCGATGGCAGGCAGGGAAAGGGCTGCAACGGCGCCGGCGCCAGTGGCCAGCAACTCCCGCCGCGTCAGAACAGAATGGTTCATGCGTTAAGCTCCTCGACGTTATTTAGTCTACCTCCGTTCGGGCGGACCCGGTATGATCGAAAGCGCGATGCAAAGATTATTGCCGACTCGACGAACTGCCTGCCAGTTACTTGCCGCTGTGCCGCTTGCCTGGCAAGCCGCGGCGGCGGAACACGGAATGTTTCTGGCTCTAAACAACGTGTTAGTCTCCGGACGCGTGCCTTGGCCCGATTTCGCGCGCCTGGCGGCCAAGGTGGGCTATCCGGGCACGGACGTAATTCTGAAGCCCGCCATGAAGCAAGGCGCGACGGCCACGCGCGACTTGCTGGCGGGATTGAAGATCAAGCCGGCGGCGCTCGATTTTCCGGTAGAGTTCCGCAAAGACGACGCGACTTTTCAAACCGGCCTGGCGGGTTTGCCGGAAGCCGCGAAGTTCGCCAAAGCCATCGATTGCCCGCGCATGGTGACCTACATTATGGCGTCCAGCCCCACGCCCAAAGAGGAACTGCGCGCCCTGTTGAAGCAGCGCTTTACGGCCGCCGCAAAGATTCTGGCCGATTCCAACGTACGGTTGGGGCTGGAATTTCTGGGGCCGCTACATCTGCGCAAAATGGCTCCGCATGAATTCATTTGGCAAATGAATGAGATGCTGGAGTTCGCCAAAGAGTGCGGTCCGAACGTCGGCTTGCTATTGGATATTTGGCACTGGCATCATGCCGGCGCCACCACGCAGGACATTGTGAATGCAGGCAGAGAACGGATTGTGCACGTTCACTTCAATGACGCGCCTAACCTCCCGCCGGAGCAGATTAAAGACAACGAAAGGCTGCTGCCGGGTGAAGGCATTATCGACATTACCGGATTCCTCCACGCCCTGAAGAAGATTGGATACCACGACGCGTTAAGCATTGAGGTGTTCGGCCGCGGGTTGAAAGAGAAACCGCCCGAGGAAGCGGCAAAAATGGGGCTAGACGCGGCCGACGGCTGCTTCAAGAAGGCCGGCATACCAACTCCCTGGGTACATGGCCAGTAGTCCGCTCGAAGAGTACGCCGCGCGGCAGGCAAAGTGGCGCGCGCGGCAGGCAATCTCACAGCGGCAATTTATCCGCATTGGCAATTGGCGCTTGGGTCTGGCCGTTATCGCCCTTGCGCTCGCCTGGCTGGCATTCGGAAGCAATCTCATCAGCGGCTGGTGGCTATTGGTGCCGGCGGCGCTTTTCATCGGGTTGGTGATTTGGCACGAACGAGTCATGGCGGAGCGTGCTTTTGCCCAACGCGCCATCCGCTACTACGATTTTTGCCTGGCCCGCTTGGGCGATAAATGGATGGGCGGCGGAAATACCGGCGAGCGTTTTCGCGATGCCGCGCATTTGTATTCAGAAGATTTGGATGTCTTCGGAAAAGGCTCGCTGTTCGAGTTACTCTCAACCGCTCGCACAGCGGCGGGAGAAGATACGCTGGCAGCGTGGCTGCTGCGTCCCGCCGCGCGTGTGGATGCGCTGGAGCGGCAGGCGGCGGTACATGAATTCCGCGACAAATTAGACCTGCGCGAAGAGATTGCGCTGCTGGGCGAAGAGGCGAACGCGGGATTGCACGCGGAGTCTCTGGCGAAATGGGGTATGTTCCCGCCAGTGCCGTTCACGGGGTTCCTGCGCCCGCTGGCGTTCCTGCTGGCGCTGATCGGGATAGGCTTATTTCTGGCGTTTCTGGCGCATATCGTTCCTTTATGGCCGTTTCTTGCGGTTGCCGCTTGCGACTTCACATTCTCGTTCATCATTCGGCGGAAGGTGCTGGAGGTGCTGGGCAGGGCGGATATGCCAGCGCGCGATCTCAGCCTTCTAGCACTGCTGATTGCACGCCTGGAACAGGAACACTTTGTATCTCCGCTGCTGCTGCGCTTGCTCTCCGAGTTACAAGTGAAAGGCGTGCCGGCGGCGCGGCGCATCAACGAGTTAAAGCGCTGGATAGACTGGGCGGATTCGAGCGAGCATCTGCTGATCCGCGCGATCCGGCCCTTTTTGTTGTGGCGGGAACAAGTGGCCATGGGAATTGAGGCCTGGCGGCGCGAGACGGGACCGCATTTAGGAGCCTGGGTTCACGCGCTTGGCGAGTTCGAAGCCATTTCTTCATTGGCCTCGCTGGCGTTCGAACGGCCGCAGTGGAATTTTCCTGAATTAACAGAGACAACCCAGGCGCAATTTGAAGCCGCCGCCTTGCAGCATCCCTTGCTGCCGCCGGAAAAATGTGTCGCAAACGACGTGAGTATGCATGGCAGTCAACGGCTTTTGATTGTGAGCGGATCGAATATGTCCGGCAAGAGCACGCTGCTGCGCGCGATTGGGTTGAACACCGTGCTGGCTTGGGCCGGCGCTCCGGCGGCCGCACGGCAATTGCGCCTATCGCCGCTACAGACCGGGGCTTCAATCCGCATAACAGATTCGCTGCAGGATCACCGCTCGCGGTTCTTTGCTGAGATTATGCGGCTACGGCAAATTGTGGACCTGACGCGCGGCAGCCAGCCGGTCTTGTTTTTGCTGGATGAATTATTAAGCGGCACGAATTCACACGACCGGCGCATCGGCGCGGCAGGCGTGGTGCGTGGCTTGCTGCGCGGCAAATCGATCGGATTACTCACCACGCATGATCTGGCGTTGACTGAGATTGACCACGATCTCGGGTCCCTTGCGGTGAACGTGCATTTTGAGGACAAGATAGAAGACGGCCGCGTCGAATTCGATTACCGGTTGCGGCCTGGCATTGTCACGCACAGTAATGCGTTGGAGTTGATGCGCGCAATCGGCCTGGAGATCTAACTGACAAACGCCGCGTACATCTGCGGCAGTCTTAGTGCCTTGGCGCGTTTTTCCGGCATCTCTTTGGCATACTGCGTCGCTTCCTTCTCAATCGTGAAGCCGCAGGACTGGAGCAATTCGCGAATTTCCTCCGCGTCTCGAAAGAGGTAAATATGGTCGATCATCGGCGCATTCACAGGAGTAGTGATGTAAGCATGGCCGTCGTCAGCCAGGAGCTCGCGCACGCGTCTCAACAAGGCAACCGGGTCTTCCAAGTGCTCCAACACTTCGCCCATGGTAATGAAATCGTAGCGGCGCTCCGGATGAAATTCCATAATGTCCGCCAAGTGGTATTGAATGGGCAGCCCGGCCGCCATTCCCTGAGCTAGCTCGATTGAGCTCTTGCTGATATCCAGCAGGTCAAACTCAATCCCGGGCAATTGCCTGGCGGCCTCAATAATGTATAGTGCATGGCCGCCGCCGACTTCCAGATACCGGCGCGCGTTGACTGTGAATTCCGCCAGGTGGTCGGAAAAGAAAGTGAAGCGCTTGTACTGCTCCGGCCAGAGGAACTGCGCAAACACGAGTCCGTGCATGTGCTGCTCCATCACTTCGGGACATCCATAAACACGCTGTTCCACTTCGGCGAATGAACTGCTGCTGTAAACGCCCGTGCGCTGAAACGCCAACCACTCCTGCTGCATATCCGCGCGCAGCCGCAAAAAATTTTGCACGCCGAACTCCAACGTCTTGCCTTGCGTTTCGATAA
The DNA here is from genome assembly GCA_036488895.1 of Bryobacteraceae bacterium. Taxonomy (GTDB): domain Bacteria; phylum Acidobacteriota; class Terriglobia; order Bryobacterales; family Bryobacteraceae; genus Bog-105. The sequence continues at coordinate 14,742 of DASXGT010000259.1, read as the reverse complement.
AGCGGTTGTAGCGGCCCCAAAACGCATCTGCATTGGCCTGGAAGCGGCTGCCGCCATCTGAGATTAGTTTCGCGGCAAACGGCTCAAAGCTCGCATCCGAAGCGGCGATCCGGGTGACGACCTGCGTCAAGAGGGAGGGTGTCGCGGGACTGGACATTCGAAATAATGCTAGCACCCCTATTCATAACGAAGCGCGCGCATGGGATCAATGCGGGTCGCGCGCAGAGCCGGTATATAGCCGGCCAGCAACGCCACGAAAGCGATGGCTAAGGTTGCCGAGGTAATCGACAGCGGGTCCAGCGGTTCGATGCCGTAAAGCTGCGAGCGGACGGACTGCGTGAGCAGCCATGAGGCCGCCAACGCAATGGCCATGCCGATGATCAGCAGCACCAATACTTCGCGCATCACCAGCCAGAGGACATCAGTTCTCGCCGCGCCAATAGCCATGCGAATGCCGATTTCGCGCGTGCGGCGCGCCACCGTGTACGCCATCACTCCGTAAAGACCGATGGACGCGAGCAGCGTCGCCAGGAAACCGAAGACACTCGAAAGAGTCGCGACCAGCCGCTCCGTAACGAGCGAATTCTCCATTTGTTTTTCCAGCGTGATCATGTCAAAAACTGGAAGATTGGCATCCATGTCGTGCAGGCGCTTGCGGATTCCGGTGAAGACTTCTTCGGGATTGCGCGTGGTGCGCACGTAGGCGGCTATCCCGGTGGCAAAGTCAAGCTGCTGATAGGGGCGGTACATCTCAACCGGTATTTCATCGCGCATGCTTTCATATTTCGTGTTCTTAGCCACGCCGACGATGGTGATATCGGTTTTAGTACCGGGGTCAATGCCCATGCCGATCTTGTGGCCCACCGCATTGGCGCCTCCGAAATACTTTTTGGCGAAGGCCTCATTCACAATGCAGACCAGGGGGGCCGTGAGAACGTCGCTGATTCTAAAATCGCGGCCTGCGGCCAGGGGGATTTCCATCGTCTTGAAATAGTCGGGCGAGAGGAAGTTCATATGCGGGTCAGGCAGTTCGCCCGTTTTAGGCGAATAACCGTCGATGGTCACCCACTGGTCCCATTCGTCTCTTTCCATCACCGGAACAACGGCCAAACTGGCGCCTGTCACGCCGGGCAAAGACTCCAGATTGTCCTTGAGCTGCGAGTAGAACTGTTTGGCCCGCTCAGCTTTGTATCCGCTCGACATGGGGTCCACTTTAAAAGCCAGTAAATTAGAGGTGCGAAATCCGGGATCCAAATCTTTCAGGTTTTGCAGGCTTCGAATGAAAAGACCGGCGCCGATCAGCAGCAAAAGCGATAACGAAATCTGAGCGATCACCAGTAATTTTCGAATGCCGACAGAGGTTCCGCCCACCACTGCGCCGGCTTGATCCTTCAAAGTGCAAGCCAGTTCGGGACGGGTGGATTGAAGCGCGGGAACCAATCCAAAAATAATACCGGTGAGCACCGAAAGACCAAGATTGAAACCGAGCACGCGCCAATCGGGAACGGAAGAGATCGCCATAGGCACGGAACTGGCGGGCAGAAAACTGATTAACGCGTGATCCGTCCAGAAAGCCAGCACCAAGCCCGCCAAGCCGCCCGTTATGGAGAGAAGCAAACTCTCTACCAGCAGTTGAGAAACAATACGGCCGCGGCTGGAGCCCAGAGCCAGGCGAACGGCGATTTCCTTCTGGCGCGAGGTGGCGCGCGCAATCAGTAGGTTGGCCACGTTCGCGCACGCTATCAAAAGCACCAGCGCCACCGTCGCCATCAGAACCAGTAGGGGCGATGAAAATTGACGGCGTAGCTGTGAGCGGCCTTTCGCCGCGGGAAGCACGTCCATCGACATCTTTAAAAAAGCCTGCTTCATGTAAGGCGAAGCTTTTGCGAACTCTTTCTGCTTCACCTCCATTTGCAGAATCTGATGAAAGAAGGGCTGCAAACCGGCTTTGGCCTGTTTAATATTGATGCCTGGTTTCAGTCGCCCAAAAGCCGTAACCCAACGCGAGCGCCGATCGTTCAGACTTAAATAATTGCCTAGCTTCTGGCTCATCATGATGGGTACGCGAACCTGCCGGTCATAACCGGGATCGGTTCCGGTGAATCCGGGTTCGCTTACGCCCACGATGGTGAACGGATAACCATTAATGTTCAGTTTTTGGCCAACGACTCCAGGATTACCGGTAAAACGAGTTTTCCAGTAAGAGTAACTAAGCACCGCCACGGGATGGCCGCCTTGTAACTGGTCATCCGCGGCAGTAAATAAGCGGCCAATGGCCGGTCTCACGCCCAGAAGGGGGAAGTAATTCCCCGACACCGCTTCACCCGCCACGCGCTCCGTACCGCCTCCGTAGCTCAAGCTCATATTTATTTCGCGGAAACAAAACATCCCGCTGAAGACGGCGTTGTGGTCACGAAAGTCCTGATACATGGGATAGGAGATGCGATTCCATCCCTGGTTACTGCCGTAATGCCTTCCTACCGCGCTCAACAGCACAAGCTCTTCCGGATGCTTGACCGGCAGCATGCGCATCAATATCTGATCCGTCAGCGAAAAGATCGCCGTATTGGCGCCGATGCCGAAGGCGATGGAGAGCACGGCAATGGCGACAAACAAGGGCGCCTTGGCGAAGGTACGAAAAGCGTAAGTGATGTCTTGAACAAGATTCATACAATTTTGCGCCTCTGGTTTTGTACTTCCTGGTTTTGTACCTCTGAGATAGACGGATTGTTTGTTGCGCGGTTGGCCGCACCGGGTTACTTTTTCTTGCGGATATAAATCTGGCCGTTGAACGAGGTGAATTGATATTCGGGACCACCGCCGTCTATGCTGCCTCGCAAGCCATGGTCAAATTTCACATGATAGGAGCCGTCCGGCTGTCGTCCGGATGCATTGGGAGACATGTTGCTCCCGGGAGTCAGCTTCACTTCGAAGTCGCTATAGATTTCGCCATTGTCGGTCTTCATCAGGACGTTGGCTTTTACACTGGGAGGAAGCGTAACGTCAATATCGCCGTTCATGGTACTGAAGGACATCGGTTTTGAAGGATCAATACGATCAAGCGTCGCCAATACAGTCCCATTCAACGAATGTGCGAGCACGGAGCCCGCTACATTCCGGAGCGTGACCTTGCCGTTGAGGTTATTTGCGTCAATTTCACCCTCCACGTTCTCCACATTGATGTCGCCGCCGTTCATGCATTTGAGCTGCAATGAAGTTTTGCGAGGGACGGTGATGAGCAGATCGGAAGATTGATTCCAGGCGGACGTCTTGATAGTGACCTGATTGTCGTCTTCAGTGACATCAAGGCCGCCGCCGGGGAGATCCAACCGTTTCATGCCTTCGGTATTCGCGGGAGGTGGCTCCCGCCGGCTGCGGCGGTGACGGGGCTCCCCATCGCCGCGCGCCACGGCTTCCACGGTAATCTCTTTTACGTCCGCTCCGCGAACCGTAATGCCGCCGTTCATCAAGCTGGCATGCACGCGCGCGGGTCGCGACGGATCGTGCAAGGGCACGTTGACCTTTTCGCCGTTATCCTGCGCCGTTAGCGCCAGGGTGAGAAGAATGCCTCCTGAGAGAAGGAAAATTCCGATTGTTTTATTCATTTGCCGCCACTCCATTTTCCGTCCGATGCAGACGGATATTTCCGTTCAACGTATTAAAAATTAGCTCCGGTCCGCCCTGTCCAGCGCGCGCGGCTTTAAATCCGTTACTCCGGTAAATAAACTTGCCGTCATGCTGCTCGGCCGCGGACGTAGGAAGCAAGCTCGCGGTCACTTCAAAGTCGCTGTAAATTTGTCCGTTCATTGTTTTGAATCGCAGATCGGCGGAAAAGTTCGGTTGGAAATACACGTCCAATGCGCCGTTTACGCTTTTAAAGCTACTGGGGCCGCTAGGATTCTTGACAAAACGAGCAGTGATAGGGCCGTTGACGGTATGAATGTCGCCCGACCCCGCAATGCCCGTAGCCTCAATCCCCCCATTGACATTGCCGATGTCAAAGTCTCCGGTGGTGCCCTCCACGCGCACGTCTCCGCGATTCACGGTTGAAACCACCGGCCGGGTATCGCGCGGAACTTCAATATCCAAGTCATAGATCACCGTATAAAAACGCCGTTCGTGATCTGGGCAGTTTCTGTTCTGGCCCCGGCAGTTCCACGGCGCGTTGTACTCAATCGAAACCGATCCTGGTTTCTCATTCATATCGAGCGTCACTTCGCTCTTAGCTTGCTGAAGATCTGTGTCCGCATCGGCGCGAATGGTCTTGTGCGCGGTGACACGCACCTCAGAACCGCCAACGGCGGTGACATGCACGTACCCCTCTATGTTTTCAACCACGAGGCGCATGGGCGCGCCGGAAAGCGTCAACGTCTTATGGATAGTCTCTTGTTCTCGGACGCTCCACCTGTCCGAATTTCGCTGCGCCGGGCACAGGGAGGCAAAGCCCGATGCCGTTAACACCAGGTAAAAGATAATTTTCATGACCACGGCTCCTTTATTCGTAATTGAGTTTTTGCAGGCCCCATTGCGCGCGTTTCCGCACGGAGGGGTTTGCGTTTGAATCGGTCTTCAGTTTTTTAAGCTCTTCGGCGGCGGCGTGATCGCGGATACGCACCAATGCGTCAATCAGCGCGATCTGCACCAGCGGAGAATCCTGTCGCTGAATAGAATCGATGAGTGATTGCGTGACCGTCGCATTCTTATTGAATTTTTCCAGGGCATCCACCGAAGAAAGACGCACGTTCACGTTTGCATCGTTATTGAGAGTAGTGAAAAGAGCCGAGAGCAATGCACTGTTAGGCTGCTCTACTTGGCTGCTCCAGGAAACGCCTTCCAGCCGCGAAGTAGCGGACTGGCGCTCCAGCAGCGAAAGCGCCACCATCTCACGCAGGCCCTGGACTTGCGAGCGCATCTGAGCCATCTCATCCACATGCGTGCGGTTATCCAGAACGTCGCGGCCGACATAGAGGCCTAAAACGAAAATCAGCAGGCCGGCAGCCAATTGCGGCAAAGCTCCCAAATGCCAGCCGCTGAAATGGAAGCGTTTGGTTTTGGATGAAGAGCTGTCCGGCGATACCGCACCCTCGCGCGTGAGCTTGTTTAGTTTTTGATAAAACTGCGCGCGCAGCGCCGGGCTGGGCTTCTGTTCCGGCAGCAAAGCCAGGTCATTCCACAAGGAACGCAGTTCTTCCAGTTCAATGCGCAGTTCCGCGCTAACGGCCAATTGCTCTTCGAACAAACGGCTTTCCGCGGGCGTCAAATCGCCCGACAAATATTGAGGAATAAAAAGACGGCCTTCGTCAAGCGTCATAAATTTTTTCTCCACGCAATTGGCAGAAATTTTCCCGTAATTCTTTCAGCGCCCGGAACACGCGCCCTTTTACCGTGCTTACTTCGCACTGGAGGATATTGGCGATCGCGTCATAGCGAAGATCGTGAAAACGGCTAAGCATCAGCACTTCCCGCTTGTCTTCGGGCAAGCGTTGCAGGGCCTCCTGCAGGAATTGCACGTCCTGCTGGCGGGTGATCACTTCTTCCTGCATGGGCGCCTCGCTTCGGACATCGGTCTCCGGATCTTGCGGCACTTCCCGGCGGCGTTTGCGGTGCAGGTCGAAATAGGCGTTGCGGCCCATTCCGTAGATCCAAGCCGGAAAGGTGAGGCTTGTGTTGTAGGTTTGGGCGTATTTGAGAACACGAAAAAACACCTCTTGCACCAGATCTTCGCTCAGCGCACGGTTACTCGTGAGCCCGAACAAATAGCGAAACAAAGCCAGGTGGTGGCGTTCAAATAGTAGAGCTAGTTGCGCCGTATCACCGGCTTGCACCAGCTTCATTAATGAGCTATCGGATTGGTTGTCCACTCACCCTCATCCAGCAATACTCGGTTACTGGGAAAAGGTTACACCGAAAATGGGTCCGGCGCTTATGCCGCTAATGCCTTGCGTACCATGGGGGCAAGGCTTTGGCCGAGGATCTCAATGGCGCGCATCATTTTGGCCTGCGGAAGCGTCGAAACACCCATCTGGAAGGTAATGCGGGAAATACCGCCCAAAGCTTCGTTCACGTAAAGGATTTTTTTGGCGACAGTTTCAGCGTCCCCGACCAACAATGCTCCGGTAGGACCGCGCGTGGCGTCGAATTGAGCGCGGGTGGTCGGCGCCCAGCCGCGTTCCTTGCCAATCTCGGTAAAAGTGTGCGCATAGCCGGGATAGAAATCGTCCGCTGCCTGGGCCGTCGTGTCCCCAGAAAGCCGATGGAGTGGAGTCCGACGGTAAGCCGCTCAGGAGCGTGTCCGGCGCGGCGGCCCGCCTCGCGATAGAGATCGATCAATGGGCGGAAGCGATGTGGTTCGCCGCCGATGATCGCCACCATCAGCGGAAGCCCCAAAGCCCCCGCCCGGGCAAACGAAGCGGGAGTTCCGCCGACGCCAATCCAAATAGGCAGCGGATTCTGCTGCGGGCGCGGGTACACGCCTTGACCCGTGAGCGGCGCGCGATGCTTACCCGACCAATGAACCTGCGTGCTGTCGCGTATGGCCAGCAGCAAATCAAGTTTTTCCGCAAAGAGAGAATCGTAGTCTTCGAGCTTAAGCCCGAAGAGTGGGTAGGATTCGATAAAAGAACCTCGGCCGGCGACGATTTCCGCTCGGCCCCGAGAGATGAGGTCAAGCGTGGCGAATTCCTGGAAAACGCGCACGGGATCGGCGGCGCTGAGCACTGTGACCGCGCTGGTTAGCCGAATATTTTTGGTGCGTGCCGCCGCTGCGGCAAGAATCACGGCCGGAGCGGAATCAAGAAATTCCGGCCGATGGTGCTCGCCGATGCCAAAGACATCCAGGCCAACCTGGTCGGCCAGCACCATCTCCTCCAGCAAATTGTGAAGCCGTTCGCTGGGGCTGATTGCGAGGTTCGTGACGGGGTCGGGGATGGCTGCCGCAAAGCTGTCGATGCCGATCTGCATGTTGACCACCAGAGTAGCCGACAGCAGGGCAATTCGTCCCCGCAATTAAGGTTTCAGGTCTAGCGCAGCTTTACCGCTTCCCGCATCAAAAGGGACAGAGTTATGCTCATGCGTCACGATCCACTTGCCGTCGATTTTGCGATAGCACACGGTTGACCGCCACCACATATCAAGTTTTGTTCCATCCATCGTTGTGGCGGTCACACGATTCAAGCTGCGGCTGAAGGCCACATTATCCCCCGCATCAATCGTCAGATCGCGCAATTCATAGCCGAGCGGACCTTGGAACGAAGAGAACCACTCCGCCGCGCGTTTCCGCGCAGTATCCTGTCCCAGATATTGCAAAGGATTTTGCGATGAGGTGACCACGTCAAACAAAAGCACATCCGGCGCGGATGCCGCCAGGGCTCCTTCGATATCCTTCGCTCGGACCGCCTTGATCCGGTCATCAATCAACACCCGGATTTTATGCCCCTCAATCGCATTGTTCACCGGCGCCGTCATATCAACTCCTTTCCACTCTCATCGCGAATGGGAATCAAAGCGCGGAGTTCCGCCACTCGAAACCAAGCGCCGGCCCAGACAAACACGCCGACCACCAAGGCGTGAATGTAATCGGTTCGCCCAATGATGTTGGCCAGGACCGCGCCGCCTAAATATCCCGTCAGCAGCAGAGCTCCCAAAACAACCGTTCCCGGAATCAAATAAAGCGCCAGGCACGCCAACTCGATAATTCCCAACGGCAGAATGAGTCCTTCCGGAACGCCCAAACGGTTAAAGCCTTGAATGACTTCCGGACCGCGAATGATTTTCATCACCGCGCTCATCGCGAAGGCCACCGTGACAAGGGCAGTTAATATTCCCGGCAACCAGACAACCGGCTTTTTCAATGCCATTTCCATCACCTACTCCTTCGCCTGCAGTTCGGGCGAAAGTCGTTCCGGCGGCAAGTTCGGAATTTCTATCACCGGACGCACTTCCACCGTGCCGGTACGGGCTACGGGAATTCGGGCGGCGACGGCAAGGGCCTCATCAAGATCCTTCGCCTCAATCAGAAAATAGCCACCCAACTGTTCGCGCGTCTCGGCAAATGGACCGTCCGTCAAGAACCGTTTGCCGTCGCGCATGCGAACACTGGTCGCGGTCGCCACCGGATGAAGCGGAGCGGCCGCCAGATATTGTCCCTTCGCATCCAGGTCTTGCGCGAGTTGCGCCGACTCCCGGTAACACAACTCCCGTTCGCTGCCGCTTAAGGCTTGCTCGTCATGATAAATCAGCAACATATATCTCATATTTTTCAAGCTCTCGATTAACCTAGTACACCTTTTTTCCCCACAATCCGGCGGAGCATGCCGATCTGCCCGGCGTGGTACGACTGATGGAAAAGAATGGTGTTCAACAGTGACCGTACCGTTTCGTTCGGATTGCCACTAGGGGAAAACGGAGCTGGCGCGCCCAATGTTTCAGAAGTGAGGTTCGCCAGCCCCGAGTCGAGCCGTTCCGTGCCCCGATCCAAAGCGGCTATCAGTTCAGACAGTTCCCTGGCTTCCGCCGCATCCTTGATAGGAGGAGCGCCGCGATCATAGCGCTTGAGGGCATTTTCTGTCATCACCGGCGTCTCGCCCACCACAGGCAGCAAGTGATCATAAACACACACCAGGTGTCCCACCACCCAGTTTAGGCAGTTTCCAACGGGCTGAGGCTGGATCAAGCTCTCGGCCTGGGTCATATCGTCCACGTTGAGATGCACAATCTTGTGAACGATAGCGGCGCTATGGCGGAAAACCTCAATTTCGCCTAAGCTTCCAGCTTGAGATGTCACGGATGTCATTGCACTCATGGTTTCCTCCTTTATGCGGTCTGATTTTCTGAGTGGCAGCACGAGGCGGAATCCCCCGCAGCCACGTACCGGCCTGTATGTTCCACAAAACCGCCGTGGCCGTATTTGTCATGGTGCCGTACCCAGTCTGTAAGATCGTGGCGTGGACCGTTTTCATTGCGGCCTTTGGGCGTAATGTCCAGATACATGTACGCGCCTACCGTTTCCTCAGTTCCTCGTCCATACGAAGAGTAAGTATGGAAAACCTGGCCGTCCTCATCTTTATAAAAGACACTGAGGCCGGAAAGTTCGTCGCTCACAAAATCACGCACCTCGTAGTTGTAGTAGACCTTGCCGCTAGCGGCCTCCTCCGGCGTGAACGATACGTGATAGTCGAAATTGAAATCGCTCCGCTCGGACGAGACCCACTTGAAGCGCCACCCCATGCGCCGTTTAAACGCTTCTATGTCGGCTAGTGGCGCGCGCGACACCGCAACGTAGCTCACGTCATGCTGTTCCAGGTGGACCAGCGCGCCTTCCACATGATCCACTTCAAAGGAGCAGCCCACGCACCCTTCCTTCCAATCGGGCCCCAGCATGAAGTGCTTGACGATTAATTGGCTTCTTCCATCAAACAGGCCGGCCAGCGTCATCTCGCCGTGCGGCGTGTCAAAAATGTATTCCTTCTCAACCCGGACCCATGGCAGTTCGCGCCGTTTGGCGTTCAGCGCATCGCGCGCGCGGGTTAGTTTCTTTTCCTCAGCCAGCAATTCCTTACGGGCTCCGAGCCAATCCGCTCTTGATGCCACTTTCGGATGCTTCACATCCGGCTGTTCAATTTTTGTCATGCTGAGCTCTCTCCTCATAGGTATGTCGTACGGCCTGCGCGCAAATCGACACGCGTGTTGGAAAATTTAAAGGTATGTACGGGGAAATCGACCAAGCCGTTGAAAACGTCTATCGTTCCGATTGGGGCAGGATTTTAGCCACGCTGATCCGGCTATTCCGCAACTTCGACATTGCCGAAGATGCGGCGCAGGAAGCATTTACGGCCGCGCTGGATCATTGGCGCATCTCGGGAATCCCGGAAATTCCTCGCGCCTGGATCATTGAGACGGCCCGGCATAAAGCGATTGACCGGATACGGCGGCAAACGAAACTCTCGGAAGTGGTTCAATCCATAGCCGCCGTCAGCCAGCCTGCGGAAGAGCCCGACTACGACTCCACGCGCATCCCCGACGATCGGCTCCAACTCATTTTTACCTGCTGCCATCCGGCACTGGCGCTGGAGGCGCAAGTCGCGTTAACCCTTCGAACACTGGGCGGCCTGGAAACAGATGAGATCGCGCGCGCGTTTCTGGTATCGCCAACCACCATGGCGCAACGGCTGGTCCGGGCCAAGCGCAAAATTCACGACGCGCGTATTCCGTACCAGACGCCCGGCATGGACGAAATGCCTGAGCGGCTGGACGCGGTACTGGCGGTGATTTACCTCATTTTCAATGAAGGCTATGCGGCCACGCGCGGCGGTCCGCTCGTCAGGACGGATCTTTGCAAGGAAGCCATCCGCCTGGCGCGGCTCATGCGGACGCTCGTCATGCCGGCGCCCCCGGAAACCACTGGGCTGCTGGCTCTGATGCTGCTTCACGATGCGCGGCGTGATGCCCGTCTTGATGAAGCTGGCGACCTGATTCTGCTTGAGGAGCAGGACCGGCGGCGTTGGGACCGGATGCAGATTGAAGAAGCGTTACCACTAGTGGATGATTCCTTGCGCGCCGGTCCGGGGCCCTATGCCGTCCAGGCGGCGATTGCGGCGGTACATTGCCGGGCGGAGCGCGCCGAAGATACGGATTGGCGTCAAATCCTTAGTCTCTATGGCGTGCTTGAGCAGTTGCAGCCCTCGCCCATTGTGTCGTTAAACCGCGCGGTCGCGGTTGCCATGGTTCACGGCAATTCAGAAGCGCTGGCTGTGGTCGATGCTCTTGCCGCGGCCGGCGACCTGGATGATTACAGCTTGCTGCACTCCGCGCGCGCCGATTTGTTGCGCCGCCTCGGATCTTTCAGCCAGGCGGCGCAAAGTTACGAAAGGGCTCTAGCGCTAGCTAATAACGATAGCGAGCGCCGCTTTCTGGAACGCCGGTTACAAGAAGTTTCAGCGGAACCTCTACTGTAAGAAAGCTTGGTCCTATTCTTTAATGAAATCTTTCGCCATCGTACTCCTTACGTCTTTTTCCCTAATGAGTCAGGAAAGTGTTCTGACGAATCGCTACAATAACCAGGGAACTGGCGCAAATCTACACGAACGCACCCTCAACGTAGCCAACGTAAATTCCGCCGGATTCGGCAAGCTCTTCAGCTACGCGGTCAGCGGCTCGGTCTATGCGCAGCCGCTCTATCTGCCCGCCGTCGAAGTTTCCGGCCAAGGCGTTCACAACGTCGTCTATATCGCCACCATGGAGGATCGCGTATACGCTTTCGACGCCGATCGTCCCGGCGATGCTCTTTGGCAGCGAGACCTCACAGATCGCGCCGCAGGCATTACGCCGGTTCCCATCGTGGACATAACCGGGAACGATAACCTCAATATCGTCGGCAACGTCGGCATTCTCTCCACTCCAGTCATAGACCCAGCCTCCGGCATTATTTATCTCGTGGCCCGTACGAAAGAGAAACGCGGCTATTCGCAGTGCCTTTACGCCCTCGATGTGCACACCGGCAAGGACCGACTGCCGCCTGCCGTCATTCGAGCGCGTATCGAAAGCCTGGCCAACGACGCCGTCGACGGCTATATCTACTTCAATCCCAAAACGAATAACCAGCGCCCGGCTCTTACGCTGACCCAAGGCCAGATTCTCATCGCCTGGGCCTCGCATGAAGACATCCAGCCCTATCACGGCTGGATCATGGCTTATGATGCGAAAACTCTGAAGCAGACCGCCGTTCTCTGCGTTACTCCCACGGGCTTTGAAGGCGGCATTTGGCAGTCCGGCCGCGGCGCGGCAGTCGATTCTGAAGGCAACATCTACTACGAAACCGGCAATGGAACTTGGAACGGAACAACCGATTTCGGCGAGTCGCTGCTCAAATTACGTATTAACAATGGAAAATTCCTGATTGAAGATTACTTCACGCCTTCCGACTATGCCGTGCTCAACAAGCGCGATGCGGATTTCGGATCGACTGGCCCGATGCTCATCCCAGGCACGGACCTCATTCTTTGCGGCGATAAACACGGAGTCCTCACTTTGCTCAATACCAAGGATCTGGGTAAACTAAGCCCGGATTCACGCCAGCCGCCGCAATCCTTTCCCGTGAACGGAGGCCGCGTGCTGAACGGCCCTGCCTGGTGGGAAGGGCCAACCGGAGCGTTCCTTTACCTCTGGGGCGAAGCTGACTTTTTGAAGGCGTTCCACTTCAATGGATCGGCCTTTGATACCCAACCTGCCTTCAAAAGTAAAGCGGGGTCGCACGGATCGCCTGGCGGCGCGCTCACCATCTCGGCTGATGGGAAAAAGGCCGGTACTGGTATTGTTTGGGCCATGCTCACCTTGGACAAGAGCGCCGACCACGGGAATGCCCCTGGTATTTTGCGCGCCTTCAATGCCGAGACACTCGATGAGCTTTGGGACAGCGAGGAGAATTCGGCTCGCGACCGGCCCGGCACTCTTGTGAAATTTGTGCCGCCTACGGTGATCGGCGGGAAGGTCTACGCGCCCAGTTACGACAATTCCGTGAACGTCTACGGATTGTTGGAGCCGCGGCGCTGAACTATCATCGTACTTGGTTTTCGATTACTGTGTCATCGGTGGCGGCATCGTTGGGCTTGCCACCACAATGGAATTGTTGAAACGGCAGCCCGGCTCCAGCATCGTCATTCTGGAAAAGGAACAGAGCCTGGCACAGCATCAGACTGGCCACAACAGCGGCGTCATTCATGCCGGCATCTACTATGCCCCAGGCAGCCTGAAAGCAGACCTCTGCCGCCGCGGCGCGCTAGCGACGGAAAGCTTCTGCGACGAGCACGGTATTCCTTACGAAGTCTGCGGCAAGATGCTGGTGGCGACGAACGCTCTCGAAGCTGAGCGAATGAATGCCTTGTTTGAGCGGGCCACGAAAAACAATATCGATGTTGAGCGCCTGGACGCGCAAGAACTGAAGCGCCGTGAGCCGAATATCGTCGGCGTCGGCGCTCTTTTTGTCAAATCAACTGGAATCGTTGACTATAAACAGGTGTCCGAAGCTATGGGTAAAGTCATCCGCTCATCGGGCGGAGCGATTGAATTCGGCATCAATGTGGATTCCATTCGCGAGAGCCCTGCCGAGGTCGCCGTTGCCGCCGGAGAGCGGCGTTGGACCGCTAAACGGCTCATCGCTTGCGCGGGATTACAGTCTGATCGTCTGGCCAGAATTGCCGGATGTAAGATCGACCATCAGATCGTTCCCTTTCGCGGCGAGTACTACCGGCTTCCGGCGAATAAAAGCGGCATAGTCCGGCATCTGATCTACCCAATCCCGGACCCCGATCTGCCCTTTCTCGGCATTCATCTGACCCGTATGATCGACGGCGGCGTCACAGTGGGACCTAATGCAGTGCTTGGTTTCGCGCGCGAGGGCTATCCTAAATTTTCATTTAATCTGAAAGATGTGCGTGAATATTCCGCCTTCCCCGGCTTTTGGAAAACCATCAAGGCCAATCTAAAGTCAGGTGTAGTTGAGATGCGAAACTCCCTCTTGAAACAGGGCTACCTCAAAGAATGCCGGAAATATTGTCCCTCGCTGAATATGGAAGACCTGCTTCCCGAAAAAGCCGGGATTCGTGCGCAAGCCGTCATGCGCGACGGAACTCTGGTTCATGACTTTCTATTTGTGCAAACGGATCGCATGCTTCATGTCTGCAACGCGCCTTCCCCCGCCGCAACGTCCGCTATCCCCATTGGCGAGATGATCGCGAATAAATGCGTCAATGCTGCCTGAGCATTTCAAATGAAGCTTCCTGGAGCTACGCGGGCTACCGTCGACATCGCCAAGTTGCGTGAGTATTGCCTGAATCCCGTGCATCCGCGCGGCCGCCATAAAGCCCGCGTTTTCGCCTCCGCTTTACGGATCGCGCAAGCAGATGCGGAATTTCTCAAATCAAAACTACTCAACGCGGCGCTGCAATACGATGTAACAGCTATGGAAGCCGATGCGTACGGTGAACGGTACATCCTGGATTTTGAATGCATGAACGGCGACCGACGCGCCATAATTCGCAGCGGATGGATCGTGCGTCAAGGTGAAGACTTCCCCAGGTTGACCACTTGTTATGTACTATCGGAATGAGGAATTAAATGGCCGAACTGGAAATGCTATCGGTTGTAGCGCTCGTTGAAGAGCTACCCGAAAAAGGATTAGGACGCGGCCAAGTGGGCACGATTGTGGAGAGCCTCGCACCCGGCGTGTATGAAGTCGAGTTCAGCGACGATAATGGCCGGACTTATGCGTCCGCGGCCCTTCCGGCTGAGAAATTAATGCGCCTTTATCACGAACCCAAATATCACGCTGCCTGACGGCTATCCCATTGGCGAGATGATAGCGAACAAATGCGTCAATCCTGCCTAATTCGACTTGCAAGTTGTTGCCGCACGATATCGCCGAACTGCGTCGCCGCATAACGGCTGATCAGAAATGGCTTGTCATACCAACTCCAAGCCGTCCAACCGATTCCCAGTTGCCGCATGTATTCCCCAAGGCGGCGGATAAAGTCTAGGCCGGCCGGCGTGTCATCGGCGCCAAATTCACCAACAAACACTGGAACCGTTTGGGACAGATTGCCGAACGCGTCTGGCCAATTCATTCCCTTATTGGAATAGACATGCGAAGAATAAACCGCGTTCGCGAGATCCATTGGCATTCCACGCAGATCGTAGCCCCAATTGATGCCCGAAATGAAAACAAGTGAATCTGCACTCTCTGACCGAATG
>DASXGT010000126.1:0-7858 GCA_036488895.1 Bryobacteraceae bacterium | reverse complement strand
CCCTCGGCGCGCGCTTTCAAGCGCAAGCTCAGCCGCAATCTTGGACATTAGAACCAGATCCATTTGGCTTGACCCTCAAGACGCCGGATGGGCGGATTGTATTCACCTACTTAACGCGGAAGCCGGATGGCGTTCCGTTGGTGGGTAACAACGCGTGCTGCTTTCATCCCGTAAACACGCTTGCCGGGGAGCGCGTCACCGACATTGCGCCCTCAGATCATCGTGATCATCGCGGCATGTTTCTCGCTTGGGCCAACATGGATTTTCAGCGTAAAAGTGGGACCGTGCACGGTGACTTCTGGGGCTGGAATCATTTCGCTGCTACCAAAGGCCGCATCATCGTGAACCGCGAAGTCAAGTTGCTGAGTTCCAACGCCAAATCCGCTGAGGTCTCTGTCCTTAACGATTGGAACATCGACGGTGAGAAGGTTCTTGACGAAAACACCACCGTACAGGTGCATGAAGAGCAAGGCGCGCGGATTCTCGATTTTGTATTTCGATTAACCTCTGACGGCGACTGGGGCATCGGACGGGAGGCGTTTACCGGATTCGTTGTACGCTGCCGGAAGGACGGGCAGTCCTATCTTTCTGATGCCAAAGGCAAGGTGACGCTGCCGGATTCCGACCCGTTGAAGCCGGATCTCAATTGGCCCGCGGCCGATTGGTATAGCTACACCATTGCCTTGAACAGCGGAACGACTGTTGCGGCGGCCTTGATCGACCACCCCGCCAACCCGCGCTCGACGTGGCACGAGCCGCGCTACGTGTCGTTTCTAAATCCCTGTATTACGGCGCTCCAACCCTTGAACATCCCGGCCAACCAACAATTCATATTGCGCTATCGGACGGTATTTCATGATGGTGAGTTTCCCGATGATATGCTGAACCGGTTAGCCGCGGAGTGGCGCGGTACAAAATCATGAAACGCCGTGAATTTTTGATCAACTCCGCGATGGCCGTTGGCGCCGTGGGCACTAGCTGGGGACAAACTGAACCCAAAAGCCAGGACAAGTCCAAATTAGACCGCATCTCCATCATGACGCTCTCTTTCAACAGCGTCTTGAAAAGTGCCGCTCATCCGGACGACCCCGCAAGAACCCTCGACATCCTGGATGTACCGCAGATGTACGCCGAGCGCTACGGCGTACACCACGTGGAACCCCAGCATACTCACTTCCCGTCAACTGAATCGTCTTATCTGAAAGAGTTTCGCGCCCGCTTGAAGAAGGTGAACTCACAGATGAATCAGATTTGTTTGGAATTCGGAATTTTAAATATTTCTTCGCCCGAGCCGACGCTTCGGCTCGAAACCATTGACCTCACCAAGCAATGGATCAATCACGCAGCGGAACTCGGCTGTCCGCGCGTCATGTTGAATCATGGAACCCTCGCGCCCGAGGTGCGCCAGGAAGCGATTAAAACGTTGAAGACGATTGGGGATTATGGAAAGACGAGAAACGTCTTTGTCACGTTGGAGCCCCGCGGCCGCGCGGTGACCCCCACGAACCCGAGTTGGGAGGTGGTGTTGGAAGTCATCAAAGCGGCGGGCATCCATGCCAATCCCGATACCGGGAACTTCCCGGATGAGACAGCCCGCCACGCCGGGTTGCGCGCCATGTATCCGCTTTCCTCCGGCAGCAGTCACGCGCACTATGACCCGGAACGATATAGCGAAGCCGACGCCATCGCGATTTCGAAGGAGTTGGGATACAAAGGACTGTACTCTATCGAAGCCACGCGCGCCAACGGCCCGGATCCCTATGTCGCCGTGCAAACGATTCTTAACGAGCTGCTTAAGGATATTTAGCCGGGCAAGGAAGCTGCCGCAGTAAATCAGGCCTGTGCGCCCGCGCGGCGCCGGTGCACAAATCTCTTAGAACGATGTCGCACGACGGATTGAGGGCAGGCCCTCTGGGACCGGCGACGACCGCGCAGCCTTGGGTATCGACGCCGCTTTGGTACAGCTTCAGCAAATCTTCCCGCAAACTCCCATTGGAAGTGGTGAACATGCCTTGCGCCAGAGCAATCGCTGCATCTTCTCCGCGCGATTGCGCTATATAGGCATCGGCGATTTGACCATATACGTCAGCGTTGGACGGATCGAGTGTTTGCGCCTGCGTCGCGGCACTTAGGGCTTGTATGCTTTTACCTAAGCGTAGATACGCCGAGGCAAGCGTGCGATAAGCATCCGCTTGAGGGGAGATGGCAATAGAACGCTGCGCGAGGCGCACTGCCTGCAGGGAGTCGCCTTTGGCAAGGTGATAAGAAGCCGCCTCGTTCCACGGGCCCGGTATGTCCAGGCGGTCCGGCAATGTTTGTAAAATTGCGAGACTTTTATTTGCTTCCTCTAAGACCTGATTAATATTCGAGTAATCAGGCCTTGACTGGAAAAGCGAAACGGCCAGCAGCCGGTGCCCTTTAAAGCTGTTGGGACTGGTTTGAACGATAGCGGTGGCCATGGTAAGGTCGTCTTTCCAATCCAGGTTGCGCATCCAGGTCCGGATCGAAAATCCGATTGCGATCAAAGCAAAAAAAACCGGCGCGAGATGCGGGTAGCGGACCCGACTCGTGGCGGAATCAACCAGCATGACCAGGCACGCCAGCCAGCACGCAAATGGCAGATATAAAAACCGCTCGGCCATGATCGTGCCAATAGGGAACAATAAATTCGACACCGGCAATAAGTTGAGGAAGCCGGCACACGCGAAAAAAAATGCTAGGCGGTTGCGTTTCCACAGCAGCATAATCAAACAGAGGGTCACGGCAACGGCCATCCACGCGATCCAATCGCCGAGACTGCCGCGGGCGAGTGGAATCTCGGAATACGAATAATCTGCGGAAAGTTTGACTGGCCATATCGCCAGCCAAAAATAGTGCGCGATTACCTTGATCGCTGTCAACCTGCCGGTCCAGAAATCCGCGCCCGCGATCGGGTTGTCAACAAACGGGAACTCCGCTTTCGGCGATGCCGCTAGCACAAGCGAACGATGCCAAAGCATGATTGCAATGGGCGGGCTGGTGGCTAGGCAGCCATACAACATTGCGCGGAACCGCCCGCGATTGCATATCAGTTCATACAGAACAATCACGCCCGGCAAAACCACGGCACTCTCTTTTGAAAAGATACCCACTGCGGTAGCGCACATCACTCCCACAAGCCAGGCCGGTCTCTCGACGCTCTTCAAATACATCAGAAAACCGCCAAGCACAGCCATCCCCGCCAGCAAGTCCGCGCGTCCGATGATATTAGTCACCGATTCGGTTAGCACGGGATGCACGGCCCATAAGCCGGCAATACAGAGCGCTATCCGAAAGCTACGGAGCAGATGCAGCGCCAATGCAAAGACCAAAAGCACGTTAATGGCGTGCAACAGGAAATTGATCCAGTGATAGCCAGCAGTCTGGATGCCATTTCCCAAGACTGCGTAATTAAAAAGGAATGAAAGTGTCGTGAATGGACGGTAGATGCCGGCTTCGCCGTTCGGCCACCAAAAGGTGTGTTGCAGTATCTGCCCGAGGTTTTGGCTGCTCCACTCCCGAATGCGTGGATCTCCGGCGATGAGTATCTGATTATCGAGCGTGAGACCGGTGTTAAACGAATTGGAGAATGCCAGAAGCGTCAGGACGACCAGCGCCAGACCAGCGAGCCAATAGTGGTGCGGCTGAATGACTGGCTTCACAGGTAGGGGAGTAAGAGGAGGCTTCTTCTTGGCCTTCATGAATTGCGCATCATAACAGAAAGCCCGGCTCTTGCGAACCGGGCTTGTGACAGACGGAATCGTTCCTACCTAGAACGTCAGGCGGAAACCAAACCGGAAGTATCTCTGGTCAAGCAGGCGGGAAAGTTGCTGCGTAGCGGTAATTTGGCTGAATCCACCCAAATTCGCCGAATTCGGATTGTAGTTGGACACGTTCAAGCCGCTGGGATTAGCGAAATGAGGTGTGTTCGTGAGGTTGAGTGACTCGCCGCGAATCTGAACCTTGAAGCGTTCCGTGATCGAAAAAGTGCGGAATAAGCTAAAGTCCAGATTGGTCGCTCCCGGGCCGCGCAGCGTATTGTAGCCTGAGCTTCCGAAAGCGGCCGTCGTCACTGGCGCATATGCCGCCGGATTGAAATAAGGCGAACCGGAGACCCCACTGCCCACAATGGCAACATTTTGCAAGACCTGATTCGCGGTTTGCGAACTGCCCGGGCAGTTACAAGATCCAGAGGCGGAAGTGACGGTAAACGGCGTACCCGAGAAGTGGGTGAAAATTCCGTTGACGCTCCACCCACCGACGATCGCTGCTAGCACCCCCGTCGAAGCAAACGGCTTGCCCTTTCCAAGAGGCAACTCATAGTTGCCGGTAAGGGTGAAGTTGAAAGTCCGGTCTATGGCCGTCGTGTAGTCATTCCGCGCAGCGTACTGCGGGAGCGGGATGAGAATCACGGTAGTCGCACTCTGGACTCCGATGTCGTGCGAATAGGTGAATTGGCTCTGCATCGTGAATCCACCGGAAAACCGCTTCTGGAATGTCGCCTGAAGTGAATTGTATTTGTCGGTTAAGAACGGTATATTGCTTGTCGACGAAGCCGTGATGCCGTATGGGAACAGGGGCTGGCTGGCAGCGCCGCCGCCGAGTTGACCGTAATTAAAGTTGACATTGGTGAAAAGATTCACCGAATGCCCGCCGACATACCCCACTTGCCCGGTAATTCCACCTTTAAATTGGTGTTGAATGGTGAAGTTATAAGACTGGATATAGCCGCGCTTGAAGTTCAATGGATTCGTAAACAGGTTGCCTGTACCAGCCGGCACCGGGGTGATGCCATTGACGAATGGTGGTGCCGGAATGACCGGAGCACCTCCGCTCACTGTTCCGGCCGGAGTGAATGAAGTAGCGCCGTTGATCGTCGATTGGGCTTCATCCGGATAGCCCTGTATCAGAGGTTTTGCCATGTTGTCCTGTTGTGGGGACAAAGAGTATCCCGTTCGAATAACGGTGTTTTCCGTGAGACGGTACGCGATGCCGATGCTGGGCGCGAACAACTTGTTCGAGACGTGAATCCCGCAGTCAAGCGGGTTTAGCGCCACTCCACACTCCATCATGGTGTTATTGGCGAAATTATACTGGCTGATTCCTTTGTTCTCCTGCGTGGGAACCGGGTATTTTTCCCAGCGGACGCCGTAGTTAATCGTTAATTTACGGCCCACTTGGTACGTATCGTGCGCGTAAAACGAGAGCTGCCAGGTACGCAGCGTCAAAGGATAGGCGTACTGCACATAGTTCCCTAATGTCGTCGCCGTGCCCAGAAGGAAGTCAGCTATAGAATTATATTCGTTAGGCCCGGGCGCACCGGATGCGTTCAACGCAGTTGCGTTGCCGGAAAATGTAAATATGGTCGGCCGGACTTCAATGTGATTCTGATGCTGGCGAATAATGTCGAGGCCGAACCGGAGCGTATGTGAAGCAAAGGTCTTGGTTGCGTTTCCGGTGTATTCAAAGATCGGATCTTTGTATTCCAAAGCCGGATAGGAGTAGCCAAACGTAACGAAATTGGCAATGGCGAAGTTGGGTAAACCTCCGGCCCAGGGGAGCGGTCCGGTGTTAGCGCCGGGAATTCCAAGCTGTTGGCCAACCCTTTGATCCGAGCTTGTCGGAAACAGTAACTGGTGCGCTTGTGTTACGCCGAACGTGGCGTCGAAAACTAAACTCGGACTGGCTACATACGTTGCGGACGCGGAGATTGCCAACGTCGCGCCATGTTGTAGGTAATTGCAAGCCCCGCAGTTGGAAAAGCCGCCGGATCCGCCTAGAAAAGACCCGTAAATTGGCTGTTGCACGTTGTAATACGGCTGATAGCCGTAACGTCCGGAAATCCTGAGTTTTTGCGAGGCGACATAGTCGATTTTCGAATCGATCTTGTGAAGATTGTAGACGCTACCTTGATTGATGAAATCATTATTCAATGACAAATTTGGATTGGTAACCGCAGGAAAATGCGGAAGCAATTTCACCACAATGGGATCGAACCTGCTCGTTGGAACGATGTTTCCCGGAAATGCACTTCTACCGGTACCATTAGCGTTCCCGGTCGCAGGATCGTAGATCGGGTGCGAAGAGCCGCTTTCGTTGCCCGAAAGCATGCTGGCATTCGGGAGCGAAAGAATTCCGGAATTCGATTGGTTGAGGTAATCACCTTCGTAACTGCCAAAGTAGAACAACTTGTCCTTGATGATGTGGCCGCCGATAAAAGCGCCGGGGTTGTTATCCACCTGGTGCGGCCGTTGTGAGCCGTTAAGGTTGGAAAAAAAGTTATTTGCGGCAAATTTGGTGATGATGTTGTATTCGTAGGCGGCGCCGTGAGTCTGGTTGGTTCCGCTCTTTAGCCGGACGTTGACGGACGCGCCCGCCGCAAACGCTTGTTCGGCGTCGGCGGCATTCGTAACAACGTTGACGTCTTGGATGGCTTCCACCGAGGGCACAAACGTTGTATATTGCGTCACCCAAGGATTCATGGCGCTAACGCCCTCAATACGGACGGCCGCGGCGCTGGTTCCCTGCCCGTTAAAGGAAAATTGCATGGACTTCGAAGGATTGTTCGTGCCGCCGGCGAGCTGTCCATTGGGCGGCGTCGAGCCGGGAACGGTATTCAAGAGGCTCTCCCAAGTCCGGTTCGGCTGCGGTACGTTTTCGAGAATCTGCGTGCTTACTTCGGAGTGCACGTCCGCGCGGTCCGTCTGGAGGGCGGCGGCCTGAGCGCTCACCTCAACCGTCTCGGTCTGCGCGCCCACTTCAAGCTGGGCATCCACGCGGACTACGTTGTTCTGATTGACGAGAATATTGGATGCGGCAAAAGTACGAAACCCCGCTTTGGCGATTTCGATACGATATGTACCCGCTGGTAGATTGACTACCGAATAGCCGCCACTTTCATTTGGTTCCGCGGTGTGCACGTCGTTGGTTGACATTTCCGTGATCTTCACGGCGGCGCCCGGAACGGCGGCTCCGCTCGCGTCTGTCACGTTGCCGACCATTGAGCCGAAGAGAACTTGGGCTTTGGCAGGCTGATTGAAGAGCGTAAACAACAACAACAACAAAGTGAACGCAATGGTGACCCAGACTGAGGACCACAACTTGCCGAACGGCGCACTTGCCGTTGGGCGTGAAGAAAGATGCTCGAACATGGAATACCCCTTTGCCGACCCGAGACCTATTTGCAAAGACTGAGTTAAGACTCCGTCTCAGTGGAGCATACACCTGGAAATCACCCGCTGTCAAACTTTTGCTAAATTCTTTACACTACATTTGACGAAAGCAGCGTCTTTCTGAGACGGCGTTCTATTCAGGCAAGCCGAAGGCGTACATGGCATTATCCGCGCAAACCACCACATACTGGCGGCCATTCGCCAGGTAAGTCACCGGGCCGCTCGCCACGGTTCCCCCTAAGTTCGTCTTCCAAAGGAGTGCCCCATCGCGGGCATTCAGGGCAACGAAATTACCTTCGCGGCTTCCTGAGAAGACCACATCCGAAGCCGTGCTGAGGACGCCGCTCTCAGTCCAATCGACGAATTTGAATTCCCACTTCTTTTCGCCTGTGACCGGGTCGATTGCTTTGACCGCCCCGAAGCCTTCCTCTTCCGTTTTGAAGGCCGGACTGGGACCCCGGCCCGCCCCGCGCGCCGCGCCTGCCGGGCGGCGCATGTTGCCCGCATACTTGCCGCCTTCCTTCCATTCGCCAACCTCGCCTTTGCCTGAAGGTCCGCCATAGTTTTCCCAGGTGGAAACGTAAAAGAGTCCGGTGCTCGGACTAAAGGAGGGAGAATACCAATTCGTTCCGCCTTGCGTACCGGGCTCCACATAAGGTCCGCCCATG
>DASXGT010000202.1:0-22875 GCA_036488895.1 Bryobacteraceae bacterium | reverse complement strand
TGCGGAACCCCACTGTTGAGGAGCCTATTAGTTGGAGCAAGCAGTTCTCGTCCTGGAAGACGGCACGGTCTTCGAGGGAGTCAGCTTTGGTGCGCCCGTACTACGTACCGGCGAGGTCGTTTTTAACACCGCCATTACCGGTTATCAGGAAATATTCACTGATCCGTCATATAGCGGCCAAATCGTAGTTCTCACCTATCCCCAAATTGGCAATTACGGCTCGAATGCGGCCGATTGCGAGTCGGGCGGTCCCTACATCGAAGGCTTGGTGGTGCGCGAAATGTCTTCCGTTGTCAGCAACTGGCGCTCTGATGAAAAGGCCGAACACTTTCTAGCCAAGAGCGGAATCCCGGTAATCGCCGAAGTGGATACGCGTAAACTGGTCCGCCATCTGCGTGAGCGCGGGGCGATGCGCGGCATCATTTCCGTGGGCGAGCCGAACCTGAATGAACTCATTGCAACCGTGCGAAGTTCGCCGTCCATGGCCGGACAGAATTTAATCGCCCGCGTCTCCACCGGCCTGAACTATGAGTGGAGCGAAGGAGTGGAGCCCGTCTCTTCCTCCGAAAAAATTGCCGCTGCCGCCGACCAGCAATTCCACGTGGTCGCCTACGACTACGGCATCAAACGCAACATTCTGCGCCACCTCGTGCAGATTGGCTCACGCGTGACCGTGGTGCCGTCCGATGCCACTGCGGAAGATGTCTTGTCGCTACATCCTGACGGCGTGTTTCTCTCCAACGGCCCAGGCGATCCGGAGCCACTGGAGCATCAGGCCAAACAGGTCAAAAAGCTCATCGGCAAGACCCCGGTGTTCGGCATCTGCCTAGGTCACCAGATTTTGGGCTTGGCCTTTGGCGGCAAAACTTACAAATTGAAATTCGGACATCATGGCGCCAATCACCCCGTACTGAACCAGCGCACCGGCAAGGTGGAGATTACTTCACAAAACCACGGATTCTGCGTAGACCCCGATTCCCTGCGCGATTCCGAAGTAGAAGTCACGCATCTCAACTTGAATGACCAAACGGTAGAAGGCCTGCGCCATCGCAGCGAACCGGTGTTCTGCGTGCAATACCATCCTGAAGCCGCGCCGGGCCCGCACGATTCTCACTACCTGTTCAACGATTTCGCCGCCGCAATGAAAGAGAACAAGCGCTAACATGCCCAAGCGAACTGACCTGAAGCGCATCATGATCATCGGCTCCGGCCCAATCATCATCGGCCAAGCCTGTGAATTCGATTACTCCGGCGTGCAAGCGTGCAAAGCTCTGAAGCAGGAAGGCTATGAGGTGGTGCTGATCAATTCGAATCCGGCCACCATCATGACCGACCCGGAAATCGCCGACTCCACCTACGTGGAGCCACTGAGTTTGGCTTACGCCACGGAAGTAATTCGCAAAGAGCGCCCTGATGCCGTGCTCTCCACCGTCGGTGGCCAGACCGCATTGAATCTCGCAGTCGAACTGGCCGAATCGGGAGTTTTGGAAGAATACGGCGTCGAACTGATTGGCGCGAAAATCGACGCCATCAAGAAAGCCGAAGACCGCCTGCTCTTTAAAGACGCCATGCGCAAGATCGGCCTCGACATGACCCAGTCGCAGCTGGTCAACAACGTCGAAGCCGGACTCGAATTCGCGAACCGTATGGGCTACCCCATCATTCTGCGTCCCAGCTTCACCATGGGCGGCACGGGCGGAGGCATCGCCTATAACCGCGAAGACATGGTGGAGATTCTGGAGCGCGGCATTGATCTTTCCCCGGTGCATGAAGTGCTGGTGGAAGAGAGCGTGCTCGGCTGGAAAGAGTTTGAGCTGGAAGTGATGCGTGACTTGGCGGGCAACGGCATCATCGTCTGTTCCATCGAAAACTTCGATCCGATGGGCGTGCACACCGGCGATTCCATCACCGTCGCGCCCGCGCAAACTTTAACCGATCGCGAGTATCAGATGATGCGCGATGCGGCACTCCGGTGCCTGAATGAGATCGGCGTGGACACCGGCGGCTCGAACGTTCAGTTCGCCATCAATCCGGAAAACGGCCGCATGGTCGTGGTGGAAATGAATCCGCGCGTTTCGCGCAGTTCGGCGTTAGCCTCAAAAGCCACCGGCTTCCCCATCGCTAAAATCGCCGCCAAGCTGGCCGTGGGTTACCGGCTGGACGAAATTGCAAATGACATCACGCGCGCCACGCCGGCTTGCTTTGAGCCGACGCTCGACTACGTAGTGGTGAAAATTCCGCGCTGGCAGTTTGAGAAATTCCCCGGTGCCGAGCCTGTTCTGAACACGCAGATGAAGTCCGTCGGCGAAGCCATGGCCATCGGCCGCACGTTCAAACAAGCGCTGGGGAAGGGAATGCGCAGTTTGGAGACCGGAAAATCTTCAAGCGCGCTGTCATTTGATCCGGCGCTGATTGCCAAGCGTCTGATTACGCCGAATCCCGACCGCCTCGATTACATTCGCTTCGCCTTCCGCCAGAACTATACAGTCGATCAAGTGTTCGAAATGACGAACATCGACCGCTGGTTTCTGCAGCAGATTTTTGAAGTCACTGAGATTGAAAAATCGCTCGTGGGCCGCAAGCTGGAGTCGCTGACCATGCGCGAATTCCGCAAGCTGAAGCGCGATGGCCTGGGTGACCGCCAGATTGCCGAGTTGATTGGCGCGGCGCCCATGGAAGTTCGGGAAGCCCGCAAAAAGTTGAACGTGCGCGCGGTGTTCAATCGCGTGGATACCTGCGCGGCCGAATTTGAAAGCTTCACGCCTTACCTCTATTCGAGCTACGAATCCGAAGATGAGTCCGCGCCGTCCGATCGCAAAAAAGTGATGATCCTCGGCAGCGGCCCCAACCGGATCGGGCAGGGAATTGAATTTGATTACTGCTGCTGTCACGCTTCCTTCGCGCTGCAGGATTTCGGCTACGAGTCCATCATGGTCAACTGCAATCCGGAAACGGTTTCGACGGACTACGACACCAGCGACCGCTTATACTTCGAACCGCTTACGCAAGAAGAAGTTCTCAACGTCTACGACACTGAAAAGCCTGATGGCTTGATTGTGCAGTTCGGCGGCCAGACCCCGCTCAATCTGGCCATGCCGCTGAAGAATCTAGGACTCCCCATCATCGGAACCGACCCCAGCAACATTGATCTGGCGGAGGACCGCAAGCTGTTTGGCAAACTGCTCAGCGATTTGAAAATTCCATCGCCTCCGCACGGCACGGCCGTCAGCGTGGAAGAAGCTTGCGAAGTGGCCAGACGGCTCGGCTTCCCGGTTCTGGTGCGGCCCAGCTATGTACTGGGCGGTCGCGCCATGGTGATTGCCTACAACGAAGAAACCGTGCGCCGCTACATGCAGGAGGCGACGAACCTTTCGGTGAAGCGGCCAGTTCTGATTGACCGTTTTCTGGAAGACGCCACGGAAGTGGATGTGGATGCGTTATGCGATGGCGAAAACGTGCTGATCGCCGGCATCATGGAGCACATCGAAGAAGCGGGCATACACTCGGGCGATAGTTCCTGCGTGCTACCCGCAATTTCAATCGCGAAGGAAACGCTGCGAACCATTGAGGAATACACTACCAAGCTGGCGCGCTCGCTCAACGTCATCGGCTTGATGAACGTGCAGTATGCCATTAAGAATGGCGACGTCTACGTGCTGGAAGTGAATCCGCGCGCCTCGCGCACCGTGCCTTTCGTCAGCAAAGCGACCGGCGTTCCGCTGCCGAAACTGGCAGTGGGCCTGATGCTCGGCAAGAAGCTCGAAGATTTCAAGCACCTGACAGGCGGCCTGGTGAACGGCGTCTTGCCGGTGCCGAATTTCTTTGTGAAAAGTCCCGTTTTTCCCTTCAACAAATTCCCGGGCGTGGACCCCGCGTTAGGGCCGGAAATGCGCTCCACGGGCGAAGTGATGGGTGTGGGCGAAAGCTTTGGCGAGGCTTTTGCTAAAGCGCAATTAGCCGCCGGCGCGCCAATCCCGGATCACGGCGCGCTGTTCATCAGCGTGAACGACCGCGACAAACCGGCGGCGGTGGAGGTTGCGGCTAAATTTGCCGAATTCGGCTTTGAGCTATTCGCCACGCGCGGAACCGCGGCGGCGCTGAAGGCGGCCGGCTTGTCCTGCAAGACTGTCTTCAAAGTGAATGAAGGCCGTCCCAATGCAGTCGATCTGTTAAAAGCAGGCAGCCTCAAACTGGTGATTTACACCACCACCGGCAGCCATTCCTTCCCGGACGAACAAACCATTCGCCGCAATGCGGTGATGTACCGCACGCCTTGCATCACAACCATGAGCGGAGCGCGGGCGGCAGCGGAAGCCATCGTCTCCCGGCGGCGTGATCCCATTCGGGTCTGGAGCTTGCAGGAATTGCATGCCCGCGAAGCGATTGAAGCTTCGGCTGGCCGCTAGATGTGTTTCTCCGCGGCGGCAAATTTCGTGGGCAGCGGGGTTCTGGGAACGGTCGGAGCCGTCACCTTAACGAAAGTGAAGCATAAGCGTGAATTGTTATTCGCGTCGCTGCCGCTGCTTTTCGCCGTTCATCAGTTCATCGAAGGGTTCGTTTGGCTCGGGTTAGACGGCATTCTTTCACCAACGGTGACGCACAATATGGGTGCGGCATTCATGTTGTATGCTCAGGGGCTTCTTCCATTTTTGCTGCCCCTCAGCGTTCTATTGTTCGAGCCCAATGCCAAAAGCCGCAAGCGCATGCTGCCGTTTCTGGTGCTCGGCGGAGGCACGACGCTCTATATGTTATGGGCGCTCACGGCGTACTCGTTGCAGGTCTACGTCAAGGGAAATAGCATCGTGTATATCAACCCGGCCACCAACAATACTGCCGTTGCCGTGTTATATGTAATCGCCACCTGTGGCTCCCTGTTCTTCTCAAAGGTAAAGGACATGGTGATTTTCGGCGCGGCGAATCTTCTCATTCTCTTGGTCGTGATGGCGGTCAAACGCTACGCCTTTACCTCGTTATGGTGCGCTTATGCGGCGGCCGCCAGTGTGATCATCCTGGCGTACTTTTGGACCAGCACCAAACTTCGGCCGTTCCGCTATAGTTTATAAATCCGGTTCCTGAAAAAGCCGGATACCGGCGATGCCTTCAACACCGGCTTCCATGCAATCGGCGGCGTTATCCCAGTTCACACCGCCCAACGCATAGACCGGTTTTCCGAAACGGCACGCCGTCTGCAATGCTTCCAAGCCGACCGGCGTTCCCTTGCCGGGCGACGCGAAGACCGGCCCAAAGGTGACAAAGTCCGCCGCTGCTTCCCACACCTCCGCCAGGGTATGGCAGGAGCGTGCGACCAGCAGACCGGGCAGTGTTTCGCGCGGAGCGTTTGCCGGCAGATGAACGCCATCGGCGCCCGCGGCCAACGCCACGTCGGCGCGTGAATTCACCAGAATTTTGGTCCGCGCATGAGCGTGAACGTCCGCCTGCCGCGCCTCAATCACTGCCAACGTAAATTCGAACAACGCGCGCGCACCCACGTCTTTTTCGCGGATTTGAATCACATCCACGCCCAGCCGCAATTGGTCGCAAATCACATCCAGCAGCGGCTTGAACCCGCCCACCGCCTTACGGTCCGTAATGTAATACCGCTTCATTTATTTGTCCAAAAAATAAATCGCCTCAACTGGAATTTCCAGTTTCAGGTACTCGCTGCCGCGCAGTTCGTCATATTCGGTCCGGCTAAGCTCGGTGATAACACCGTGCTCCAACGTGAGCCGCATGCCGCGCGCGGAGGGCGTCGCGCTGACCGGTTTCAGAACAAGCTGGCTGTGCGTGGGCGGCGTATCGCCGGGCAAAACTTTGGTCTCCGGCCGCCGAATGCATAACTGGCCGCGGTCGCCAATGAAATGCCCCGGCAAATAGGGTCCGTTCAAGTCCTGGCCAAAAACATTCAAGCGGCTGGTCTTTCGTCCGGGGTCCAACGCCGCAATCTCCGCCGGAATCACATTGTAAATTCCCAATGAGCGCGCCACTTCCACGCTAGCCGGTTGCGCAAACACCTGGTCGCATGGGCCGGCCTGAATCACGCGCCCCGCCTCCATCAGGCAAACATAACCCGCCAGTTCCAGGCATTCATCCACGTCATGCGTCACCAGCACGATCGGCGCCTGCAAGCGTTCGCGCGTCTTGCGCAGCACTTCATAAAACGATTGCCGCAAGCGCGCATCTAAACCCCGTGTCGGCTCGTCGAGCAACAGCAAACGCGGTTCACTGACCAGCGTCCGAGCCAGGGCCGCGCGCTGTTTCTGTCCACCGGAAAGCTGTGCGGGCTTTCTTCCCGCTAACTCGCCGAGTTCAAAAGCGTCAATCAATTCCTGAATCCGCCGGTGGCGCTGCAAACGCTGGCTGCGCCGCAAGGACGCCGCCGCGAAGCGCAGATTATCCCGCACGGTCATATGCGGAAACAACGCGTGATCCTGAAAGATATAGCCGCAGCGGCGTTTCCGGGGAGGCAGGTGCACGTGAGTCGCCGCGTCAAAATAGAGCTGATCGTCAATCAGGATACGCCCTTCGTCCGCGCGCGCGAAGCCGCCCAGGCAATTCAGGGTCAGCGTCTTGCCCGCGCCGCTGGAGCCGAGCAGCACGGTAATGGCGGCGTCTGACTTCAAGTGAATATTGAGTTCAAAGGCGTCTTCGCCGGCAGCGGGAGGCAGGCGCTTCACCAGGCGCGCGTCAATACCCATCTAGAACCGCGCCCTTGCTGGCCGCGAAAGAGCTCCGGCCGCCCATAGCAAGGCGAGCGCCGCTGCGGAAATGGAAAGCACCAGTACCCGCGCCAATTGGCCGTTGCCTGATTCTACCGCTTCAAAAATGGCCACCGAGAGCGTCTGCGTGCTGCCGGGAATATTGCCCGCCACCATGATGGTGACGCCGAAATCGCCCAAGGATCGCGCGAAGCTGAGGGACGCGAGCGAGCTTAAGCCGCGCCAGGCCAGCGGTAAAGTGATGCGCCAAAATGTGCGCCACTCGGAAGCGCCCAGGCTGTGCGCCGCCCATTCATAGCGGTAATCCACGCCTTCCAAAATCGCCCGCGCGGCTTTGATGTAAATCGGTGCGGAATGAAGGAACGCCGCCACTACCGCCGCTTGCCACGTGAATACCAAAGGTTGCCCGGTCAGCGTTTCATACAGGTGGCCCAGGATGGTATTGCGTCCCAGCAGAACCAGCAAGTAGTAACCGAGAACGGTGGGAGGCAGCACCAAGGGCAGCGTCAGCAGCGAATCCAAAAGGTTCTTGCCGCGAAAGGTTTTGTGGGACAGCAGGTAAGCTAGCAGGGTACCCAGCGTCAGCACGAACACGGTTGCGAGCGCCGCTACTCGCAAGCTAAGCCAGAGCGGAAACCAATCTACGGCGTTCCAATTCATGCAAATGTTTACGGAGCGGCGAATTTGAGTTGGCCGGCCGTGAAGCCCTGCCACTGCGCCGTATGATAGGCGGCCATCTGCAACGGGATGATGTCGAACAAGTGCGCAAGGCGCTCCGGAATGTCGGCGGCCCAATCGCATAGCGGCACTACTCCGCGGCGTCCAGGGTCGGGGCCGATCCAACGGACGTTGCCTTCCGTCTGAATCAGCTTTTCCGCCAGGTCGGCGTCCATCTCGGCCGTGGCGCGTTGTGAGCCAAGAATAACCGCGCGAAAGCGGTCATTCACCACTTCCACCGGGCCGTACCGGAATTGAGCCGCCGATATGGCGATGGCGGACATCTTGGCTACTTTCTGAAACAGAAATGCGCCAATTTGAGCGGAGGCCAGGGAAGGGCCGCGCCCCAGAATATACAGCGGCACGCCGTGCGCGAAAAATCCGGGCCAACTGCCGCTGAACCGGAACCAATCCGGTACACAGTGCGCCAGCGCCGAGACCGCCGCTTCGAGATCGGCCTTCACGCTTCCTTCGAACTCTGACGCGAACGCCGCGCCCAAAAGCGCCAGTGCCGCCAGCGTACCGCTATAGCTTTGAATCGCGACCAGTTGATCCGGCAAGCTGTTGACCAGGATGGTATGCGTGGCTTCACGCGCTAAGCTGCTTTCCGGGGCGTTCACCACGCCAATTACCTTGCAGTAGCGCTGCCGCAGCATAGGCAATAACTTGGTGGTTTCCGCATTCTCGCCCGAACGCGAAACCAGGACCACCGTAGTATCCGGATTCAGCAGATTGGCCTGAAAATGCAGCAGTTCGGCCGTCTCCACCACCGGCGCCGCGACCCCGCGTGAAGCCAGAAAATCCGCCAACGGATAGCACGCGTGAAGCGACGTTCCCATACCGCTTAAAACGATCTGCCTGCTGGATCTGAGTAATTCTCCGGCCTTCAATAAAGGTCCGCGTCCCGGGCCGTATTGATGGTCCACCACGGCGCGCAGCGAATCTGCTTGCGCAAGCATGTTCTCCACCATGGATTCATTGGTTTGAACTGTCAGGGTCATCCGGACCTCTTGTAAATAATAACGCTGCCGCTTTTCCGGCTTTTCTATTATGCGCTTCGGCGGCCCAACAGGCCCTTGAAATAGTGGCTGAACAGGCGTATCATCCATACCGAAGGGCTAACTCACGCCGTGCACCGTCGGCCGGCTGATACGCAAGCGAAATATTCGAGCAAGGCTGCGGCTCTCGAGCTAGGGTTGTCCCTCAAAGAAAAGGGAGAGACTTGCTATGAATGTCACGGTTCACTTAATCGTGTGCGGAGTGTTGGCACTGAGTGTCATTGCGCTATTCCTGTACCGTCACTGGCTCGAAAACCAGGACGATCCTTACATCCACCTGCATAACGATGCTCACGATTCGAGCATCATCACTACACAAACCTCAATGGCAAAGCGCTTGGAGGTTATAGACAAAGCCAAGAACGGCTTATTAATCGCCGTGATTCTCTACGCCCTGGCGATTGGCGCAATGGCGATTTATTCGGCTTGGAATACGGTCGGCACCAGTTAGGACGCTTGTCCACCCGAGTCCATAATGGCTCTGGCTGCGTAAGCACGCTGCAGGTGCTTGATCGCTACTTTTAAGATCGCAAGCAGCGGCACCGAGAAGAACATTCCCGCGATGCCGCCCACTTTTTCTCCGGCGAGTACGCCGAACAAGACCAGGAGAGGATGTACTTCCACGCCCGAGCTCATTAAAAAGGGATTCAGAACGTAGTCCTGAAAAACACGGTAAAGAGCCCAAAAAACCGCGATCCAAAGCAAGCCGCCGACGCCCGCGATTCCAGTGACGGTCAAAATGATGGCTAGCGTTACCGCGGGGCCGATCACCGGGATGAACTCCAGGATGCCGGCCAAGCCTGCCAGCAGCAATTCGTAGGGTTCGCCCATCAAGCTCAAAAAGAGGGCCCAGGCCGCAAAAGACGCAGCTGCCAAAATGATTAGCGTTCTAATATAGTTGCGAAGCACTTCATGGACGTCGTTCAGGATGGACTCCGCGGTGCTGCGCTGTGGCCGGTCGAATGTCTCCAGTAGCCCGTCGCGAATTTGCCGTGCGTCTTTGAGGAAGAAAAAAGCCAGGATCGGTACCAGGATCGCGGGCAGTATAGAACCGACTCCCGAGAGAATTTGCGTGCCGGCCTGCTGTATAAAAGGCACCGCGCTCGCTTGCAAACTAGCGGCTTCCCGGCTAAGGGCCGCCATTACCTGTGCCCGGTAGCCTTCGGCCCACTCTGGCAGCGGAAATTTGGCAAGGTTGCCGCTGGTGAGCAGACCAGGCAGGCGAGTGAACAAACTGGTGGCTTCCGAAGCTACCCGCGGAATCAGTGCAAAGCCCAAGCCCACCAGCGCCCCAACCAGAAGAACGTAGACAATTCCCAGAGCCAGCGCGCGCCTCTTAGGCATAATGCGCTCAATAAGCGAAACAACCGGCGCCAACATGTAGGCGAAAAAGATCGCGGCAGCGAAAACCAGCAGCGTTTCACGGATCTGGTATACCAGCAAAAGCAGCAGCCCGAATAGGAAGACTGTCCAGACGATTCGTAGCGTTCTCTGATCTACGGCCAACATCTATGTCACTGTTAGCCTAGCAGTTATTTCAAGGCAATTCGTTGATTGCTTACAGCTCCCGCCGGAGTTCGAGACGGCGAACGTCATTCAGGCTGAGCACCCGGACAGTTGCACGTCCTGTGGTAGTCAATCCATCAATGTGCGCGCCGCGAAAAACAAAGTGGTCTTCCCACCGGTCGTGCCGCGGATTAAATAGAGGCGCCACTTCGCCGGTCACGGGTCGATCCCGGTCAGGTCAGGACCTTGTGAAGGTTGCAGCGATGGCATGCCAGCGCGAGATTATTGGCCTCGTCGGGGCCACCATGTTGTCTTGCAATAGCGTGCTCAATGTGATGGAGAAGTTCGCTGTGCTTCTGTGGAAGATGGCAATATTCGCAACGTTCTCCAGCCCGTTCACGGACGAGCCGTCGCGTTGCAGCATCCATCGTTACTGAGGAATTTGGTCCAGGTGACGTTTGGCTTTGAGCTTGAGTATCGAGATAAAGTCGGCCGCGTTGATCAACGCTTCGTACTCGGCCCGCTCGTCCGCGCTAAGATTGCCCTCGTTCGCAAGTTCGCCAAGCGCAACAATCCGTTCCTGCACTGGTGGATCAGCCCGAAAATCAACGACACGCTGAGCTGACTCGGCATCGAAACAGCGGCTCAATGGGTCCAAAAGAACATCAAGCCCGGTTGTGGCAGCAGCACCCATGGCCTTACGTTAGCACGGAAATTCCCCGGACATTCGAACACGGCGTTGGCGAAATACGTTTCAATTCTTTGGCCCAGTTGCTGTTTTCAGTTTGCCGTGGACTTAAGCGCCTTATTTCACCGGAAGATATTTCCTTGGCACTTTCAAGGCCATGCTCCCGGCGACGGTAACGACGTCGTATTTCCCGACTGCTCCGATCAACTGATGCGCGGCCCAAGGCTCCAATTGATAATCGGCTACCAGCCAACGGACCATATCCGTCGTCGCCATCTGCAATGCACGATCCAGCGAACTCGCGAATTCCGGCTGCGCGCCCATGCTGATCAGATACTCGTCCGTTTCCACGCGTGGGCCCGTAACGTGCGCGTTCTTCATTACCGTCACGGAAAACTCGACATCCATCGATGTCTCAACGCCGGTGCCCGTCGGCTCGCCGTCCGCCATGAGTGCATGCCCGTCGCCCATGAACAGCAGACCGCCTGGGTGGTAGACCGGCAGGATCACCGTGGCTCCCTCGCCGATCTCGTTGTAATCGAGATTGCCGCCGTAGCTGCCGGACGGGCCGGAAGTCGGCGCGAAATCGCCGGGAGCGGCCACGCCGATACAACCGAGCATGGGTCGCACCGGAAACGCCAGCTTGATCTTGCTGCTGACCGGCTCGCGCAGGTGAACCGTTTGGTGCTCCAAATCGATATCCCAAGGCAGAATGTTATCGCGGTCCTTGCGCACCAAACCGGATTTGTAATGGTTCGGGTAAATGGTCTCGATCGACTCCGGCGTGACCGAGAAAAGACCGAGGCGATAAGCCGTGTATCCCCAATTGCGGTTCAGGCGAACCTTGCGAAGCTTGACGACTAACGCGTCCCCGGGCAACGCGCCGTCGACGGAGAAGGGACCAGTCAACGGGTTGCCGCTGGGGGAACTTTGTTCGCCGCGGTAATTCTGGCCGCCGGAATCGAGCGTTTTCGTAATCACGATGTCGCCGGATTTGATGGATTTCAAAACAGGATTGCCATGTGCGAACGTTCGATAGTAGTGGTCCGGCGTGACCTGAATGGTCTCGCCTAATAGCGTCACGGGTACAAGAATTGAAAGAAGGACGGCTAAACGCATTTTCAATCTTTGCACGGTGGCCGCCGTCTATCTCACCAAGTGAAACCGCCAGAAGCGGGTGGCCATGCTTGATTCAGTTGCCGCAACAGGACGATGCGGCCAAAATGATACGCATTATGAGCAACCAGGCTTTCAAGTTGCTCCCGGACTGACATGATTCGGACGGGAACGCCAGGCGGCGATGGGCAGCGAATCGATTGATCGAGTTTTTGCGGTTCTCGTGTAACGGCTGCCGCCTCTTGACTGCTGCGGAGAAATCGCTGGCACAGTTGATTCCAGCTTTCTCGCCTCACATCCGCCTCGGAAGGGAATCCAGCGGCAGCGTGCGCGGGAAAAGGCGTTTCCGTGCCATGCACCCAATCCAAGGTGACTTGCTGCCAGAAAGCGATGTGCCAGAGCTCTTGATAGATTGTGTGCGGCGCGCCCGGAATCGTTCGCTGCGCAAGCTCGCTGCTCACACCTTCTAGAATATGCGACGGCGGAGCCGCGGCGCTGGCGCCGGTGAGTGCTCGTTCCAGCTCGTTTACGTGGTCATTTGTCATTTACATTCGTTTATACCGAAGTGAACTACTGCACTCCGTTCGATAAGCTAAAAGCGTTCCATGCCAGCTCTCACGCGGGATTTGCGCCAGTTAGTTGAGGAATTGCACGCGCTGGAGGATCAGCTTCGCGCGGGCGGCGGCGAAAAGAAGATCGCCAAGCAGCATAAAGACGGCAAGCTGACGGCGCGGGAAAGAATCGCGCGGCTAGTTGATGCCGGGCCTTCCTTTTTCGAAATCGGCCTGCTCATCGCCTATGACCAATACGACGGCCAAGCGCCGTCTGCAGGAGTGGTGACGGGAGTAGCCAAAATTGAAGGGCGGCCGGCGGTAATCGTGGCGAATGACGCCACCGTGAAAGCGGGCGCATGGTGGCCGGAGACCATTACCAAAATCTTGCGGGCGCAGGAAATCGCCATGCGGAACCGCGTTCCCATCGTGTATCTGGTGGATTCGGCCGGTGTCAATTTGCCTCTGCAGGATGGCATCTTTCCCGGCCAATACGGAGCGGCGCGCATTTTCTATTACAACTCGCTCATGCGCGGACGCCTGCACATCCGGCAGATTGCGGCCGTAATGGGGCCGTGCATCGCGGGCGGCGCTTATTTACCCGCTTTGAGCGACGTCATCATCATGGTGGAGAACGTCAGCTTCATGGGCCTGGGCGGTCCAAATCTGGTGAAAGGCGCGGTAGGTCAAGTGACGGACAGCGAGACGTTGGGTGGAGCTCGCATGCATACCGCCATCAGCGGCGTGGCGCATTACCGTGCCTCCGATGATGCGGCTTGCCTTGAACTGATCCGCCAGCAGTTCCGGCAAATGCCTGCGGCCGCCACTGCCACGGAAGGGAATCCGCCCAAGGGCAATGCCGCGGAACTATATGGCGTGCTTCCGGCCGACCACCGCTTGCCTTATCGTATGGAAGACCTGCTGGACCGCATTTTGGACCAGGGCGAATGGTTGGAATTTCAACCGGATTATGCCCCGGAGTTACTCTGCGCAGCGGCGTGCTTGCACGGGCGCAATATCGGAGTCATCGCAAACCGGCGCGGCTTTCTGAAGGGTCCCACCGGACCGCGGATCGGCGGCATTGTTTACACCGAGTCCGCCCGGAAAGTGGCTTATTTTGTTGAGAACGCCGAACGCCACTGCTTGCCGCTGCTCTATGTACAGGATGTCTCCGGATTTATGGTGGGCGTCGAGGCGGAAACGGCCGGCATCATCCGCGCGGGAGCGGAAATGGTACAGGCCATGGCATGCGCCACCGTGCCGAAAATCGTCCTCACCGTCAACCACGCGAGCGGCGCTGGCTACTACGCGATGGCGGGACAAGGCTTTGATCCCAACTTTAGTTTCAGTTGGCCCACCGCGCGCATCGGAGTCATGGAAGGCGATTCAGCCGTGCAGGCGATCTTTGGTCCTGAGCTTGAAAAGCTGAAGGCCGCCGGGCAGCCCGTGCCTCCGGAGCTAGCCAGCAAGATCGCACAGACCCGCGCCGATTACGACCGTTGGCTGGATGCCAAGTATGCCGCCGCCCGGGGCCACTGCGACGCCGTGATCGATCCGGCCGACACTCGCTGGATTCTCAATCTCGCCTTTCAAGTGGCCTGCGCAAATGCATCTACTGAACATCTTCCACTGCAATTGCTGGACGTCTAAGCATGCGTTACCAGAGCCCGTCCGTTTACTTCACATTCTCAGCCATGATCGCTTTTCGGCCATAATAGCTGATCAGATAGAACGCAACTCCGAAAGAGATAATGTCCTTGAAGAGAAACAGGCCGAGGTTGTTCATGTAATGGATGCCGTGAACGACGATGGTGTCATCCGGAGTCGTGATCAACATGGTGCTTGTAGTGAAGAACATGACGACTAGAATCAACCCGCCCAGAATGCCTGCTTTAGGTTTAAAGTAGCCGATGATCAAAAGGATTGCCGCTGTCCATTCAGTGGCCCCGATAATATCCGACCCAACATACGGTCCAAAGACCTTGAATTGCCAACTGATCAGTGGGCTGTTAGTGACGAGCGGGAGGATGCCCTCTGCTCCGGGTGCTGTCATTTTGAATTTGCCTGCCCACAGCAACATCACGATCATTCCAATGCTGCAAACAAGGAAAGGGATATTTCGATCTGCGACAACAGCCGCGATCTTCGTTAGAACACTTTTCGGCTGCAGTCCGTTACCCGTGTTCGCTTGAGATCGGCGCGCGCCACCGTCCGACGCCCCAGCAGATGTGGTTTCAATCATAAAAAGGGCTCCTTCATGTGATGATCTCATCATTCGTGAAATGTTGAAGGCCGATTTGAAACACCATCAACACGCTCGCCCGTGACGTTTCGATGGGAGTATCCGACTCAAACTTACATCAGAGGACGCACTTCTAAACCGCAGGCGTAGTATAAAGCTACCAAAGCCAAATGGACCTACTGATACAAGAAAAACATCGCGTTTTGCAGATCACGCTAAACGCGCAAACGAAGCGGAATGCGCTCACCGCCGCGATGTGCTCCGGGATTATCGATGCGGTGGAACAGGCGCAACAGAGAGACGAAATCGGCTGTGTGCTGATTTGCGCCGCGGGCAGCGTTTTCTGCTCTGGTATGGACTTGGACGAAGCGGCGGACCCCCACGGACCCGATCTGCAGCGCGTGCATGAGCGTCTCTTCAACTTAGGCGCCAATTCGTTGAAGCCGATTGTGGTTTCCGTGAACGGAGCCGCCCTGGGCGGAGGCCTGGGATTGGTGGCGCAAGGGCACGTCGTCATGAGCTCCGAACTGGCAGTGTTCGGTCTTCCGGAGGTCCGCATCGGTTTGTGGCCCTTTTTTGTGTACCGCGCGGTGGAAACGGCCATCGGCGAGCGCCGAACGCTGGAATTAAGTCTCACGGGCCACTTTTTCAATCCGGAGCGCGCGTTGCAATGGGGCTTGGTGCATGAGGTCTGCCCGTCCTCCGAGATTGGGGATCGGACCAAAGTTTTATCGCGCGAATTAGCCAAATCCAGTCCAGTGGCGATTCAGACCGGCATGCGCTATGTGCATGGCTCGCGTGGAAAATCATGCGAGGAAGCCGGGCAACTGGCGGCCGACCTACGTGCGAAGCTGATGGAGAGTGACGATTTTAAGGAGGGGGTGGCCGCGTTCAAAGGAAGACGCGAGCCCCACTGGCCCACCATGCCGACCGGCGTTTACGAGAAACGCTAGACTGAAGCTTCTTGCCGTTCTGGGCAGTTTAGCCTTACTGGCGCCGCAGCGCCTCCACTCCCAGACCTTTTATCATGATGTCCTGCCGATTCTGCAGACGCATTGCCAGAGCTGTCATCGTGCGGGTGAAATGGCGCCCATGCCGCTCGAAACATACCGGCAAGTCCGGCCTTATGCGGATGCCATCGCTGCGCGCACTGCGGCGCGCAAAATGCCGCCCTGGTTTGCGGATGCCTGCTGCGGCCATTTCTCAAACAACCCATCGCTCTCCAGTGAGCAGATTGCCACGCTAGCCGCCTGGGCGGCCGCGAAAGCGCCTGCGGGCTCTTCGAATGATGTTCCCAAGCCTGCCACTTTCACCGCCGGCTGGAATATCGCGCCTCCCGATACGGTGCTGCGAATGCCCAGCGCCAAGCAGCTTCCCGCCCACGGCGACGTGCCCTATCAATACATCGTGTTGCCCACCGGATTCAAGGAAGACCGCTGGGTCAGCATGTCCGAAATTCGGCCGGGGAACCGCGCGGTAGTGCATCACGCTGTGGCCTATATCCGTCCGCCCGGTTCGAAGTGGCTGCGCGGCGCGCCGGTGGGCGTCCCGTTCAGCGCCGACACTTTGCCCACTCCGGAACTACGCCGCGACGCCATGTGGACCGATAGCGATATCTTGCTGGTCTACGCGCCCGGCAGCCTGCCGGACCGTTGGCCGGAAGGCTTCGCCAAACTCGTGCCCGCCGGTTCCGATATTGTTCTGCAGATGCATTACTCAAACATGACCCATCGCCTCACGCAAGATCGAACCAGCGTGGGTCTCGTATTCGCCAAGCGGCCTCCCGCCAAGCGGGTGCTGACCTTACAGCTAACGAACGATCGTTTTTCCATTCCGCCCGGCGACCCCAATTACCGCGTGGAAGTGCATGGCTCGCTGCCCAATGACGCCCTGCTGCTCAGCTTTTTCCCGCACATGCACTTGCGCGGCAAAACTTTCGAATACAACTTAGTCGAGCCGCACGGCCGCATCCGCACGCTGCTGCGCATTCCCCACTACGATTTTTATTGGCAATTGAGCTACCGTCTCGCGACGCCAATCCCGCTCAAGGCTGGTACCGTCCTGCAGGCCGTGGCTACGTTCGATAATTCCAGCGGAAACGTGCACAATCCAAATCCCAAAGCCACCGTCACTTGGGGCGAGCAGACCTGGGCGGAGATGATGGTGGGCTTTTTCGATGTAGCCGTGGACCCCGCCGTCGATAAGCAGCGCTTCTTTATGCGCCGCTAATGTGCGCGCGGCCGGAACTCTTCCATTTCAAACGAATTCCGCACAATGGCGCGCAACTCTTCGAGCGATCCGATGTGACCCATTCCTAGCGCTTGTATCAAAGCGTTGCCTGCGGCCGTTGCCTCAGCCGGTCCGGCGATCACGCGCCTTCCCGTCACGTCCGCGGCCAATTGATTCAGCAGCGAATTACGCGAGCCGCCGCCGACAACGTGAATCACGTTAATCCGCCTGCCGGTCAACTGTTCAATGTGTTCCAGCACGTCGTTGTAGCGCATCGCCAGGCTATACAACACCAGGCGCGTCATGCCGCCTACATCCCCGGGCGCTTGCTGACCGGTCTTGCGGCAGTAGTCTTGAATGCGCTGCGGATGATTGCCCGGTGAGACGAACTCATCCAGGTCAAGCACCGTAGGCAAAGCTTCCGCGGCCGCCGCCCGCTCCATCAGCTCAGCGTAGGAATAATCACGGCCTTCCCGTGCCCAAGCCCGCTTACACTCTTGCAGGACCCACAATCCTGGAATATTTTTGAGGAAGCGTATTTTATTCTGCACCCCTACTTCATTGGTGAAATTGGCCTTCAGCGCGGCCGCGTCGATCACCGGCTCATCCAATTCCACGCCCATCAAAGACCACGTACCCGAGCTGATGTAGCACCAGTCATCGGCGCCGGATGGGCCGTTGACCGCGGGTACGGCCGCGACTGCCGAGGCGGTGTCGTGCGAGCCGGTCGTGTAAACCAAGGCATCTTGCGTTAAGCCGCAGCGCTCCGCGATGTAGGGCAGCACCGGTCCCAACTCCGTGCCAGGGTCAATCAGTTTCGCCAGAAAACTACCTGGGATGCCAAGCCCGCGCAACATGTCCGTGGCAAATTGTTTCTTCACCGGATCATAGAATTGCGAAGTGCTGGCGATCGTGCGCTCGGAAGCAAAAGCGCCCGTCAGGAAGTAATTGAACAGATCCGGCATGAAGAGCAGGTGCGACGCAATCTCCATCACGCGCGGCGCATCACGCTGCATGGCATGGAGCTGATAGAGCGAATTGATCTCCATGAATTGAATGCCGGTCTGGCGGAAAATTTCGGCGCGCGGCACGCGCGCGAAAACTTCCTCGAGCGCGCCGTGCGTGCGCGCGTCACGGTAATGGCGCGGATGGTCCAGCAGGCTGCCGTCTTCGCCTAACAGCCCAAAATCCACGCCCCAGGTATCCACAGCGATGCCGTCCAGCGTATCCACCGAATGCGCCGCGGCCCGGACGCCCTCGCACATTTCGTGAAACAGCCGTAGCGTATCCCAGTAGAGACCGGTCGGCAGGCGAACGGGAATATTTGGAAAGCGATGCAGTTCAGCGATTCCCAGCTTGTGGCTCGCG
This sequence comes from Bryobacteraceae bacterium, assembly GCA_036488895.1. GTDB lineage: Bacteria > Acidobacteriota > Terriglobia > Bryobacterales > Bryobacteraceae > Bog-105. Next base: position 4,684 of record DASXGT010000202.1, on the reverse strand, counting down.
AGATTTGCCAGCATCGCGCGCCCGCTCTCCGCGCCCAGGTCCAACGCCAGATAGCTATGCCTCAAAGTTTTTTGGGCCTCATCTCTCAGGCGAGTATATCGTTCGCTGTGATTACATCCGGTCGGACGCAATGAGCGGGCTCTGGTTCCCATTCCGCTGCTTTCCACCCATGAGCCGCGCCTCAAACATAATCAGCAGCGCCAGCACCAGCACCGCGCAGGAGCCGAGCGCCGGAATCAGCATCACCGCTTGCATGCCCAGGTATTCATCGACATACCCCAGCAGCCAGGGCGCGGCGGTTGCGCCCATGATCGCGATAGCAATGGCGCCGCTATAGAAGCCGGGGTGGTAGGAAAAACGATCGTCAAGCTGTTCGGCAATCAGCGGATAAATGGGCGCGAACCCGGCGCCAATCAGCACCACCGCCACCAGCGCCTCCGGCAATGTTGTGGCAAAGCTCAAAATCAAATACCCCGCCATGGCCAGCGTGATGCTCGAAATCAGCATGCGGTGATGGCTGACGCGCACCAGTAAAACTCTGGCCGCCAAACGCCCCAACATCAACGCTGCGAAATAAACGGTCAATCCGCCGATAGCCCAAGCGGGATTCGTGCCCAGCCGGCGAATGAGAAACAACGGCAGCCAACCGGCCAGTGACCATTCATTGCCGAACTGAAAAAAAAGCAGCAGGCTGAAGAGCACCGCGGCAATGGTGCGCAAATCCTTCGTATTGTCGCGCGCGGCCTCGGTCTTTCTTCTTCGCTCCTCGCGCTGTTGCATCTGCAATAGCTCCCAAGGTTTTTCACCACGCAGGTAGATAAAGAAGAACACCAGCGGCAGCAGCGCCAGCGCGGAGGTTTCAAGCTGAATGGAGCCGGCAAAATAAGTGGAGCCGGTCATGATCGCGGCAATCAGGCAGCCGCAGCCGAAAAACAGGCCTCCGATATTCGCCGCCGCCGCCGGGGCTTTCGCGAAAAAGGATTCAGACAAGTAGAACAACGCCGTGGCTAAACCGCCCGCCGCCGCGCCTACCACCGCGAGCAGCAGGATCCGCCATCCGGTCCATGCCGGTGGAGCGAGGAACGATAGGCCCGCCAATCCCAACACCGCCACGCCGCAGGAGAGCGCCGCCATTCTTCTGGCGCGCACTGCTGCCGTCTTGCGCCGGGCAATCGCCGAAGCCGCCAGGTATCCCGCATTTAACGCCAGAAAGTGGTAGCCAATGGTTTCCGGCTCAACATTAATGTGATATTGCCAAGCGATGAGAAGCGGTCCCAGCAAGCCCAGCAGAATGCCCAAGATGAGAAAGCCGCTGAGGACCGAAAGCGATTGAGATTGGCCGCCAATAAAAGAGGTGACTTCGGCAGATTTCGTTGACACATTCCCGCCGTACTGTTTAAAATCGAGTCATCACTGAAAAAGGAGGTGGTCCAGCAATAATGAATTCTGGTAGTGACTGTAGCATATTATCCACGCGCGAGGTGGCCGACTCCTAGTCGCCGTTCTCACGTTCAGGTTTCGTTCAGTGACGAGGCCGCAGTTCCAATCGAACCGGCCGCCCCGTCGCGCGTTTCATAGCTAAAAACGAACCCCGCCTTAGCGTGTTCCAACACGCCATGGCGGGGTTTTGTCATATCGTGATAAGCTGTAAACATCCCACCCAGTCTTTGAAAGGAAGCCAAAATAATGAAAGCAGGGATTCATCCCGCGTACGAGGAAGTGAAAGTGATCTGCGCCTGCGGTTCTACTTTTCCCACTCGCTCGACTCATAAGGGCGACCTTCGCGTGGAAATTTGTTCTAGCTGCCACCCATTTTTCACCGGGAAGCAGAAGCTCATCGATACCGAAGGCCGCGTAGACAGGTTCCAAAAGAAGGCCGCCAAGGCGCTCGAATTGCAAGCCCTGAAAAAGGCTGCGGACGATGCCAAGAAAGCCAAAGTAACCGTTCACTAAGAGATTCTGACGGTCGCGGCTCTGAAGTTACTGAGCCGCGCACGTCAGTCAGCGGTAGGCGCTTATTGCGGCGCCACCAAACCTTTTCGAATCGCAAACAACACTAACTCCGCCGTCCGGTGGATGTTCATCTTCTCCATCAAATTAGCCCGGTGCACCGAAACTGTGTTCACGCTTAATTCCAGCAGCGTGGCAATTTCTTTGTTTGATTTGCCCTGCGCAATTAATTGCAGCACCTGTTTCTCGCGAGCGGTCAGCCGCGTTAGCTCATCATCCTGCTGCACCGCGACATACTTGATCCCGGTCCCGATATAACGCTTTCCGTCGGCTACCGCGCGAATCGCCCCCACCAAATCGACGTCGATGGCGCTCTTCAGCAAGTAGCCCTTTGCCCCCGCGTCCAGCGCATTGCGCACGTAGTTGTCGTCGGCGTGCATGCTCAGCACCAGCACTTCCGTGTTGGGAAGGTGTTTGACAATCTCTTTAGTTGCCTGTACTCCGTCAAGTTCCGGCATGGAAAGATCCATCACCACTACTTTGGGTTTAAGCTCGTTAGCCATGCGAATTGCTTCCACGCCGTTGGCTGCTTCGCCCACCACGTTCATGCCTTCCTCGTCTTCCAAAATGCGCCGGAAGCCGCGCCGGACCAAGCTATGGTCGTCTGCTAATAAAACTGTAATTTCTTCGCTCATGAATTCTTTAAGCCCTGCTTACTGCCTCTTCTAATAATTCTTCGTCGTCGATGGTGTGAAGCGCGCGGCTGCCCGCGCGCAAAGGCATCGTCAACGAGATCGTGGTACCGCTTCCTGGAGCCGAATGCACATCTATGCGTCCGCCCAATAGCTCCGCCCGCTCCCGCATGGCAATCAGCCCCAGCCCGCGCTTTCCTTTATCCTTGTCCTTTTTCGCGGGCGGCAAGCCCCGTCCAAAGTCTTTGACGTTGATCATCAGATTGTCGTCTGAAAAAATCATCTCGACCAGGGCCGTTCTTGATTTGGAGTGTTTCGCGGCGTTGTTTAGCGCTTCCTGCACAATGCGGAACGCATGCGTGGCGGGCTGCCCGATAACGCTCACCTGCTCGCCTGAAACCACCGCGCGCGTTTCGATGCCGGTCTGTTTCTCAAAAACGCCCACGTACCACTCAATGCCCTTCGTCAGCCCATAATCATCGATGACGGCCGGGTGCAGCATTTGCGACAAGCTGCGCATCTTCTCCAGCGTGTTGTGGGTGATTTCGCGGACCTCGCTCAATTCGGTGCGCAGCGGTGAATCCGGAGGGACGCCTTTTTTTTCGGCGCGCGACAGCATGGCGCTAACGGCGGTCAAAATTTGCCCGAATTCATCGTGCAATTCCCGTGATACAGACCGTAATACCTCTTCCTGCAAGGAAATTAAGCGCGCGGCTAAGACGCGCCGCTGCCGCGACAAAGATTCCATCCGGTCGAAAATCGCGCGGTTCGAATAGATCAGGTACAAGCTCGTAATCAGGATGGCCAGAATCGTCGCCGCCAGGAATGCATAAATATCCCGCTCCACGCCTTCGTAAATGGAGGCGACTTTCTGGTCAGCGCGCTCTTCGGCTTCGTTATTGCGCACCAGCAGCCTGGCAACCATCGCCGCCAAATCGGCCTGCTGCGCGTAGAGGTTGGTGGAGGCCATTCTGCGCGCGGCTTCGGCGTGTCCGTTATTCGCCGCGGAAAACACCTCATCGCAATTCTGCCAAAACTGCTTCAGTGCTTTGATCAATTCGGCGTGCTGCCCGCGCCGCCGGAAGCTGAGCGTCAATTTCTCTTCCTCGTCAAGCGATTCCTGCAGATCCGTGTCCAGCCTTTGAAATTCCTCACGGTACTTGCTCACGTCCTCTGTCTGGGAAGTACGTGTCATGTCGCGCAGGCCCAAGCCGAAGCGGTTGAGATCGCTTTCCACCCGCAGCAGCAATAGCGAATCATGCCGGTTCAAATCGATGGTGTTGGTTTGCAGCAGCCGCAAGCCGCGCAGCTGGTATAGGGTGTAAGAAGAGAAGCCGGAGACCGCCGCCAGAGTGATCAGAAGGCCGAGCAGGAGACGGAGAGTGGGCGATTTGGTCATTACCGGATTAATCGAAACTCAATTTCATAAAATGGCTAATAATAGAATGACGATAGTGTGACGCCATTTGTTGCGCATTTGCGCATCTTTATTCATCTTTGCATTCTGTCCCCGGCATTTGCGGCCGCAATTTGGGCTTCTCCGCCTTGGGATAAGAGCCCCGCGGATTGGACTCCGGCCGAAATTAAGCGCGTGCTGACGAATTCTCCTTGGGCGCAGGAGACCTCCGCCACCATTGTCGATCCGTATGACGCGATTGAACCCACTCCAGCGCCGCTGCCAGGCGCCAAGGAGGCAGGCATAGCCGGTCCCTCCACCGGCCCGCGCTGGGACGGCGGCGTCGGACACAACCGTATGGGGCGCTTGCCCACCGTCCCTATCACCGTGCGTTGGGAAAGCGCTACGCCGATTCGCGAGGCCCTGCGCCTGTCAGCATCAACAAACCCCGCAGGCGATTCCGTGATGGCCAAGCCTGCCGTAGATGGGGCTTCGGCTTACATCATTACCGTCATTGGGCTGGTGCAAGGCGGCAAATACCGCGCCCAGGGCAATCCCAACCAGCCGCCGGAAATTTCCAGCAGCGACGGCGGAGACGGCAAAAAACTGGCCCCCGGCGACCCTGAAGACATCTTGGAAGCGTTCA
>DASXGT010000201.1:0-6196 GCA_036488895.1 Bryobacteraceae bacterium | reverse complement strand
AAGAACGGACAAGTGCCTAACGTAATTTTTCTCGAAGGCGCGGTTGGGCAATCCCTGAGCAAATATACGCTCAGCTTGACTGGCTACTATGGCGCAGCCGACAAATACATCGGCGCCTTGCAGCTCAAGATCGTGTTGCGGTAATTGCCCACTTCAGAGTGATGCCGCTGGCGCGACGACCGCGATGAACCAATCAAGCATTAGACCGAAATGGCGTTAGGTTTAGCCGCCGCCGAAGAACTCAAACGCGACGGTCGATGCCGAACACTACGGTTCGTTACTGATTGCGTGATGCACCGCGTCATTTTCTATCTTAAGAATCTAGGTGGTCAATCCGACAGTCCGAATCGTCAGAACACGCGGGCATAGTTGATAGCAGTCGCCAATTATTGTCGGCTGCTGTGGTAGCTCGTTCGTTTTGATATATAGTGGCGGCTGGAAAGTCGCGCTGGTGGCGCGGATTAACTTTACAGAACAAAGGGGCTCGTAGTCTCATGTCCAAAAGAATACTCAGTGTGTATCTTTTGGGAGCACTGTTCGCTTGTCAGATCCTTGCTCCCCTCTCCTCCGCTCAATCGACATTTGGTTCCGTGGTTGGAAACGTTACCGATCCTTCCGGATCTCCCATGTCGAGTACCGATGTGACCCTCACCAACCTCGGCACCAATGAAAAACGTAAAGAAACAACGAATGCTGACGGCCTCTATCAATTCGTTAACGTCGTGCCAGGCCAGTACAGCGTTGATGTTGAAAAAACCGGCTTTAAACGTAGCCACCGTTCTCCCGTGTCGGTGGAAACACAAAGTACTTCTAAAATCGATGTCGCATTAGAAGTGGGTGAACTTACTCAGACCGTCGAGGTTACGGCTCAGACACCGCTGTTGCAACCGGAGAGTTCTTCGCTTGGCCAGGTGGTTGATCAGCGCAAGACAACCGAACTGCCTTTGAACGGCCGAAATCCGCTAAATCTGGTGGCTCTGGCGCCATCCGTTGTGCCGCAGGGCGGCTCCATGTCCAATCCGAATGGGCAGAATCCATTTGCCTGGGGTAATTATCAGATCGGCGGCGGGATGGCCAACCAAAGCATGGTTTGGTTGGATGGCGCTCCGGTAAATGGTAGCTATATCAACATCACGGCATTGATCCCAACGCAGGATTCATTGCAGGAATTCAAAGTCGCGACCAACAATCTCTCGCCTGAGTACGGCCGATTTGCCGGCGGCGTGGTGAACTTTACCTCCAAATCCGGATCAAACCAGTTGCATGGCACAGCGTATGAGTTCTTGAGAAATGCGGATTTAGACGCGAATACCTTTCTTAACAATTCCAAGGGCACTAGCCGCGGAGCTTTCACGCAGAATCAGTTCGGGTTCAATCTAGGCGGCCCGGTTTATATTCCGAAGGTCTACGACGGCCGGAATAAAACCTTTTTCTTTGTCAATTACGAAGGGTTCCGTCTGCGGCAGGGTCAATCGTCTAGCCAGACGGTGCCGACACCCCAGGAGCGGAACGGTAATTTGACGGCCTTGGCGGCATCACAAGGCGTTAACATTTATGACCCGCTGACTACGTGCGGCACCAATCCTGCGACTCCTTGCTCTGGAGGCGCGGCCGTGGGGAGCCGTCAACCATTCGCCGGGAACGTGATCCCGATGAGCCGTCTCAATCCGACTTCGTTGCTGCTCATGAATCTTTACCCGCAATCCAATGCGGCGGGGGATTCGAAAGGGAACAACAACTGGAATGGCAACGCCAGCGTCGGCGGTAATCAGAATGAGACCGTGGTGCATATCGATCAGAACGTCTCGGATAAGCAGCACATTACCGCACGCTATACGTACTGGGGGAATTTGAACCTGCCGATCGATCCGATGAAGGACGGAGTGTGTCAAGACCGCTGCACGGAGACGTTTAATACAAATAACTTCGTTCTTGGCGACACATATTCCTTCTCGCCGACCACGATCATGGAAGTGCGGTTGAGTTATCAGCGTTTTGATTACAACCGTATTCCAGAAACGTTAGGTTATAACCTTACGCAACTCGGCTGGCCTGCGTCGCTAAACACGCAAGCCACGTTCCTGGCTCTTCCGCTGCCAGTTATTAATAATTTCGACAGCGCTGGTACGTTCGGCAGTCAGGGGACCGGCAGCGTCATTATTGACCGGAATGACAACTACCGCGCGGCGGGTACCGTAACGAAAATCAGCGGTAAGCACACGCTGAAGTTTGGCGGCGAATTCATGCGCATGACCCACAATTACGCCCAGACGAATATTCCAACTGGCTCCTTCAACTTCAATCCGGACCTCACTGCCGCTAACGCGAACAACACGGCCGGTAGCGGCTTGGGCTTAGCGACTTTTCTTCTTGGCTATCCCTCGAGCGGAGGCGCCAGTAGTCCTGCTCTGGTCGCTGGCCAGCAGTTTTATCCGGCACTGTTTGTCAATGATGATTGGCATGCTACGTCCAAACTCACGATCAACGTGGGCGTCCGCTGGGAGCACTCGGGGCCCTGGACCGAACGCTTCAACCGTCTGACGTATTTCAATCCAACCCAGAACAACTCTGTATTGGGCGCGGCCGGTATCAATGTTCCCGGCAACATTGACCTGGTAGATTCAGGCGGCTACGGCGGCCGGAGTAATATTCGCCCCGATTGGAAACAGTTTGCGCCGCGCGTCGGCATGGCCTACCAGATCACTCCGAAAACGGTTCTGCGCGGCGGGTATGGCGTTTTTTGGCTTCCCAACGACGTAGCTTGGGACTATAGCCCAAACAACGATCCCGTTAACAGTTATACGACCAGTTATCTAGCGACGGTATTTACCGGTGTGCCGGCGGGCAGCATCAGTAATCCTTTTCCGCAAGGCATCCTTCCACCTCCGGGCCGGAGCGCCAGTTACGCGCAAACACTGCTAGGAACCGGCCCGAACGTGTCGCAGCTTGCAAATCCCTACGGCTATGCACAGCAATGGAACTTCGATGTCCAACATCAATTCGGTGAGGGCTTCCTTTTGGATGTCGCGTATGGCGGGGCAAAGGGCACGCATCTGCCCATCGATTCTCCTCAGCTCGATCAATTGCCGGATCAATACCTGGCATTGGGCAATCAACTGACGCAAAGCGTGCGCAATCCTTATTACCCGGTGATCAACGCGGCGGGATCTCCGCTAGCGCAACCCACGGTCACGCAGGGCCAGTTGCTGCGCCCCTATCCGCAATACAATGGCCTTCGATTCGCGGGTGAGGGAATCGGCGACTCCACTTATGAATCGCTGCAGGTGAGCGCCACCAAGCGGTTCTCCGGCGGCAATTCCATTTCGGTTGCCTATACTCACGCAAAATTGATTAGCAACACCGACACAATCACGGGTTGGCTTGAAAACGGCGGAACGGGCGGAGTACAGGACTGGAATAACCTGAAAGCGGAAAAGTCACTGGCATCGTTCGATACACCTGACCGCTTGGTGGTTAGCTATGTGACGGACATCCCAGTAGGGAAGGGCCGTAAGTTCCTGGCGAATTCAAACGCTTTCGTGAATGCCGCAATAGGCGGGTGGGGCGTTTTGGGCGTGACCACCATCCAGAGCGGCTTCCCGCTTCACTTCACCACCAACACCAACAACACCAATTCCAACGGCGGCGGCCAAAGACCGAATGTCGTGCCGGGTTGCAATTCCTCTATATCCGGCTCAGCCACGTCCCGGCTCGGCGAATGGTTCAATACAGCTTGCTTTACTCAGCCGGCGCCCTTCACTTTTGGAGATGAGAGCCGCGTGGATCCCAATTTGCGCTCGGCCGGTATCGCGAACTGGGATTTCTCTGCCTTCAAGAACTTCTCTATCTCTCGCGAGGACCGGTTGAAGCTGCAATTCCGTGCGGAGTTCTTCAACATATTCAATCGCGTCCAGTTCAACACTCCAGGCCAAAGTCTTGGATCATCAACCTTTGGTGTTGTGAGCGGCCAGCAGAACAACCCGCGCTTGGTACAGTTTGCGCTTAGACTGAACTTCTGACACGCTTGGTTAAAGAAAAGAGGGTGTGGTCGGAACTGGATTACCATCCAGTTCCGGCCCTTTTAGGTTTTCGACCGTCGCCTTTGGAAGACCAAGGCCATGCCGGCTCCTAGCAGGGCAAGGGCGAGGCTGGACGGTTCGGGGACTGCGCTTTCCGTGGCAGTGGTGAAGCCGATCTCGGTGCGCTGTTCGAAGGCCATAATGGAACTCGCGGTACCGAACCCGGCGTTTGGCGTCGTGATGCGACTGCTGTAGTCCAGGTCGATATTATAGGCTGAACCGGCGGCAAGTGTGTTGGCCGCTACAAAGATGGACGTCGTGCTGGGGTTCAGGAAACTCTGCTGAAAGACGACAACATTGTCTGACTGCCTCGTGATCGTGAAGAAGGCAAACGAGTCGGTTGTCCCCGCCAGGGGCGTGAAGCCGTTGATGCCGATCGTATCCGGCAATGTGGGGTTCAGGCCCTGGAGTTGGCTGTAGCTCGAAGCGGTGAGAAAGGGGATTGCCGAGAAGAGCGCCGTAGCCGGCGTGTTCAATGTAGCTGACTGGGTCCCCAGGTTGCCGCCGCTGATCTGGAACGTATAGGGGTTGCCAAGGGGAAAAGCCGCGTTCATGGCAGCTTGTGTCGGAAACGATGCGGCGTAGTTGAAATTATTGCCTGGCACGGAAGCAAGCGTCAGCGGCGAGGTCGAGCCGCCGGTAGCCACTTGCGCATTGACCACATCCCCCGGTCGTGTAGGACAGCGTTGCGGTGGCGAAGAAAGCGGCGGCAGTTGACGGCTGAGTGTTACTGGTCTGCGAGTATTCGTTGTTGGTGAAGATATCGTAGAACGTGACGCTAGCCTGGGCCGTGCCGCCCGCCAGTATCAAGTTTGCGATCATCAGCAATGGCGGCGCGAGTTTGGAAACCTTCATGGGTGCCTATCCTTTCGTGGCAAATGACTGCGTTGCCTGGCAGCAAAGGTCCTTGCCAGTCCCGGCATATTCCAGCGGCGAGTCTAGCATATGGAGTAGTCTACAGCGCCAAAACAGGCCACCGGAAAGTTACGGCTCGACATCCCTCGGCTTTGAGGCCCTTATCGCACTCAGCCGCTCGTCTTTGATGCGGCTTGACTCCGCGAAAGCCGCGCGTGCGTCCGCGTCACGGCCAAGTTCCCTGTACGCGACACCCAAGAAGTAATGAACGCTCCCGTCTGAGTCCGTAGCCAGCGCCTTCTTGAGTTCCGGCGCCGCCTTCGAAAATTCCCGGCGTTGATAAAAAGCCTTACCCAGCTCCAGGTGTGGCAATAGCAGCCCAGGCTTCAGCTGCACCGCTCTCTGGAGGTAAGGGATGGCCCGGTCGGTTTGATGCTCGCTGACCAGAATCGTGCCTGCCGCCGCGCTGGCTTCCGCATGCCCCGGGTTCAGATGAAGCTCCAGCTCAAATTCCGCCAGCGCCTGGTCCGCTCGTTTCATTTTCCACAGCAGCTCGCCAATGGCGAAATGCAGCCCGCTCACAGCGGGCGCCACAGTCTCCACCTTTCGATATTCGGCTAGGGCCTTGTCGTTGGCCTCCTGCTCCGCCAACGTGAGCGCGTAGAGCTGGTGCGTGCGCGGCGAATCCGGCGCGGACGTGAGCATGTCCGCCAAAACCGAAAGCGAGAGCGAGTGACAAGTTTTTGCTAACAGATAATGAGCCTGCCCATCTCCTGGGTAGGCCGCGAGGAAGGCAACAAGCCGGGATCGCGCAGCGTCAAAATCGTGCCGCTCGAATTCGTGTAGCGCGCGCTCATAATCGTTGCCGGTCAGGTTTTGGGTCGGTAGCATTGCGCGATAATTTTCCCATTCTCGCGCAGCTTCCTGACTCAGACCGAGCCGCTGATCAACACTTGCCAGCGCCAGACTCCTAGACGGCGAAGGCGGCGCCTGTTCGAGCATGCTCAGCGACTGCCGGTAGCGCGCCTTTACTTCCTCGCTGGGCGGCGAGTTGTCCGCAAAAGGCAACGGGGGCAGGCCCAAAGCGCTCGCCGCCGCTGCTGGCCCCTTTTGAATGGCCCCGCTCAGCAGACGCAACGCTTCTCCGGGTTGGCCCTCAAGCAACGCGATTTGCGCGAGCTTTGCCGTGGCGCCCGTCGAGTGTTCCGCCAGGAACTCTGCCCGGGCTGCATCCCACTTGCCCTGTTGAAAATAAATCTCTC
>DASXGT010000196.1:0-15636 GCA_036488895.1 Bryobacteraceae bacterium | reverse complement strand
GTCGTTACTCGATAGGGCAGGTTGAAGTTGAATCCGGCGTGGAAGGTATTCCGCTGATCGTGGTCTAGCAGAAAGTAGCCGCTATCGGGCGGCGAAAAATCCGTCAGGCCGCCCGAGACCGCGCCAGCTCCCTCAGCATGTGCATTTGCATACGCAATATAAACTTCTCCGCGATGAAAGAGCCGGGGTGAGCGGACCGTAAACTCCCAACCGTAGAGCCGCGCCTGATCCACCGTTAGTGGAAAAAATGCATTCGAATTGCCGATTGCATTGTGATCGAAGTAGTTGTGAGCTCGTTGATGATAATTATTGACGTCGAAAGACCAACCCCGCAGCGGAATTGTCAAGCCAAACTGGTGTTCTTGGTCACGCTCACCGCGCAGAGGAATGAACCCGAGACCTTGGGTTACCGCGAAGTCCAGCAGCGGTCCCGACACTGTTGACAGCGGAGGCGCTTGATAGTAATCTCCCCAAAATCCCCTGAGAACCCAATGTAAATAAGGAATACGGATTGAACCGCCGAGGCGTGGGTCGGCCGCGTTTTCTGAAATCGATCCCGCAAAGTGCGTGAGTCGAACTCCACCAATCAAAGTTAACCAGGAGAATGCTTTATATTGATCTTCTAGAAATACCGCTTCATTCTGACCTGTCGCGGTGTTCGTTTGCTGGACAGAGTTTCCCGAGCCGTCGTTTGCTGTTAAATTAATCAATTCATCGTCATGCTGCCCAAAGCCATAGATGCCGGCCACCATGTTGTGCTGTTTCGTGACGGCGGATAGCGTGACCTGAGCGCCCGCGTATTGAGATTCGCGGTGCTGGGTCGTGCTGATGGGTACATCATTCGGATCTCCGTCATAGTTGGCGCGATTCAGATGGTAGAAGGGCGACGTTGTGAGAAGAATATTGGGCGCAAATGTATGTACCCATGAAAAACTGACAACCGCATCCCGTTCCTGTTCAACGTCACGGATGCCCGTCCCCAAGGCATCGGAATCGTTTGGAATTTGATAATCATCCCGCCTTAGAGTCGTGACAAAACGCAACTGATCGTGCGCGTCGACGTTGTAGATCAGGGTGGCCATTCCACCCAATCCCCATACCCGGTCGTGCAGAATGTCAGGGCCGGGAGTCGATAAGCCATAGTCGCTACGATTTCCATTCAAACTTGCAAAATAGGCAAACTTCTCTGTATGACTTCCAAAATTCACTTGATCGTTTGTCTGGTTGAATGAGCCGTATGTTGAGTAAAATTCGCCTTCGTTATTCCGTTCGAAGCCAGTGCGCGGTACAACGTTGAACACACCGTAACTCCGGTCGCCGTACGCGGATGAATAACCGCCGCGTTGAACCTCCAAGTAATCAATATCCTTGGGGTCGATCTGCGGGCCGACATTGCTTGCGATGTTGGTGTTTGGAATCGGCACCCCGTCAATCGCCCACGTAACTTGGTGACCGCCTCGAATGTGTAATTGGTCGTGAGTCATCCAGGCGCCCGGAACATAGTCGGTGATCATGTTCATGCTGTTACTAAGATCCGCTCCGGGCGTTTCGGCAATTTCTTTGCGGCTTACGATCGTGGTGGGAGTCATTGTATTTGGATCTACAGCGAGTGCCTTGTCTTCTACATTGACAACCTGCGATGGTGTCCCAATAGCCATTTGAAAGTGCAGCAGAGGTGCTTCTCTGGAAGAGATGACTACTTTTTGGGCGGAAGGTTGGAAGCCGTTCTGGGTGACCGTTACCTCATATTCGCCGAGCGGAACCGTGACCGTCTCGAATGCTCCGTCTGGGCCGGTGGTCAAAGTCTGTGAGTAGTCTGAATTAGTCGACTTCAACACAACATGGGCTCCCGCCACGGGGCGGTGCTCTGGATCGTGAACAATCCCCCGTATTGAACTGAAAACCACCGCCCACGCCAGAGAGGCGGCGATAAGCATCGACGCGGATAGGAGCAGACAATTATGAGTCAGTTGCTTAATCTTTTTGTATTTCATGGTGGTTGAAGTTGGAAATCGCATTGGCGAGCGCGCAAAGATTGGATGTCCAAAATAAAGGACATTCCCGACGCAAAAACAAGCTTGACCGGCGGCCCTTACGCTAACCGGGCTGCAAGCGAGTAAATTTGTTAAGAGTTAAGACAGGAGAGACGGCGGCGGTCCGCGCTTGTGATTGGACCGGTACTGAAAAGGACGATAGCCCATTGCCGTTTGCGTCGTGACGACGGACTGCCGGATGACATTGATGTGACCCGATCGATCAATGGCGGGAGTGAAGATTTCCACATGTGCCGCCAGAGACGACTGCGAGAAGTAGCGGCACTTCGCGCTAACAGCTTCGACAGAGTTAGCGGACGCGAGGGAACCGGTCTTCCCCATCAAGCAATGGTGCCGGCCGTTTTTCTTACAACAAGACCGTAAGCCGGATTCGGATGAACCACCAAACGCGGGCAGGATCAGCAGTGAGCTGAACACAATGGCCAGAATGATGGCAATAGCGCGCCGCATTAATGCTGAGTGTAGCGCGAATTACCTGCTTCGAGCTTTTTGCGTCCTGCGGCAATTCGCCGCACCTGCCAGCGGCCATTGCAATTTCACTACAAAAATCGCTGTTGACACATCGAGCAATGCTCAGGTCTATAACGGCGCAACCCGCTTCTTCCCGCTTTACTCAACAAACGTCTCCATGGCCCGGCGCATTCATCTGACCGAAAAGATCAATCCGGATTTTCGCTGGGAAGTTTATAATCTCTTTAACCATCACCGCTGGAGCAATCCGGCGAGTATTGACCTCGCCAACACACAATTTGGCGTAATCACCAACGCTAGCGGAAATCGCAGCATGCAGGGGACCCTGAAGCTGGTCTGGTAAGTTTAACAGTGTGCAGCCGCCGTATTGAATAAACGTTGTATTACACTTTATTCTTACTTGCTTGCGGCCACACATGCGATTCTTTACCCTGTTACTTAGCCGCTGTTGCCGAAGTTGGACCTCATTTAGTTTATTGATCCTGCTAGTTGTTCTTGGCGCTCCTCTCTTCGGGCAGGAAGCCGTCTTCCACACGCTCCGCGTGGAAAAGAAGACTGGAGAGCAAACCGGCGTCGCGCTCATCACCGTCAACGGCAAGCCCAAGCGCATCTCCACGGGGGCCTTTCAGGCCTGGCCCATTATGGATGAACAGAACGCGCTTGTAATTGTGCGTGAGCCGAAGAACGCCGGCGGCGAATACCGCCTGCGCTACGTGGAAGGCGAAACTAAAAAGCGCCGCGACCTTGGACCTGTTCCCTTTACCGCGGCCGAGCTAACTCAACACAAGCAACCGGACGGCTCCTGGATCTTCGTGTTAAGCGGTAAAGCCAACGGCGGATCGGCGATCGTAGTAACTGATGAGACAGCCATCCGCGGCCGCCTTCAACATGACAGCGATCCGAAATTCACGGCTGACGGTTTGACTTACAAAGACAACGTTACCGGGGAAAGTAAAACTGTAAAACTCGTTACCTTACTAGGCGCGGACATGACCGCCATTTACCGCTGTCAGGACAAGATTGCGGACTACGCGGAGTTTCTATGGTACGGCAGCGCCGTGCTAAGCCGCGCCAATGGAGACTTCCAGCCGGGCACTTGGTCTACCGACGGTCTCAACATGTATGTCACTCTCCAGGACGGCTCCCGTGTAACTCTACCTCGCGCCGCTCTTACTCCAGTGGAAGGAGTACCAGCCGGTTCCTGGCTCAACGTCCGTTTGCTGCAGCCGCTCTCGTCGCTAAAAGCCAAAGAGGGAGACAAAGTCCAAGCCGTGCTGATATCTCCTGCTTCCATAGACGGCAAAATCTTTATCCCGCAGGGCAGCACTTTTGAGGGAACCGTCATGCAGGCCCACGGAGTAGGCTGGGCGATTCGCCATGAGACAGCCGCCTTGACGGTCAATTTTACTTCCGTAAAGCTGCCGGATAACCGGGTGCTCGGCATCCATACCCGCTTGGAGCAAGTGGAAAACTCGCGCGAAAAGGTGAACGATCAAGGCAAAATTCAAGGCATCCGCTCCACCGGAACGTGGGGAAATTCGGCGGAGAACAAGATCGCATCCGTGGCCGCCGTAGACCCGATTGCCTATCTATTTACAACCGTCACCGCAACCGCCGCTCTCGGTTTTGCCGAGCCCGAAATCTTATATCCGGCCGGTACTGAGATGATTGTTCGGTTTGAGTCGCCCTTGATTGTCTCGAAAACGTTTCCGCAAACCATCCCCTCGCTGGCGCCCACGCCGGAGGAGCGCGACAAGCTCCTTCAGTTAGTGCATGCCTTGCCGTTTCGCACCATGACCAAAGGCACCGATAAGCCGTCAGATCTAACTAATCTCGCATTTATCGGCGCGCCGCAAGCTCTTCGAAATGCTTTCAAGGCTGCGGGCTGGGTGGCAACCGATGCGTTGACAGCCGGCTCGACTTTTCAAACCATCAAATCCGTGGGTGGCAACCAGATTTATAACGAAGCGCCCATGTCCGTTCTGCTGCTGGATGAGCGTCCGCCTATCTTCACCCTCACCAAAACCACCAATACCTTCTCATCGCGCCACCACATTCGTGTTTTTGATCCGGCCATGCGCTACGGCGGAACCACCGTACTAACTGCTTCCTCCACGCAGGATATTGCCATCGCTTTCTCCAGTAAGCAAAAGACATTCATTCATGTCATTGACCAGTACATCGATAACGAGCGGTCGAAAATTGTAAATGACCTTGAATTTACCGGCTGCGTGCAGTCTGCTGAATATGTGCCGCGCCCCTGGGTGCCTCAAAATGCTTACAACTCTACCGGAGACAAATTGCAGACCGATGGCGCCATCGTTGTTCTGCGCATGACCGATTGCACCCACCCGAACGGCACTCCTTCCGGCAACGCCGTTCCACCCCAGAGGTTGGAGCGCATTACCCGCGACACCGTGTTGACGCTAAAGAACAGCATCTGGCGTGGCAATTTGGCTTATCAGGGATACAGCGGCGTCAGAACCGTACGAAGCTACTGGATACACAAAGATGAGTTGAAGCCCAATTCCGGCGCCTGGCGGATGGCTGATGTTTCTGGTTCGGACTTCAAGGGGATTGGAAATGCTCCCTTGCATCAGCCCGCCGCCCACCCCCGGCCCGATGTAAGTCAGGTAGCAACGTCTGATCCAAGTGTAATAGCCGCCGAAGAATCTCATAAGTGGGACCCTCCGCGCTACGAAATCGGCTTACAGGGTGGTTACCTTTTTTATCCCAATCAGCGCGTGGATGGTAACGCCATTCTCCTCATACCGAAAGATCTTCTGACAAATCCTAATGCCGGTCCTATACAAGGCGGTGCATTTGCCGACGAGGTGGAAGGTGGGTGGACGGTTGGCATCAACTTTACGGCCAATACCTGGAAGTGGTTTTCTAACCAATTCAGCTATAACTATCAGCGTGGAAAATATCAGCTTGAGATATTTGATTTCGGCGCGGCGGACGATGCCGAAGCCTTCACCACGCAGCGAGTGGGCCTGGTCACCCGCCAGTTTGACTATAATCTGCTCTTCAACCTCCGTCCCCCGAAATCCCGCTGGCGTCCCTATCTGGCCGTCGGCCCGGCTTTACAAATGATTTCACTGGCGGATGCTCCCTTAAGAAAGGCGCCGCCTGCATTTAAGGTCGGCCTGCAAAACGTGGGAGCGCTGTTGGCCGCTTTCAATTTCGCCGGCGATCCGCCGCTGGAAGGCGGTGGCATCTTCCAACTCGGCTTGCAATACGGCGCCGGAATCAAGTACCGGGTCCATCCCCGTCTCACGCTGAGTATCGATTTTCGCGAGACATGGAGTAAGAATCCGCGTTTCGTGACAGATACCTTCTCCAATGATTACTTTGACGTGGAAGGTTTGACTAATTACGATATTACTCGAGTCCACATCGGCGCTGATTCAGCCTTCCGGCAGGATCGGGTCACGGCCGGTTTTGCGTTCACCTTCTGAGCGTATTTGAACCAACGCGATACACTGCATTCAATGAAATTTGCCTGGTGACTGTATTTGTTCACGGCGGTGCTCTTGCCGGCCCAACAAGTACCGCCTAAGCGGCCAAAGGTCGCTCTCGTTTTAGAAGGTGGAGGCGCGCTCGGCTTTGCACACATCGGCGTTCTTGATTTCTTGGAGCAGCATCATGTGCCCGTCGACTTAGTCGTGGGCACCAGCATGGGCGGCTTGGTGGGCGGCCTCTACGCACTCGGTAACACGCCCGCCGACATCCGTAACTTGACGACTGAAATTGATTGGAGTTCCGTGCTTGCCGGGCGCGTCGCATTTCAAGATCTCAGCTTTCGCAGAAAAGAAGATAGAATCGCTTTCCCAAACCGTCTGGAGTTTGGTCTCAAGGGCGGCTTGAAAGTGCCCGCCGGTCTCAATTCCGGCCAGCAAGTGGGCTTGATTTTAAATCGAGCGGCTCTCGCCTACGACGATCTATTGTCCTTCGATAACCTGCCAATTCCGTTCCGCTGCGTGGCAACTGATCTGACCATGGGCCAAGAGACCGTTTTTGACCGTGGTTCCGTTTCAGACGCGCTGCGGGCTACCATGTCGATCCCGGCCATCTTCTCGCCAGTCACGATTAATGGACATCTCTATTCCGATGGCGGCGCGCTGAACAACCTGCCGGTAGACGTGGCGAAGAAGGCGGGGGCCGACATTGTCATTGCCGTTTATCTGGATACGGGTCCGCCGGTCACGAGTAACTACGGCTCCCCCCTCGCAGTCGCTGGCCGCAACATCCAAGTGATGATCGCCGCCAATGAGCTGCATAACATGGCCGCGGCCGATATCCTGATTAGCGCGGATGTCAAAGGTTTTGCCGCTTTTTCCTTCAATCAGAGCAGTGAGATCATTCCTCGCGGCTTCGCGGCGGCCGAAAGCAAACAGAAAATGTTGCTGGCTCTCGCCTTAAACGACGAAGACTGGAATGCTTACACTGCCGCGCGCGCCGCTAAGATTAAGCGCAACGTACCAGTGCCCCAACGCGTGGAAGTGGCCGGGGTGCCGCCGAAAATGGCTAAGGACATTCAGGCTGAGCTAGCGCCTTATCTCAACAAGCCCCTGCAAACCAAAGAATTGGAAAAATCTCTAGCGCAGCTGACTGGCAATGGAATCCTCGGCACGGCTGGATATTCAATAGGAGTCGGCGCCGACGGTGTGCCTGAGCTTCAGGTGAAGGCCTCGCCCAAGCCGTACGGGCCGCCCTTCATGAATTTGGGCGTAAACATTGACGGGTCCAATCCGGAAAATGTTCTATTTGGACTTGGCGCTCGTTTTACCTGGATGAACATAGGCGGCGACCGCGCGGAGTGGCGGAACGATGCGTTCTTCGGCAGCACTTATGGCGTTAGGAGCGAATACTACCGTCCGCTATCCGGCGCCAGTAAGTTCTTCGTTGCGCCCAGGGCCTATGCCATAAACGATCCCTTCGATTTATTTTTTGGACAGTCCCGCATTGCTCAATATCGAATCCAGCGGGAAGGGTTTGGCGGAGATGCCGGTTATGCGCTCAACCGCCGGGCGGAGATCCGTGTAGGGCAAGACCTGTTCTTGATGCAGGTCCGCAAGCGCATCACGGAAGATACCTATCCGGATAGCTCCGAGCGCGAGTGGCAGTCTTCCCTGCGCTTCCATTACTACGGGCTGGACAATATCGTTGTGCCGCGCAGCGGCTTTCAAATAGAAGCGTCATCCAGTTGGTACAGCCGTCAGAAGCCTAACGTCAGCTTTGCTCAATCGGAGTTTCGCGCTAGTTACTTCAAGCCGGTTTCTAATCCAGGTTCTCTCATGTTTACCGCAAACGGCGGCACCACCTATGGCGCGAAAACGCTCAACCTGGAGCTGCAATCGTTCGCGCTGGGCGGCCCCCTTCGCCTGGGCGCATATGGCGAGAATGAGCTTCTGGGTAATCGCTATTTCTTAACGCAAGGTGGTTATCTGCACAAGCTGGCGACCCTTTCATCCATCGTTGGGGAAGGTCTCTACGGCCTCGTATTTATGGAGGTCGGCAAAGTCTACGGTTCTCCCGTCGGGTTTGTTCCAGGCTCTTTTCTCGCGCTCGATGGCTCTGTCGCATTAGTCGCCCGGACCGCCATCGGTCCCGTCTTCATTGGCGGCAGCATCGGTAATGACAACCACCGCAAATGGTGGTTCGGGTTAGGACGCGTCTTCTGAAGGCCGCAAGGATATTGTCATTTGCCGCTCTGGGATTAGTCACCCTATGGGCCGCCTCAGCCTTGTTCTTCGATTTCTCCGTGGTATCGGTTGTGCTGTTTCTCGCCTGGGTGCTGGCGGTGCTGACGGTCACGAAGGTCAATCGCAAAGGCCTTTTCATTTGGATAGCAAGCCTCCTCGCGGTCATGCTCTGGTGGTTCAGTCTAAAACCGTCCGCCGCCCGCCCCTGGCAGCCCGATGTCGCGCGGCTGGCCTCGGCCGAAATTCACGGATCGCGCGCAACTCTTGCAAACGTGCGTAACTTCGACTATCAATCCGAAAGTTCATTGACCCCGCGCTGGGAAACCCGGGCCGTGGATATAGATAGTATCCGCGGTATTGACTTATTCGTAAGTTACTGGGGATCGCCGTGGATCGCGCACGCGATTGTAAGTTTCGCCTTTACCGATGGAACCTATCTGGCCATGTCTATCGAGGCCAGAAAATCGGTAGGTCAGGAATATTCCGCAATTCGCGGATTTTATCGCCAGTATCAAATCATTTACGTGGCGGCGGAAGAGCGCGATATTGTCCGCGTGAGGACCAATTTCCGAGGCGAAGACGTGTATCTCTACCACACGCTCACCACGCCGGCGGACGCCCAGGCATTATTCCGGCAATACCTCGCCTGGATCAACGAAGCCCTGGCGCACCCGCAATGGTACAACGCGCTAACCAACAATTGCGTCAGCCAAATAATCGCTTATCTCGCGCGAAACAAGGTGGGTGGTGTCTCCAGGTGGGATTGGCGAACGGTCTTAAACGGTCCGGGCGACCGGATGCTGTATGACTTAGGCGACTTAGCGGGTGGCCTGCCTTTTCCGGAATTAAAGCAGCGCGCCTTAATTAACGAAGCGGCGAAGCAAGCAAGTCCCGATGACTTCTCCGCTGCCATCCGCCGCAACCGCCCCGGCTTCTGAATAGCTAACTATCTCCCACCCCAAACAATTATCTGAATAAGTGGGGCAGCCAATCCTGGCTGCAGGCCGCCTTTCAGGCGGCCTGCCACCACTTATACTAAATCCATTGAGGAACAAGTCTCGTGACCCGCTTCTACTTGACCCTTCCCCTATTAATCGCCATAAGCCGCTTACAAACCGGCCGGCACAAATACCTTATCCGGCGCCGCCAGGCTCGCGTCTTTCTCCTTCACCCTAATGCGAACCGCCTGCAATCCTGCCTTCGCTTCGGCGCGAGCCGTAAATGTCATCAGGTATTGATGCGGTTGCGCTTCCAGAATCGCCTTTAGATAAGGTTCAAAAGATACGGGCGGCCCGAAGCCCGTCGCGTAAAACTCCCCGCCCGTTTCGTCCGAGAGTTGCGAAAGAAAGTTCTGCCCCCACGTTTGGCGCCACAAGCTATGCCCCGCGTGGCCCGCGCTCGGGCTGTAGATCGTATACACAATCACTCCGGCCTTTTGCGCGGCGGCAATCCCGGCATTGACATACGGGTTGTCCGGAGCCAATCCGCCGCCCAGCCCCTCAATGCCGCTGCTGATCATCACAATCTCACGCCGGGGCGCTTTCGCCGCTGGCCATTTTTTCATCGCGTCCGCTAATGAATCATACGGGCTCGTATCGGCCCCTCCCGGACCCGTCGCCACGCGAATCGTTTTCGCCGCCGCCGCATGATCCTGCGTGAAGCCTGACGTCATCTGGGTCGTGCCGTTCCGCATGTAGCCGATCGCAATCTCCGTGTTCGAAGGCAGCGCTGTCACGAAATTCTTCAGCGTTTGCAGTTCCGTGTTGAAGCTGCCCGCCGCCGAATCGTCAATCATCAGAAACAACTGCGTCTTCGCCCCATTCAGCGGTTGAAGCGATGTCACCGGCCGCTTATCGCGGTCCTGCGTAACCGCAATGTCCTCCGCCATCAGCGGCGGAATCGTCTTGCCGCGCTTGGCCTCCGCGGTCACCACCACGCTTACCGGCGTTCCGGGTGCGGATACTCGTTGCCCGGCAAACGCGGATACGCCCAAACAAAGCAGTAATAGCGTTTTCATATAGCTGTTAGTTAGACGTGGCGCGGCAGCCAACTTATTCCGAAATCTTACCGGCGGCGTCAAGTGCCGTAGGCAAAAGCGACGTTTTCCACGCCCAGCGCCTGCAGAATCGCCCGGATATCCGCTTCGGCATTGCGTTTCGCTTCCGCGAGAATTCCCATATCCAACGCCGCCGCCTTGATATCGCTCACTGCCTGCATTCTGGCTTTATGCTCCAAATCGGCATCCGGCGTCACCCAAGGCGTCCACCAGGTGATGCTGCGGTCCCACACTTTCGTATACTTCTCGTCCAGGTAAGCTTCTTGAATATGCGGCGGCGTCAGCCGGACCCGTACCACGTTGCGGTTGACCGTCACATCACCCGGCGTCAGCTCCGCCAGATCGATGCCCGCCAGCACCTTGCCCTGCACCAGCAGAAGAATCGATTCCGTTCCTACCGGCGATTTCTCCTCTTTCAGGCCGACTACCTTTTCAATGCTGTACCTCACCGTCACCAGTTCGTTCAGCCGCCGCACCTCTTGAACCACTGCGGGAGCATCAAGCGTTCGGTGCGCGCTGCCCCCGCCAAAAAAACGTAAATAAACGATAATGGCGATCAGTCCGCAGATCAGGCATGCCGTCGAGAGGAATGCGACAACCTTGGCCATCCTCAGCGGCCGCGGAAGATCCAGGCCCCAAGCGTCATTTCCACCACGCACAGCACCCTCGTCAGCGTGGGTCTCTGCGCGCACGCCTCAAGCACGTTGTTTAAAGGTTTGGGCCCCACCTCCAGTTTCCGAAGATATTCGACCGGCCAGATGAGCCCGGCCAACCCGTCGCCCACCATCACCAATCCGGTCCAACGCGCAACGCCTCGTTTTTCCATATGCTTCAAGCTCCCGGCTTTATTAAATCAAAATCCATAGTCTGTTTCGCAAAATGCGCCGTTTCTTCGCCTATTGGCCGATAGTCCGCGTCAATTCCCAAAATCCAAACTATCGAAACTGAGCGGGAAGCATAAGCGACCCACTGCGCTCCACGAAACAATTGCCCCATAAAAACAACAACATGGCGACAATACCCAACCCGCGTCACTACGCTTGCAGTAATCTTCGAGGCAGAAAGGAACCAAGGAAATGTTCAAACTGAAGCGTGCTTACGACGAACCCGAAACCGCGGACGGAGTGCGTTATCTAGTGGACCGCCTATGGCCGCGCGGCGTGACCAAAGCCTCACTGAAACTAGCCGATTGGCTAAAAGAAGCAGCGCCCAGCGACTCCCTTCGCCATTGGTTCAACCATGATCCGGAAAAGTGGAACGAATTCCGGAAACGCTACTTCGCCGAGCTCGACGCCAAACCGGAGGCCTGGCTCCCGCTCATCCATGCCGCGCGCAAGGGCGCCGTCACGCTCGTCTACAGCGCGCATGACGGTGAGCACAACAACGCCGTGGCGCTAGCCGAATACTTGAAAACACACGCCTAGATCGAAAGTACTACACAAAAGTAATACAAACGCGCTAAAAATTGTTGAATCGAACAATATAGTTGTGATACCTTCTAACACAGTCCGCTTATCTCAAAGTCAGAGGGGTCACGTTATGCCAACTTGGCGTAAATTTCTATTTATTGCCATTTCCATGTTTCTGATATGCTCTGTAGCGTTCGCTCAGCGCGATCTGGGAACCGTCACCGGAACGATTACCGACGCTCAAGGCGCTGCCGTTCCAAACGCAAAACTCACACTCACGGAAGACGCAACCGGCGTCTCCTATAACATCCAAAGTAATGGTAGTGGTTCGTACACCCGGCCGGCGCTAAAAGCCGGTACCTACACCATCACTATCGAAGCGCCCGGCTTTCAGAAATCCGAGCAAAAAAACGTTCTGATCAACCCGGGCGAGCCCACGGTAATCAATATCGCTCTGCAAGTAGGCAACTCTACGCAGACAATTGAGGTAACCGCCTCCGCGCCCCTTCTGCAAACCGAAACGCCTACCCTCGGCGCCACGTTAAACACCGCGCAAGTCACGCAATTGCCCCTTGGTGGTCAACGTACATTTACATTTTTAGCGCGCTTATCCCCCGGCGTTCTGACAGCGGAGAACGGTGCGCGTGACGCGCTGAACGGTGGATTTTCGGCCAACGGTGTCCGCTCCACTGGCGAAAACAACTATCTGCTTAATGGCGTGGATAACAACGTCAACGTGATCGATTTCATCAATCAGGCCTCTTATGTCATCGGACCTTCGGTTGAAGCCATCGGCGAAATGTCTATAAGCACGAATGGCAACAATGCCGAATATGGGCGCGCTGCGGGCGGTGTACTCAATGTCAACCTGAAATCGGGCACCAACCAGGTGCACGGCGTGCTATTCGAAATTCTCCAGAACAACGCGCTGAATGCGAATCGCTGGGAGAATAATCTGGCGGGCAAGCCGACGAATCCGGTGAAACAAAATCAGTTTGGCGCCGCCATAGGCGCACCAATCATTAAAAATAAGCTCTTCATTTTCGGCGATTATCAGGGAACTCGCATTAACACCGCCGGTGGAACCATCCAGAACCTAGGGTACGGCGGTTTTTACACCATTCCTACTCAGGCGATGCTCAACGGTAACTTCGCCGGCTTGCTTGGTTCTAATATAGGCAACGGCACTCTGCAAAATCAGCT
This sequence comes from Bryobacteraceae bacterium, assembly GCA_036488895.1. GTDB lineage: Bacteria > Acidobacteriota > Terriglobia > Bryobacterales > Bryobacteraceae > Bog-105. The sequence goes on along the minus strand of DASXGT010000196.1, from coordinate 2,735 downwards.
CTTTGATCCGCGCAGCACCAGTTGCCCTACGTCTTCAACATGCACACGTGTGCCTTTCGTGGGTAACCAGATTCCGGTCAGTCTGATGGATCCCGCGTCGTTGAAGATCGCTAGCCTTTACCCGCAGGTGAACGTTCCTTCCGGCGTGCGGCAAGGCTTTCAACCGCAAAATGATTACTACGTGGTGACGCCGGGCATCCTCAATACCGATCAAGGTGATGGCCGCGTGGATTATCACTTAAGCGACAGCACCACCATTTTCGGCAGCATTAGCTGGAACAATACCAGTAAGAGCAGCATCCCTCCGTTCTCTGGAATTTTGGATGGCGGTAGCTTCAATGGACAATCCGAGACGGATTTAGGCCGTAACGCAATGCTGAGCATTACCCATCTCTGGAGCCCTTCCCTTGTTACCGAAACCCGCGTGGCATTCAGTCGCTTAGTGACCGCTCGCACGCAGGCCAATTCGGCGGTGGATTCGTTTGCGGTTGCGGGCATCGGCGGTTATAATCCAACGCACACCGCGCTAAATGGAGGCTTGCCGCAGATCGGCTTAGGTTCGCCTTACAGTCAAATTGGAGCCAACGACTGGTTGCCCACCAAAGAGTACAGCAATGTGTGGGATTTTATCCAGAACGTATCCATCAACAAAGGGACTCACGCTTTGAAGGTTGGATTTGAGTTCCGTCCCATCCAATTGCCGTTTTTCCAGGTTCCTTACCCGCACGGTGAGATGAACTTCTCGCGCAATGAAACGGCCTATCCCTCCACGGGAAAAGATGTGGGCGGCCAGAACGGCACTTTCGCGGCTGACACCGGTGACAACGTAGCGTCCTACCTGTTGGGCGCCATCGATGGCGGGCAAATTTCGACCACGAACTTTATCTCCTCCACGAAAAAAGCTTATGCGGCCTTTATTCAAGACGATTGGAAAGTCAATTCGAAGTTGACAGTTAATTTAGGCGTCCGCTACGAGTTGTTTTCGCCGATTGGTGAGAAGTTCGGCAGGCAATCGAGCTACGATCAGCAAAACACCACGCTTTATATCCCCAGCGGTCCCAATCAAAATGCGCCACTGCCGCCGAATTTTAATGCGCCGGTAACCCTCAATGGAATAACATATCCGGCACTTTTCACCACGCCGATTACGGTAAGCCGCGGCCAGGTGAGCCAGTATTTGATCCCTTGGGACAAGCTGGACATCGGACCGCGTGTCGGTTTGGCCTACAGCGTCAATGACAAGACCGTGGTCCGTCTCGCCTACGGCGTCTTCTACGGTGGTGAAGAAAATCAAGGCGGCAATCCGAACCGCGGAGAAGCTGCGCCTTTCAACGAATCACCGCAGCTGAACCGCCCCGCTGGCGTGGGTACATTCCTGCCGGATCCGGCCTTTGCCAACGGTGCGGCCACCGGAGGTGTTTCCATCGGTTATCCGACGAATGTGTTCACCACATTCCCTGTCTCATCTCTTCAGTTCCGCTCCATCGCTCAGGATTTCCGCAACCCAATGGTGCAGAAATGGAATCTCGCTGTTCAGCATCAATTCGCCGGAAATATGGCTTTGGAAGTGAGTTATGTGGGCAATCACTCCTCCCATCAACTCTTGCAGCCCGATCCTAATGCCTGTCCGAATCTTGGAACGCTGAATACCAGCATCAATTGCAACAGTCTCCGGCGTTACCCGGATATCGGCGGCGTCTCCGGAACGGCAAGTTTTGGTTTCGGCAATTATGACGGTATGACCGTCAAACTCGAAAAGCGCATGTCGAATGGTTTGCAGTTTGTTAACTCTTACACGTATGGTCACGCTTTGGCCGATAGCGGCACAACGCTGAGCGGATCAGGCGGCAACTATACCAAAGACCCAACCAACTACGGTACGTCGTACAGCAATGCTGCCTGGGATATCCGGCATAACTTTACCTCTGGTTTCAGCTACGATATTCCCTTCGGCCGCGGTAAGTCTTACGGCGCAAGTTTAAATCGAGCCATGAACACCTTGCTGGGTAACTGGCAAATGAACGGTATTCTGACGTTGCACACGGGCCAACCGTATACTGTGAGGGCGAACGGTTGCCAGGGGGTCTGGAGCGGCGGCTGCTCTCCCAATTTGGTGGCCGGTACTGACCCGAACGCCGCGCCGGCTAACGGTCGAAATCCCAGCCAATGGTTCAATACGGCGAACTTTTTAGCGCCCGCTTCCTTGACGCAAGGTAACCTTGGTTTGCAGAGCAACTACGGTCCGCCTGTCCGCACGCTCGATTTCTCCATCTTCAAGAATTTCGCCTTCACCGAGCGTTTCGCCTTGCAGTTCCGGGCGGAAGGCACGAACGTGGCGAATACACCTCAGTTCAGCGTCCCGGATTTAACACTGGGCGATTCCAACTTCGGCAAAGTCACCAGCACGCAAACAGGCAGTGAACGGCACTTCCAATTCTCACTGCGCCTGCAATTCTAGCTTGTGGTAGTGTCAAAGCCGTGACCGTAAGGGAGCGGTAAGTAATCATGACTCCGCGCGAAATTGCGCAAACGATCTCCAGTAGCCGCCGGGAATTTCTCCGGACTGCTACCGGGGCCATGGTGGCGGGCGCTCTGTTGCGCCCGCCACTTCTTCGTGCGTTTACTCTGCCTCGCGCCCGCAAAGCCGTAGTCGTCACTTTCGGCGGCGGAGCCCGGGACGACGAAACCTTCGCGCCAGACGGCCAGGACAACATCCCACACATGCTGTCCGAGCT
>DASXGT010000188.1:0-30084 GCA_036488895.1 Bryobacteraceae bacterium | reverse complement strand
GAATGCCGACATCAGCATGGTGGCCGCGCCAATCAGTGCGACAGCAAACTCGACAGGTGGCGCCAGGCTGAACAAGACGTTTGTTCGCGCAATCAGGTAAACGCCTGCCGTCACCATGGTCGCCGCGTGAATGAGCGCGCTCGTGGGCGTGGGACCAGCCATCGCATCCGGCAACCAGATCTGCAAGGGAAGTTGGGCCGACTTGCCTACGGCGCCTCCCAGCAGCAGCGCGGCTGCCGCCACCGCCAGACCACTGCCTACCGGCCATTGTTCGGTCGCGCGCCGCATCAACTCCTGTATGTCCAAGGTTCGCAAATGGGTCGCAAGCAGAAAGAGGCCAACGGCCATAGCCGTATCACCCACGCGCGTCACCAGAAACGCTTTGTTGGCGGCACGCACATTCGCCGGGTCCTTATACCAGAAGCCAATAAGCAGAAAACTGCATAGCCCGACTCCCTCCCAGCCTAGGTACAGAAGCAAGAGGTTGCTCGCCAGCACTAGCGTGAGCATAGACGCCACGAAGAGATTCATGTACGCGAAGAATCTCGAAAATCCTTCGTCACCACGCATGTATTCAACCGAATATAGATGAATGAGAAAACCGACGAAGGTGATCACCAGCACCATGACCAGCGTTACGGGGTCAAAGTAAAAGCCAATCTCCGGCTGGAAATCACCGATGCTGATCCAAGTCCACAGATGTTGGACCCAGTGACCCTCGCGTGGCGGAGAGGATAGAAAGCTTACCGCCATCAAAATCGCTAGCGTTGCCGACATGCCAATCGACGCAGTGCCCAACCACGCGGCAGTTCGGCGTGAAAGCTTCGACCCGAATAACGCCAGCACGGCCGCGCTTGCGAACGGAAGGGCCGGAATCATCCACAGTAACGAGCTCATTTCAACCCCGCATCTCGCTAGCTGCGTCCGAATCCAATGTGGGCTCCCACCTATGGAACTGCAGCAGCAGCGCCAATCCTACCGACACTTCAGCGGCCGCCATCGCCAGGATGAAGATAAACATGACTTGTCCGTCCGGCTGCCCCCATTGATAGCTTCCTGCCACAAATGCGAGGCCACTTGCGTTCAGCATGATCTCGACCGACATTAACGTGAAGATAAGATTACGCCGCGTGAGAAGCCCGATCAGACCCAGCACGAACAACGTCACCGCCAGATACAGCACGTCCTGTATCGGTATTGGCGCCATATCGCTCCTCCTCTCTATAAGCACGCCGTCCCAGGTGGTACGCGCCCACCAGCCCGGACATTAAAAGCAGTGATGTGAGTTCCACTCCGATTGCGTAAGGTCCAAACAATGAAATGCCGATCTCTTTTGGTGTTACGACGTGCATCGGTCCGGCCGGGCGCGCCGCCTGGACCACCACATAGACCAACTCCACGATGAGAATGGTGGCCAGCGCAGATGGCCAGACCCAAACCGCGGGTTGGAGCCATGCCATTTCCACTTCGGTTGCGTGTTCACCGATGTTCAGGGTCATGATCACGAAGAGAAACAGCACCATAATGGCCCCGGCATAAATGATCAGCTCAAGCGCCGCCAGAAAAGGAGCGCCTACAATGTAGAAAACGATTGCAATAGCCAAAAGCGAAACGATGAGATACAGCAACGCATGCACGGCGTTATGCCGCGTGATGGCGACGATCGTGGCCATCACGGCGACTGCAGCGGCAATATAGAAGGCGATCAGCATACTCTCTCTTTCAGGGCAGCAAATTGTGAAGGTCTACCGGCGCGGCTTCGTTTTCGGCTTGCCCCTTGTCTTTGCCGCCGATGGCCACTCCCGCCACGCGCCAGAAATTGTAATCGGGATATTTCCCGGGTCCGTTCACTAGCAGATCTTTTTTCTCGTACACGAGATTTTGGCGTTTGTATTCGCCCATCTCAAAATCCGGCGTGAGTTGAATCGCGTATGTCGGACACGCCTCTTCACAGAAGCCGCAGAAGATGCAGCGCGAAAAATTGATCCGGAAAAATTCCGGAAAACGTCGGCCCTGTTCATCCTCGGTGGCCTGCAGCGAGATGCAATCCACTGGGCAGGCAACTGCGCAGAGATTGCAGGCGACGCAGCGCTCGCCGCCATCAGGATCGCGCGTCAGGATGATTCGCCCGCGATATCGCGGAGCCAGATACGGCTTTTCTTCCGGGTATTGGACCGTCACTCGTCGGTGAAAGCCATGCTTGAAAACTTCCCACAGGCTACGTAATAGACTGAACATCTTCGTTCTCCCGCATCACGAGAGCGCGAGTACAACCGCGCCCGTCACCAGTAGATTCACCAAGGCAAGTGGAAGCATGAACTTCCAACCCCACGCCATCAACTGATCAAAGCGCGGCCTGGGCAATGCCGCGCGCAGCAAAATGAACAGGCAGATGAATGCCATTGTTTTGATGGCGAACCAAACGCCTGGAGGCAAAACCGGGCCTAGCCAGCCGCCGAAATACAGCAGAGTAATGGCCGCTGAGATGAGCGTGACCCCGATGTATTCGCCCACAAAGAACATTCCGAACTTCATGCTGGAGTACTCCGAGTGGAAACCCGCGATCAGTTCGCTTTCTGCCTCCGCCAGATCAAACGGCAAGCGGCGGGCCTCCGCCACGCCGGCAATCAGGAACAATATAAATCCAACGAACTGTGGAATGACAAACCAGACTTTTCTCTGTGCCTCCACGATGTCCGTCAAGCGGAATGACCCGGAGAGGATAACTACTCCAACCATCGCGAGTCCCATAAAAACTTCATAGCTGAGCATTTGCGCGGACGCCCGGATTCCGCCCAGCAGTGAATACTTGTTGTTGGATGACCAGCCTGCCAGAACAACGCTGTACACACCAAGCGAAGACATGGCCAAGAGGAAAAGAAGACCGATATCGAGATCGGCCACCACAAAGCCGGGCGCCAAGGGTATAACGGCAAAGGAGAGTAGCGAAGTCGCTACAATAATCGCGGGAGCCAGAATGAAGACGGCTTTGTCGGCAAAGGATGGAATCCAGTCTTCTTTCAAGAAGAGTTTTACGGAATCGGCCAATGGCTGCAAAAGACCGAACGGTCCTACGCGATTGGGCCCATAGCGATCCTGCCACAGGGCCAACAGCCGTCGTTCTACCCAAACGAGCACAGCGGCCAAATTCAAAACAATGAACAGGACCACACCGATAATTACGAGCGGATAAAAGTTCATCGCTTCATTACTCCATCAACTGTGGCCGCTACCGGCGAAAGCGTGCCTCGCGCGGGAAGCGAGATGCCGTCAATCGGTCCTATTCCAGCCGGAAGCATCACCACGCCTCGCGGAATATCGGCCCTGATGGCGAGTTCCAGTTCGTAGACCGAGTTGCCGATCGCCACCCTGATCAGCTCCCCGGGCTTCATGCCCATCCTGGCGCCATCCGTTGTGTTCAGCGCGATGAAGGCCCGTGGCGCTAGCTCGGCGATGCCCGGGGCTACACGGCTCAATTCTTCCGACCCGAAGATGTGAAAACACGGTACAAACAGCCAATCATCGGCGTCGGCACGAAATGGCTGCGGAATTTCGGAAAAATAATTCCAGGCCGTTTGCGCTGGGGGAGAAATCAGCCGAACGCCGGGATCGCCGCCTCGCAGTGCGCCGCCGATCTCGCCCTGAAATTTATTAACCGACTGGGCAGAATTCCATCCGGGCGCCCAGTAGAACGGCGTGAGAGCCGGCGATGGCGATTGCGGACCGGACTCCATGGAGAAGGCCAGCGAGGAATCCACATCCTCCGGGGGCTTCGGCTCGTGAACAGAAATGTTGGCCAGCATCGACGTGCGGCCGCTGTACCGGTTTGGCTCACGGGCCACTTTCCCGAACTCCTTGCGCATAGGGGCGGCGTGCTCGATGCCGGCGAAAACCGGCATTTCATGCGCAATCGCGTCTACGATCTCATCCAGTGTTTGACTATCCCTTAACCATCTCCAGCTCGCTCGCACTTCACCGCTCGGAACAAACGCCTGAAAGAATCGCTGCGCGCGTCCTTCATGGTTTACCAACGTACCGTCGGTCTCGGCAAAAGTCCCCGCGGGCAATACGAGTTCGGCGCTGGCTGTGGTGGGATTCTTCAGATGATCAAGCGCCACAACGTGCCGCGCTGCTTTGAGAAATGCCTCCACTTCATCGGCCTCGGCGCGCCGAAAGAGATCATTTTCGAGCACAATGACCGTGTCAATTGTTCCCTCCCGGGCCGCCTGGAATGCTTCGGACAAGGGCCGGGAGTTCATGAGCCCGAGCCCGGCGCTGTTGCATTCGGCAAAGCAAAAACTTAGCTTCGCCGGCTTCCCAACGTTCGAGAGCGCCCACGCCACCTGCGCCGCGGCTTTGACAACTGCCGTATTGCGGCAACTACTGCCGGAAACGATCAGTGGAGCTTTCGCCGAGCACAATGCCGCGGCGATTTTGCGCGCCAACACGCCTACTTCGCCGGATAGGTCCGCCACATCCGGCGCGTTCTCATCAATCGCGTGTGCCACCGCGAAGCCAAGCCGAGCCAGTTCGCCAGGCGCCGCGCGGAACACATCAGTGGCAACGTCGTCAAGCTTAGTGGCGAAAGGCGCCGCTATAAAGAGCGGGCCCTTTTCGTCTTGAACAAGTTCGCGAGCGGCATGATCCAGCCAGAGCGGGATCTTGAAGTCTTTCGCTTTTTGAAGCGGCTGCTGGCGTACCGACTGGCGCAAACGCAACGCCATCAGGGGCGTCACATTGGTAACGTCCTCCCCCAGCACGAGAACGGCGTCACAATGTCCAATCTCATCGAGAGACGGTGACCTTGCCGGGCCGTTTTTCAAAATATCAAGCGCCGCCAGCGTGACGGACCACTCATCGTCATTCATTCCGGCGTAGAAATGCTCCGGACCCACCAATTTACGAAGAGCAAAGTTGCTTTCGAGGGACGCCCGCGGTGACCCAATGCCGATACAATTCCCGTTCTGCAGCATCTCTTCGAAACTGGACGCCGCGCGGGTCAAATCGACCGGCTCGCCATTCAGCAGACATTCATGGATCCGCTGATCGCTATTGACGAATTCATAACCGAACCGTCCCCGGTCACAGAGAAAATAACCGTTCACTTCATGGTTGTAGCGGTTTGTGACTCTGCGCAGCGTGCCATAGCGCTCGCCTATGCTGATATTGCAGCCGGCGGCGCAATGCACACAAACCGACGGCGCCATCTGTAAATCCCACTTTCTGGTGTAGTGATGCTTCAGCGTCGCATCAGTAAACACGCCCGTGGGACAGATTTCAACCAGGTTTCCGCTAAACTCGTTTTCGAGCACGCCATCTTCAAACCTGCCGAAGTACACGGTATCCCGCAGCCGGAATGCGTTTAAATCGTGCCCCCCCGCGTATTCGCGGTAATAGCGCACGCAGCGTTGACACTGAATGCACCGGTTCATCTCATGATTCACGAATGGGCCCAGGTATTGATTCCGGAACGTGCGTTTGCTGAACCGGTAGTGTCGCGCGCAGTGGCCGGTCATCACGGTCATATCCTGCAGATGACACTCGCCTCCTTCGTCGCACACTGGACAATCGTGCGGATGGTTCTGCATCAGACCTTGAATCACCGCCGCTCGAAACTCAGCCGCTTCGGGATCTTTGATTGAAACGCGCGTGCCTTCCGCCGCCGGAGTCATGCACGCCATGATTATTTTCCCGGTCGAATCGCGCTCGTCGCGGAACTGCTTCACCGCGCATTGGCGGCACGCTCCAACCGATCCGAGCGCCGGATGCCAGCAGAAATAGGGCAAGTCATAGCCGAGCGAGAGAATCGCGTGCAGCAGATTTTGAGTGCCGTCGGCCTGCCGCGCTTCGTTCTCGATATAAATAGTCCCCACGGTTATCTCCACGGACAGCGCTTTTCGTCTATATGCTGTCGAAAATCATCGCCAAAGTATTTAAGCGCGCTTTGCAGCGGCTCGACAGCGCCAGGCGCGAATGCACAGAACGTGTTTCCAACTCCCAGAAACTTCGTCTGGAAACTCAACGCGTCCAGATCTTGCCGTTCCGCGGTCCCTTGTTCCATTGCCAATAAAATCTTTTCTGTCCACGCCAGGCCGCTCCAGCACGGTGTGCACCAGCCGCACGATTCCTGGGCGAAGAAATGCTCCAGGTTCCAGACCATCCCCACCGGACAGGTTTTATCGTCCAGAACCACCATCGTCCCTGTTCCTAAGCGGCTACCCGCTTTCTGCACATTCGTGTAGTCCATCGGCGTGTCCATATCTTTTTCAACCAGAAAGTCGGTCGACGCGCCGCCCGGCAGCAGGCCGCGGAACTGGACTCCCGCGCGCATCCCTCCCGCGTGCTCCTCGATAATTTCCCTCATCGTAGTGCCCAGCGGAAGCTCCCAAAGCCCCGGCCGGTTGACTTTCCCGCTGACGCCGTACAACTTGGTGCCGCCGTCATCCGTGCGGCTGAGCCCGCGAAACCATTCCGGACCGTTGCGGACGATATGATGCACATTGCACAGCGTCTCGACGTTCTGCACGATCGTCGGCTTGCCCCATAAACCCGAAACCTGCGGAAACGGGGGTTTGGTTCGCGGATGCGCTCGCTTGCCTTCCAAGGCGTTCAACAAAGCTGTCTCTTCGCCGCAGATATAACGGCCCGCGCTAATGTGCAAGTGAAGTTCAAAGTTGTAGCCGGACCCAAGTATGTTTTGGCCGATGTAGCCGCGCTCGCGCGCTTCCGCCAGCGCTGCGTTCAACCGCTGTGCCGAACAGTGGTATTCTCCGCGCAAAAAAATGTAACCTATGTCCGCCTGAATCGCGTACGCTGAAACGGCCATCCCTTCAATCAATTGGTGGGGATCGCGCTCCATGAGGGCGCGGTCTTTGAAGGTTCCCGGCTCCATCTCGTCGGCGTTGGCTACCAGGTATTTCGGACGTGGCGCATCAGCTCCCATCGGAACAAAGCTCCACTTCATCGCGGTCGGAAAACCGGCGCCTCCGCGGCCCCGCAAATTCGACCGCTTCACCATCTCCGTCACTTCATGAGGCTGCATCTGGAGAGACTTGCGCAAGCCCTCATAGCCGCCTGCATGCTCATAAGCGGTGATACTTACGGCTTCGCCGTCAGGACGAAATGCACTGGTGAGCGGCCGGTCCATCGGCTTACCTGTACATCTCCAAGATGTGATCGAGATGCTGTTCGTCTAAATTGGTATATAGATCGTTATCGATCATCATGGCGGGTGCGTGATCGCAGGCTCCCAGACAAACAATGGGCAACAGGGTAAACCGCCCGTCGGCCGTGGATCCGCCGAGCGTCGTGCCCAATCTGGTGCACAACTGATCACGCACCCGGTCGCAGCCCATGATCCAGCAGCTTACGCTGTCGCAGATCAGGGCCACATGCCGTCCTACTGCTTTGCGGCGGATCAGATTGTAGAAAGTGGCGACTCCGTCCAGGTCGGCTGTCGACATCCCTAATAGCTGCGCGATATCGCGAATGCTTTCATCGGAGACCCATCCGCGATGCTTTTGGACGATCAGCATCGCGTCAATTGAAACAGCCTGCTTGGTGGGATAATGCGCCAATTCCTCGTTGATTTCCGCCTGCTCTTCAGTGGTTAACAAAACCTTTTCTCCTTTCCGTTTCTCCTCAGCGATCGATATCCGCTAGCACGTAATCCACGCTTCCCAGAATTGCCAGCAGATCGGGGATCATCAGCCCCCGGCACAATAAGGGCAGCATTTGCATGTGCGCGAATGAGGGCGCTCGAATTCTGGTCCGGTAAGAACTGTTGCCGCCATCGCTAATCAGGTAATAACCGTTATTACCCTTGGTGGCTTCAATCGCTCCCAGTGCTTCACCCGGCGGTATCACGGGCCCCCAACTCACGCTCAGAAAATGATCGATAAGCGTCTCGATATCGTGCATCGTCCGCGCTCTTGGCGGAGGTGTGGTCAGCGGATGTTCCGCGTTACATGGACCGCCCGGCATCTGGTCGACGCATTGCTGGATAATGCGCAAGCTCTGCCGCATCTCCTCCACATGCACGACTGCCCGGTCATAGCAATCGCCGGACTTCCCAGTGGGTATGTCAAATTCGAGCTGCTCGTAACAGGCGTACGGCTGCTTTTTCCGGAGATCCCATTCGAATCCACAGGCCCGCAGGTTGGGCCCGGTCATGCCCCACTCGATGGCTTCCTCAATCGTGCAGCCGCCCACGCCCTTGGTACGCGCCTGGAAAAGCCTGTTTTGCATCACCATGCGGCCGTATTCGTCTAGACGCGAGGGCTGGTATTTGAGATAGTCGCGGAACATTCCATCCCACCCCGCCGGCAAATCCTGCGCCACGCCGCCAATGCGAAACCAGTTCGGATGCATGCGCGCCCCACAAATCGCTTCCACCAGTCCGAAAGCTTTCTCCCGGTCATTGAACGTAAAGAAGACCGGTGACATCTGGCCAACGTCCTGCGCAAACGTTCCGTACCAGACCAAATGGCTGATAATGCGGAAAAGTTCCGCCATCATGACCCGGATCATCTGCCCACGCGGCGGCACAGTAATGCCGGCCAGCTTCTCCACCGCTGTCAAGTAAGCCAGGTTGTTCATCACACCGCCGAGATAGTCCACCCGATCGGTGTATGGGATGTAGGTATGCCAGGTCTGCCGCTCGCCCATCTTCTCCGCGCCGCGATGATGAAACCCAATGTCAGGAATCGCGTTTACAATCTCTTCGCCATCGAGCTCAAGCACGATTCGAAGCACGCCATGCGTTCCGGGATGCTGCGGACCTACGTTCAAGAAAAGATAGTCGGTATCGTCGCGGCCACGCTCCATTCCCCACTCTTCCGGCCGGAAGCGCAGCGCTTCCTGTTCGGCGTCCTGCTTCTCGTCAGGCAACTGGAACGGACCCATTTCCGTAGCTCGAGCCGGATGGTCCTTTCTAAGAGGATGCCCTTTCCATGACCGTGGCATCAGGATGCGGGAGAGATGCGGATGTCCTTCGAAAACAATCCCGAACATGTCCCACGCCTCACGCTCATACCAATTCGCTGCCGGACAGATGTCGGCAATCGACGGCAACGTCAGGCTATCGCTGCTCAACGGAACTTTGAGGCGTATGTAGGCATTGCGCTCATACGAGAACAGGTGATAAACCGCAGTAAAGTCGCTGGCCGGCTGGCCGTCCCTATGCCTTCGCCCCCGTTCGTCTATAGCCGTTAGATCATAAAGCATCTTGAAGGGCTGAGGAGTCGAATAACGAAGTTGCCGCACGGCTTCGTGAATTTCTCCGCGTGGCAACCAAAAGGTAGCGATGTCATCGCAGGTCGTTTGCGGCGTTGCTCGCGGCCCGAGTTCCTGCTGTAATTCCTGATCAGCCACAAATGCGGTTGCCATATGCGACCTCTAAACCTGATCCGGCGTTCGAAGCACCGTCAACTGCTGCCGGCTCTCCCACTTCGCGTCGCGCATGGAAGGCATCGGCGGCTTCTCCACGCCTTGCGGACCGACCACCCAACTCAGCGGCCGCTTCTCGTTACCCACGGCCTCGCGCAATAGCAGGATCCCTTCCAGAAAGGCGTCCGGCCGCGGTGGGCAGCCTGGAACGTAAACATCTACCGGCAGAAACTTGTCCACGCCCTGAACAACACTGTAAATGTCGTACATTCCCCCGGAGTTCGCGCACGACCCCATGGAGATCACCCAGCGCGGTTCCATCATCTGTTCGTAGAGCCGGCGAATGACCGGCGCCATCTTGATGAAGACCGTTCCCGCAATGACCATTAAATCGGCCTCTCGGGGCGTGCCACGAATTACTTCCGCGCCGAAGCGAGAGATGTCGTATTTACTCGTAATGCTGGTGGCCATCTCCACGAAACAGCAGGAGAGTCCAAAATGGAACGGCCAGATCGAATTCTTGCGCCCCCAAGCGGCTAAATCTTCCAGCCTCGACAGAACAAGACTGCGGCGAACTGCTGTCTCAAGATAGCTGTCTGAAGATCCGTCGGCCTGCGGCGGAGCATTTACCGTGCTCAATGACCAGCGCATACAGAACTCCGTTTACTGAATTCGTTTGAATCGCCCTGATCCCCACTCCAATGCGCCCGTCCGCCAGAGATACCCAAGCGCGGCGAGCAAAACAGTCACGAATATAGACACCTCTATGTATCCGGTCCATCCCGTCTCGCGGACGGCGACCGCCCAAGCGAATATGAAGATTGCTTCTAGATCGAAGATCACGAAAAACATCGCGACCAAGTAAAATTTTGCGGAAAAGCGGATGCGCGCGGAACCTTCCGAGAGAATGCCGGATTCGTACGGTGAGTCAGTAGAGCGGTCGTGATGCCGTTGGCCCAGTACATAAGACAGAGCCAACATGGCTGTTACGAGTAGCACGACTAGGGCTACATAAACGCACAATGGCCAGAGGAGGTCCACGATCACAGCCTCTAGGGCAGCGCGTAAGCGCCGCTTCTAACCGGAAGTATGCATCTGTTTCGAATACATTACAAGTAAATTATTAGGTGTATTATCAGGTTAATCGTTCGCTGAAGAGGCTGCTGAACTAGCACGGTGAAGTATGCGCTCCAAATCTGAATTTTGGCGGATCGTCGCTGGGCTGGTGCTGTTTGCCGTCGCCTTCGGTTACGTAGAGGCCGCAGTCGTCATGTATCTGCGCTCGATCTATGTACCGCTGCACGCGCAGTTCTATCCGGCCCTTTCGGCTAGCGAGTTGTTTCCCCTGTTCTCTCTCGATCAATTGCGCAGTCTGGGCCCGGAGCATACAGCGCGTCTCAACGTTGAACTTGGCCGCGAATTCGCGACGCTCCTTATGTTGTCGGGCGTGGCGCTGGCGACAGCGCGCAAACCTCGAGAGTGGATCGGAGCATTTCTCCTCTGCTTCGGCTTTTGGGATATAGCCTTCTACTTATTTCTAAGGCTGTTTCTGCACTGGCCCGCTTCCCTGCTGACCTGGGATGTCCTCTTCCTGTTACCGGTGCCGTGGGTCGGACCAGTCATCGCGCCAATCCTGGTCTCTCTTTCCATGATCGTCGCCGCGTTAGCTTGGTTGTGGCGCGAGTATAGCGACAAGCCGTTTCATCTAACCAGAATGCGCTGGGGTCTTATACTCCTCGGCGGTATGACGGTATTCGTGGCCTTTATCTACGACTTTCCTAACACGGCAAGCGGAGGAATTCCGAACGCCTTTCGCTGGGACATCTTTTTTGTGGGAGAAGCCATCGCACTCCTCGCATTTGCCACCGCGACCAGCACAGAAAAATCGGAGCGAATCAAATAGCAAAGACCTGAGGGTGGCATACGGTCTTCGTTAACTTTGCTGAGCGATAGCTCTTGATGACGCGCAAAAGAGCTAGGTCGATGAGAGAAGTTCACTCGGTTCCGTTGCGAAAATAAAAGAGGCAGAAGAAGCGGCCGAATGAGCGAAGACTAGGCGGCGATGCCGAACAAGCCATTGATGAACTTCACCTGGCCAACCACGTCGCCTTTTGCCACCCATCTCCTCATCCAGCCGCCAGCTTCGGTTCGTGCACTTCAGGTTTGGCCGGCAGCGCTTATCTATTTCCGGGCCAAACACCTGAACCCATCGCCAGAGGTGTCCAGGCCCGCAAATACGGTGTCGAACGATGATTTCAAGGTTTGGATACCAATGAGCGGATTGGATTGAAACTCAATTACGCGGTCCACGTGATCGCCAAACATTTTAGAGGTGGATGCCATTAGTCCTTCGATGGCCGCTGAGCCTTGTTTCAGCGCGTCCATCACTTTCATCTGATAGCTCTGCGCGCGGGCCAGCGTTACCGCAATCGACAGGCTCGACATGCCTATCGTTGCCATGCGATCGCAACCATTGTGCAGTTCACGCCCCGTCTTGCGCAGGCCTTCCAGCATTTTGTAACCGTTGATGCAAACCAGAAGTTGAGTCTTCACATCCATGCTGGCCTGCCGGGCGTAAAACAGTACTTTAGTCGTAACTCCTGTCTGCCTAAAAGCAATTTGGAGACCATTGGTCAATTGACACTTTGCCCACTTCGCTTCGGACAGCGATTGGTGTGCGCGGCGTTTGGCCTCCCGCTTGACCATTTTGAGCGCGACTCTGCGCGAATCAACAGTATGCCGGGCGAGAGAAAAGCCCAACACCGCCGGAATGTTGTTCGAAACACTCAGAGTCCGTAGCTATCGCGCGAGTCGCAGTGCGAGTAAAGAACTCTGTCGCACGGAATTGGTCCGCCCGTAAAGTCCAGACGATCTTCGCGTAACCGGCACGTCAAAGTCAGCGAACTCACAAGACGAAGGGCACGGAACATAACGTTTGGCTCCTACGGTTTGTTGACAGCGCCGAAGACTACCCTGCGGCAGACAGCTACGCCAATATATCCACCTGAGCGCTTTCACCCACACACGATTCCACGATGACCCTTTTTATTGAGAACGCGTTCAGCCGAGCTCGTTTTTGCGCAAGTTCTTCAGCATCGGAAGAAATGGCCGATCGCGTGCTCTTAATACTGCGAAGTCAAGAACAAATCGTTATGACGGCAAACGAACCCCCAATTCTGCAAGCGATTTCTGAATCGCAAAAACAAAGCATGGCCAGGATCGCAAAGGGCGCGGATTCTGCGTCAACCGCCGCGCAAGGAACCAGCGGAATTGTGGCAGCGCGCCCAGCCGAGCTCGTTTTGCCGGAGTCGCCCAAGAATTCACACCGGCGATTGATCCTGACGCTGGGTGCGGTTTCCATTGTGGCGGTACTCGCCGCGCTAGCTGTCTGGCGCTACGAACTGATGCGCGCCGTACCGCAGTTTCAGTTCGCCAAGATTGACCGGGGATCGATCGAAGCAACCGTTTCAGCCGCGGGAACATGCAACGCGGTCGTCAACGTCCAAGTAGGCAGCCAGGTGTCAGGCAACATCAAAGCCCTGTATGCCGATTTCAACAGCATTGTGAAATCCGGTCAATTAGTGGCCTTAATCAACCCTGAGATGTTTCAAGCGAAAGTGGAGCAAGCGGAAGCAACGTGGCGGAACTCAAAGGCGTCCCTCGAAAACGCGAAAGCAAATGCCATAAAGGCCGAGGCAGATCTTTCTGGCGCGAAAGCCGCCCAGGCGAATCAGGCCGCCGCCATAGTAAAGGCAAAAGCCGCGGTGACCGACGCCAAAACGAAATTGGCGCGCCGCGTTCAGATGTTCGACGAGCAAATCCTCGACCAGGAGGACTTGGACACCGCCCAAGCTACCTATGACCAAGCTGCGGCCGACCTCGAAGCGGCGCAAGCGCAGTACGATGCAGCGCTTCATAGCGTACAATCCGCGCAGGCCGCGCTCGATGCGGCGCGAACACAGGTTGTTATGTTTCAGGCCCAGGTCGAACAGAACTTTGCGGTTCTCAATCAGGCTCGCATAGACTTGGCCAACACCAGAATCACTTCGCCCGTGGATGGTACGGTCGTGGCGCGCCAAATGGATGTCGGCCAGACGGTAGCGGCTTCTTTTCAGGCGCCAACCATTTTCCAAATTGCGCAAGATCTCAAAAAGATGCAGATTGACACGAACGTGGATGAGTCGGACGTTGGCCGTTTGAAAGTCGGACAACTGGCTACCTTCCGCGTGGATGCTTATCCAAGCGTCCAGTTCAAGGGGCCTATCATACAAATCCGCAAAGCGCCCATTAACGTTCAAAACGTGATCACCTATGACGCGGTAATTGAGGCTGACAACCCGGATCTGAAACTTTTTCCTGGGATGACTGCGAACGTGAGTATCGTCACGGACCGCCGTGATAATGCTCTGAAGGTGCCCAACGCGGCGTTACGGTTCAAACCAACGGAATCCCCCATGGCGGGAGCGTCCACGGCCGCTAACCCGGCCTCTGAAAATTGGCGCACAGTTTATGTTTTGGACGGCGGGTCAAAACTTCGCCCTGTTCGGGTAAGAGTTGGCATCAGCGACGGCGCGTTTACGGAAGTGGAGCAAGGGGATCTCAGGGAAGGTGAACAGATCATTGTGGGTGCCAGATCCAATGTCTCAGCCGTGGCCAAGACGCCGGCCTCGATGACGCGGCGATTCTAAGGATGTGAGCTATGCCCGAGCTGATTGAAGTAGAGGGACTGAAGAAAACCTATCGGACCGGCGATATCACGCTACAGGCGCTTAAAGGCATTACGCTCTCGATTCAGCGTGGCAGCTTTGTAGCCATGATGGGTCCTTCGGGTTCGGGAAAATCCACTTTTCTGAACATCGTTGGATGTCTGGACCAACCCACTTCGGGGACCTACCGTTTGGACGGGATCGAAGTGGGGTCCCTCCAGCGTAACCAGTTAGCTGAAATCCGGAACAACAAGATTGGCTTCGTTTTTCAAAATTTCAACTTGCTCCCCAGAACAAGCGCTCTTGAAAATGTGGAGCTTCCGTTGCTTTACAGGCGGCCGGTGGTGCGGGATATCCACGCGCGAGCCCTCCGCGCTCTTGAAAGAGTAAGGCTTGCTGACTACGCCAGCCATCATCCCAACCAACTCTCCGGAGGACAACAGCAACGGGTTGCCATCGCCCGCTCACTCATCAACAGCCCTGAGATTATCTTGGCCGACGAGCCCACTGGCGCCCTCGATTCGCGAACCAGCATTGAAATCATGTCCATATTCCAAGACCTGAACCGGCACTCGGGAATTACCATCCTTCTGGTTACCCATGAGCCGGATATAGCGGCTCACGCGGATCGGATCATTCGATTCCGTGATGGCCGCGTCATGGACGACCGGCCTATCGGCCATCCACGCGATGCCGTTCAGGAGTTGGCCGCTATGCCCCTTGTGGAAGATGCCAGTATGGAAGACCGGGAGGCCATTTTGTCATGAATTCCATGGTGATATCGAGCCTGAGAATCGGGTACCGGGCCCTACTGACCAACAAGGTGCGTGCGGCGCTTACTATGCTGGGCGTAGTCATTGGGGTTGCTGCCGTGATTGCAACCGTTGCGGTCGGCACAGGCGCCACAATGCGAATTCAGCAGCAAATTGCTAGTCTTGGAAGCAATCTGATCATTATTATTCCGGGCAGCCTGACGACTTCGGGCATCCGGTTGGGTAGTGGCAATGCGCTGACGCTCACCGAGGATGATGCCCGGGCTATCGTCACACAGTGTCCGGCAGTCGCGCTGACTGCTCCAATGGTGCGCGGAGGAGAGCAAATCATAGCGGGCAACAACAATTGGGCGACCTCTGTTCAAGGTGTTACTCCGGATTACCTCACGGCACGTGATCTTTCTATGGAACGCGGTGGCTCATTCACGCCTCAGGACGTCGAATCGGCAGCCAAAGTGGCGGTTCTCGGCAAGACTGTCGTGGACAATCTTTTCATGGGAAGCGAACCCGTCGGCCAGACGATTCGCATACGCAACGTACCGTTCACCGTGGTCGGCATTTTATCGTCCAAAGGCCAATCCCCCACCGGCCAGGATCAGGATGACGTGATTCTGATCCCGCTTAGTACCGCCAAGAAAAAAGTGCTCGGCGTGAGTCAAGCCAATATGGGGGCCGTGGCATCCATCATGGTGCAGGCTACGGGGCCGGAGGCCATCGGCGCGGCGCAGGAACAGATACACAGCCTGCTTCGGCAGCGGCATCATTTGCAAGCTTCCGAGGACGATGATTTCACGCTGCGGAATCTCGAAGAGATCTTCTCGGCGCAGGAGACTTCGGCGCGAGTCATGGCGCTGTTGCTGGCCATCATTGCCTCCGTGTCGCTCATCGTCGGCGGCATTGGAATCATGAACATCATGCTCGTGTCGGTCACGGAGCGCACTAGAGAAATTGGATTGCGTCAGGCGGTTGGGGCAAGGACCGGTGACATCTTGCTGCAGTTCCTTG
The DNA here is from genome assembly GCA_036488895.1 of Bryobacteraceae bacterium. GTDB lineage: Bacteria > Acidobacteriota > Terriglobia > Bryobacterales > Bryobacteraceae > Bog-105. The sequence goes on along the minus strand of DASXGT010000188.1, from coordinate 14,213 downwards.
CGGAATCGGTGGCGATTTCACTTGCCGGCGGGGTGTTGGGCATCGTCGTAGGCGTGTTGGTTTCGGTCGTCATCTCACGCGTGGCCAACTGGTCCACTGTCTTAAACACTGGCTCCATTGTGCTGGCCTTCGTGTTCTCTGGATTGGTTGGTATCTTTTTCGGCTACTACCCGGCTCGCAAGGCCGCATTTCTGGATCCTATTGAAGCCCTCCGTTACGAATAGCGTTCGCTCCGCCGCTCCGTTCACGCCAATTGCAAATAATTTCTCAGCCCTTATCCCGCGCTGCAGCCGCCAGTTACAAACCCTAACCCGGTGCGCGCCCTAGCAACCGTTTGAACCCTGCTGCTATCTCTCAAACCGGGTACAAAGGATCACCCGTTCATGTCAACGCAGGCACAAATCATAGCCAATCAGGCAAACGCTCAAAAATCCACCGGCCCCACAACGGCGGAAGGCAAGGCTGCTTCTTCCCAAAACCGTCTCAACCACGGACTCCGTTACACCACCGGTCACTTTCAAGTCCTTCCTTGGGAAGACCAACATGAATATCACCATCTCATCATGGATCTTCTGGAGGAATACGCTCCGCAAACGCCGTCGGAGCATCTGTTGGTTCACAACATGTCCCAAAGCCAATGGCTACGCGACCGCGCTCTACGGCTGCAAGAACGCTGCTGCTTCGATCCCGAAACCGGCGAAATCTCGGACGAAAAAAAGTTCGCGCTGTATCAGCGCTACTTCGTTACCCATGACCGCGCTTTTCAAAAGTGCCTGGCCACGCTGCTAAAGCAAAGAAAGGACAGGCAGAACCTGGAAATTGGGTTCGAACGGGAAAAACGCAATCCGAGCATGCAACCGCTCCGCGAAATGCACAAGGAGATGGAAATCACCATGCTGCAAATCAAAGAAAGTGAGGCGAAGCGTCAAAACATTCAGGAAGAATTTGCCGGGCGAGGGACGGAAAGTAATCTAAACGACCAAAAAGCGGCCGCCTAAGCTATCCAGTCTGCTCGAATTTCCAAGCGCGCACCCAACGTGTCTCTGACCAAAGTGTTGAGTTGGTTTTGGGCTGCAAATTGCCCAACGAATCATGGAGGGAATTTTCATGGCTAGTGAGTCAAGTCAAAAAGCTGCCGAGTACCATGACTTGGCGGCCCATGCGCATCGCGTTGCTGCGGCGCGTCACGAGAAGGGCGATCATCAGACCGGTCATGAGCACTCAAGGCAAGCGCTCGAGTATGCGCGCAAAGCTTATGAGGAATCAAAGGAGGCTCTGCGAAGATCCGCACAGGCCGCTGGCCATGACTGAACTGACAATTGAGAAAATTGAACGCTACCTTGGCATCGTCTACGGACAGCCGATCCATGTCCTCGGCCTGGCGCCATTAGGCGAAGATCGTCAAGACAAAGCGCTTAAATTTGGCGGATACGGCAGCCCGGTCCGGGTTGATTACCAACTACCGGACCAAAAAGCGCGGAGCTTGGTATTACATACGATGCGTCCAGGGCCTTTTGGCCATGAGCACATGGCCGATCGTGCACAGATATTGCTTTGGTCGAATCAGGCATTCCGCTGTCTTCCTCGTCATGTTCGCTCGTTTGATGCCGGCGGATTCCGCTCTGATGGGACATTGATTTCTGTTGGTGACGTAGAGGAGTTTTTTCTCCTGACGGAATATGCGGATGGGCAAGGATATTTTTGCGATCTCGAACGGCTTCGCGGCGGCGGGGCTCTTTGCAATCTTGATTTGGATCGCGCGGACGCGCTCTGTGATTATTTGATAGAAATCCACGGCAAACGCGGCGGCAGTCCTGAACTTTATACTCGGCGGATCCGCGAGTTAGTCGGGCACGGCGAGTGCATCATGGGCATTGCGGATAGCTATCTCCCTCATCCGATGATTACCAGTGAGAAGCTGCGGCAAATTGAGCATCGATGCGTCGATTGGCGCTGGCGGCTGAAAGGCATGACGCATCGGCTGCGGGTGGTGCATGGCGATTTTCATCCATGGAATATCCTTTTTCGATCGGGAACCGATTTCAGCGTACTCGACCGCTCCCGGGGTGAATATGGCGATCCAGCGGACGATGTCGCCTGTCTCACTATGAACTACGTCTTCTTCAGCCTTCAACGCAATGACAGGCTTGAAGAAGATTTCGATACTCTATTCTTGCGGTTTTGGAACCGCTACCTCGAAAAGACTGGAGATCGGGAGATGCTTCAAGTGGTTGCGCCGTTCCTCGCCTTTCGCGCGCTCGTCATGGCAAGTCCGGTCTGGTATCCAAACCTTTCAGAATCGGTGCGTTCGAAACTTCTGGCATTCATTTTTGGGGTGCTGGACAGCGAATCGTTCGACCCTGCTCAGGTGAACAAATACTGTGGCGATTAAGACTGAACCTGTGTTTGCCATATGGATCACCGGACTTCCAGCCTCCGGAAAATCTACCCTCGCCGCAGCCCTCAAAGCAAAGCTCGCCGCGCGAGAAGTTGACGTAGCCGTGCTGGAATCTGACGAACTTCGGAAAATACTTACTCCGGACCCGCATTATGACGAGAAGGAACGAGATGCTTTTTACCGGCAAATGGTGTATGTTGGTGCGCTGCTCACTAGCCATGGAGTTCCCGTCATTTTTGATGCAACGGCAAATCGCCGCGCCTATCGTGAATTAGCCCGACGGCAAATTAAACAATTTCTGGAAGTGTACGTAGATTCTCCGCTTGAAACCTGCATAGCCCGGGATCCGAAAGGAATTTATCGAACAGCCTTGCACGGCGGCGCCACCACCGTACCGGGAGTTCAGGCCGGCTACGAAGCTCCAGAGCATGCGGATCTGACAGTTCATGGGGATCGTGAGAGTCCGGCTGCTGCGGCCGGACGAATACTATCGCTGTTGGTCGAAAAAGCGTATCTCTAGCTGTGGGTGGCTACCGGAGCGCCGTGCTTGGCGAGCAGTGCTGAACGAATCATTGTTAGATAGGACCAAAATTCCGTGAACGGCCTTTCACGTGCCGGTCAAGAGGATATGAAAAGAACTACATTGGAGCACATCACGGCGGCCCGCGGCGATCGACGCAAATTTGTCGCTCTTCAGTCCTCATCTCTAGAGCATACGGTCCTCAAGCTCGGGCGCCTCATCGCGCAAATAGAAGCCAGAACTATGGTCCAATCACCGGAAGCCGGGTTGCCGGATCGGATCCCCGGGCAGTGCAATCTGAACCAGCAAGTCAAGCATCAGCAACTCTACAATGCGGAGTACTCTCATGCAGCATCATAAATTCAAGGCTGTGACATCCGCTGGACAGGATGGCGCTGAGTTGATTCGTAACTGTTGGCATGCCATAGCAGCAACTAGAAACAAAACGATTCGATTCCAAATTCGCGAATTCCTTTGCGCTGTCATCAACATGTGAAGTGAAACATGAAACGAAGATTCCTTTTACAGTTGTTCTTAGAATCTCTTCCTTTGATAGTTGCCGGCCAGGAGACGAACTCCGGTAACGGATCGATCCAAGGACACGTGACCGACGCGCAAGGGCTTCCAATCGCTCGGGCCCTTGTGGCTCTCGACGACATTATGAGGGTGAACTCAATGGAAACGAAGACCGATGAGAAAGGATTTTATCTGCTGGCCAATGTCAGACCTGGGCGGTACAGTCTCCGAGTCGAAGTGGCCGGAGTTGGTTGCGATATTATTCCTCGCCTCATTGTGAATTATGGAGAGAAAATTCAGAAGGATTTTCAATTTGTCCGGCACGGCAAGGTGGCCAACTGCAAAGCATCGTAGCCGTTGTATATCCCTCCGGGCTGTTTCAAGAGCACGGCCGGCGAACGCCCGCTTTAGTGTTGCGAGTTCAGCAAAGTCTCAACGAACTATTTCGACCTTGGATAGATTTGGCGCATTTTGCGGGTTGCGCCTCATCAATCGTAAACGGTGGCTCGCGCCAGCAATTCAGCGGCACTGCGGGCAATGTGCCCGGAAGCGCCGGCAATCAGAATCATATCTCTCCGCGGCACGAATAGCCGACCTTATAGGAGCGTCAGCCTCCTTTTTGATAGATCACATAAAATGTGTAAGCCATCAGTATGTAGAGAAGCGCCACCAGAAGCCAAGCGGCAATGCTGCTTGCTTTGCCAGGATAACGATCTTCGAATTGATGTCGAATTCCGGAGGGGTCATAATAAAATTTTTTTAAAGCCATGATTGGTCTCCTCGCGTTGCGAGCAAATTGGGTATACATTCTTATCTCTTTCATGCTCAATCGGCATCTATCTATGCAAGCAGTTGGCCACGCTTAAATACGGACGTACAACGCTCCTAGACCGCCTCGAAGATGTCAGCCGCGGAAATCGACGCAGGTGATGGGTATTTACACCCATCCTGTGGCGATTCGTCGTGCTTCGCGAGATTCGCTGGGCTCTGCGCCCTTGAACAGAGCCGGCCTCGGTTGCTCGTTGTAATGGAAGAGCCGGACCGGGCGTCCACCGTACGGCGCAAACTATACGGTGAATTTTCGATTCAGGGCTCTAGGCTTGTTCGCCGGTCAGGCGAGCCAGTTCGGCGCGAAGTATGGGTAAGCTGACAGGTTTGACGATATAAGCGGAAAAGCCTGCGGCGAGGGCGCGTTCACGGTCGCCTTGCATGGCGCTGGCGGTTAAGGCGACAATCGGAACGTTTGCGAATTCGGGCTTTTCACGCAGCAGTCGAACCACGCCAAAGCCATCCAGCCTTGGCATTTGCAGGTCTAGCAGAAAAAGATCGATATCGTTACTAGCTTGTTCGATTACTTCCTGGCCATCCGCAGCCTCCGTCACTTGGTAACCGGAATATTCCAGCACTGTGCGCAGAAACTCGCGGCTGCCTGGTTTGTCGTCCGCAATAAGAATGTGTTTCATGCTTTGGCTACATCTTGTGTGGCTACGTCCAATAGAAGCACGTGCACTCGCTCCAGTAGGTCATCTTCCCACGACGGCGCTTTCAAAAACACCGCGTTGGTTTGCCGCCCCAGCAGCTCCCGCTCGTCTTTATCAATCTCTTTTCCGGTCAGCACAATAATGGGCAGGGCGGCCAGCCGCTGGTTCTCGCGAATGCGGAAGATCAATTCAAAGCCGCTCATTTCCGGCATGCGTAGATCGACAATCACCGCGGCCACCGGAGTCCGCGCCAATACTTGCAGCGCTTGCCTGCCGCCCCAAGCCAGCACCGGCAAATAGCCCGCCGAAGACAATACCTCAGCCAACAATTCGCGGGCCTCGAGTTCGTCGTCCACCACGAGAATGCGCGAAGGCTGCCCCGGTTCAACCGGAATGTGCAGCTTAACGGCCTGGAGCAGAGACGGCGCTTCCACCGGACCGGTAAGCACCGCCGTTGCGCCCAAAGCGACCGCTGTGGATTGATCTTCCGCCGTGGCGATGGCGATCACCGGAATCGCGCTGGTGTCCGGATCGCCGCGCAGATCGCGCAGCACGTCGCCGCTGCGCGCGCCCAACGAAACCAGATCGAGTACGATGGCCCTGGGGCGAAGCTGCTTGGCTTTTTGCAGAGCTTGTTCCTGTGTTGATGCGCCGTGTACCGCATAAGCATCTTGCTCAAACACCGTAGTCAGTTGCTGAAATGCGGCCTCATCGGTTCCTACTAGCAGCACCACGGGCAGATCAGCGGGAATGGCCGCGGGGTTCTCTCCCGGCTGTGCGGCAGCGCTGGGCAAGAAGACTTCAAAGCGGCTGCCCGCGCCGGGCTTGCTCTCCACACGGATTGTGCCACCATGCATTTCGACGAGTCTCTTGGTGATGGCGAGTCCGAGTCCAGTCCCTTCTTTCAGGCCGCGGGTGGTCGCGCTCACCTGATAGAACTTATCGAAAATCGCCTGCAGCTCCGATGCGGGAATACCCACGCCGGTATCTCTAACGCTGAAAACGCCGCCACCCGGAGCAGCTGCGCCCTCTATCCAAATCGTCCCTTTTTCCGGCGTGAACTTGATGGCATTGCTGAGCAGGTTGTAGAGAATCTCTTTGAAGCGCAAGCGGTCGGCCGAAATTAAGAACGAATGGTCAATCGTTTCCACGATACCTATTTGTTTGCTCAGCGCGAGTGGCCGGAGACCGTCTAGCGCCTCGGCTGCGGCCTCCGCCGCACAGAACGATTCGGGATGCAATTCGAGCTGCCCGGCTTCAATCTTGCTTAAATCCAGAATGTCATTGATGAGCTCGAGCAAATGCCGGGAATCGCGTTGAATGTGCTCCACGAAGCGTTGCTGCTGCGGATTCAGCGTTCCCTTGATCTGCTCACCCAACAGGTCAGCAAACCCGATAATTGTGTGCAAAGGCGTGCGCAGTTCGTGGCTCATACTGGCCAGGAACTCGTTCTTCAATTGATTGGCGCGCTCCACCTCGTGGTTTCGCATCTCCAGTTGCTGATTGGTAGCCGCTAGTTCCGCCGCATGCTGGGCGTGGAGAGCGTTGATGCGCGTGTCGGCTTGTTTACGCGCGGTAATGTCGCGCACAATGGCGATTACATGCGTCCCTTGCGTCGACCGGATAGGGCTTAGGCTGATCTCGGCCGGAAACTGGCTTCCGTCTTTCCGGCGCGCGAACAGTTCCAAGCCGCTTCCCATTGGCCGGGCCGAAGGATGCTCCGCATAACGGCTCCGGTGCTCTCCGTGGCGTTGCCGCATGGCCTCGGGGATCAACAGTTCCACCGGTTGGCCCAATAATTCCTGGCGCTTGTACCCGAACATGCTTTCGGCGGCGGCGTTGAGCAGCACAATCGTGCCGTGGCGATTCGCTTCGAGTATGGCATCCGGCGCGGCCTCCAGCAGATCGCGGAAACGTAGGTAATACTGGATTGGGTCGGGCGACGCCGTTGCTTCTTCCATCATCAACCGGCGGCCTTCCTGTGCAAGTATCTGTTTGTCATTTTGCTTCCCCTTCATGCCCGATGCATGAATCTTGGCACGTGAATGCCCGCTTGCCAGGGCCGGATTTCTTGGCTTTTAAAGGGCAAAGCAGCGCCATCTGCGCCATCTGGCGCAAGCAGTGCGCGATAAGCAGCAAACGTCTCGTTGATACAATCACCTCATTCCTCTTTTTTCCGTGCCAATGGAGGCCGAACGTGACGACTGATTCCCTCCAATCAACTGATTTTCCTGACGCGTTGATGGATGCCTGCCCGCTCGCGATTGTCTGCTTAACGAATGAAGGCATGGTAACGCGTTGGAGCCGTAGCGCCGAGCGGCTTTTCGGTTGGACCAAGCAAGAGGTTTTGGGCCACAAATTGCCCACAGTGCCAGCGCCGGCACAGTGGGAATTTTACGAATTGCTCGAATCGAATCTACACGGCGGGCGCAATCAAGGCATTGCAGTGACCCGTATTCGCAAAGATGGCACATCCATTACCGTCAGTTTGTGGACTGCTCCGCTGCACGGCGCCGGAGGCGAGATCATTGGCAAGCTTGCTCTCTTGGCCGATATCACCGAACACCGGCGCGCGGAGCAGGAAAGGCTGGAACTACTCGAAAGGGAGGAATCCGCGCGCCTGCACGCGAAAACGATTGACCGCTTCCGGCAACTGCTCGAATCCGCGCCCGACGGCATCATCGAAGTAGATGAAACAGGACGCATCGTTCTGCTGAATTCCATCGCCGAAACCATGTTCGGCTACTCGCGTGAAGAGCTCATGGGCGCTTCGGTCGATATTCTACTGCCGGAGGGCCTGCGCGGACGTCACCAAGCGCACCGTCAAGCTTATTGGAATCACCCCAAGACTCGCCCCATGGGCATGAACCTCGATCTGCTCGCGCGGCGGAAAGATGGCTCCAAATTTCCAGTGGAAATCAGCCTGAGCCCCTTGAAAACCGAAGACGGGTTTCGCGTGTCGGCGTTTATCCGAGACATTACCGAGCGCAAGCAAATCGCGGACGAGATTCGGCTGCTGAATGAGCACTTCACGGCCGAGCTTTCGGCCAAAAACCATGAGTTGGCGGTGCGGAACCGCGAAGTGGAACGCGCGAATCAGCTAAAGAGTGAGTTCCTTTCCAGCATGAGCCACGAACTACGAACGCCTCTGCACACCATCATCGGGTTTGCCGACCTGTTGGGAGAGCAGATCAAAGGCACGTTAAACAAGGAACAAAAGCGGTTTGTGGAGCATATTCAGCGGGATTCCCATCACCTATTGCAGTTGATCAATGAGATTCTCGATTTGAGCAAAATCGAAGCAGGGCGCTTGGAGTTGCATCTCGAATCGTTTAACTCCTCAGAGGCGATTACCGACATGTTTACCAGCCTGCGGCCCTTGGCGGTAGATAAGGGCGTCACGCTGTCGGAGAATCTGGCGGCTTCGCTGTGGATCACGGCGGACCGTTTGCGGTTTAAAGAAATTCTATACAACCTGATCAGCAACGCCATCAAATTCACACCGGCCGGCGGTGAGATCACCGTGCGCAGCGCGGCAGACAGCAGCGAGGCGTTTTTCGCGGTAGCCGATACCGGCGTAGGCATTTCGTCCGAGCAACATCAAACGGTATTTGAAAAGTTCTCACAAATAGGAACCACCGCGCGCGGCATCCGGGAGGGCACCGGGCTGGGCCTCGCCATCACCAAGAGCCTCGTAGAAATGCACGGCGGGCGCATTTGGGTAGAAAGTGAATTGCGTGTGGGAAGCACGTTTTCCTTTACGCTTCCGGGTGAAGTGGGCGGACCGGTTTATACGGATGCATAAAAAGGAAGAGGCGGATGGTTTCGATAGTTCTAATAGATGACAATGTGGGCAGTTTAGAATTTCTATCGGTAGCGCTGGAGCAGGAGGGCGTCCAAATTCTTACAGCCGATACGCCTCAAAAAGGTCTGGAATTGGTTTACCGGCATCACCCGCAAATCGTATTGACGGACTTGGTCATGCCGGGCATGAGTGGCATGGACGTGCTGGACGCGGTGATGAAGTTCGACCCCACGATTGATGTGCTTTTAATGACGGCGCATTATTCTACCGAATCGGCGGTGGAAGCGATTAAGCGGGGCGCTTGCGATTATCTGAACAAGCCAGTGTCGATTGCGGCAATTCAACAGCGGATCACATTGCTGCTGACCGACGCGCGGCGTAGACTGCGCGGGGCGGAGTTAGAGCAGGAATTGCTCGACAGTTCGCAATTCGAAGGCATCATTGGACGGCATCCGGAGATGCGCCAACTATTCGCCACGGTGCGGCGCATCTCGCGGCATTTCCGCACCGTGCTCATTCATGGAGAAACGGGCACCGGCAAGGATTTAGTGGCGCGCTCGCTGCATCGTTTGAGTCCTTCGTCCAAAGGGCAGTATGTGGTGGTCAACTGTTCGGCGATTGTGGAAACGCTGTTTGAAAGCGAATTGTTCGGCCACGTGAAGGGCGCCTTCACGGGCGCGGACCGGGACAAGATCGGCTTGGTGGAGTTGGCCAACGGCGGCGTATTGTTTCTGGATGAAATTGGCGACATGCCCTTGGGTACACAGGCGAAGCTGCTGCGCGTTCTACAAAATCAAGAGGTGCAGCGCGTGGGGTCGCTGGCGGCGCGCAAAGTGGACGTGCGCGTGGTGGCGGCGACACATCGTGATCTGCGCGCGGCCATCGTGGCCGGCGGGTTTCGCGAGGATTTGTTTTACCGCCTTTCCATGGTGGAACTCACGGTGCCGCGTCTGGCGGATCGCAAAGACGATTTAGCGCTGTTGGTCCGGCACTTTCTGGCGCAATTTTCCAAGCAGTTTGGGAAAGACGTGCTGCGGCTCAGCCCACGCGCCGAAATCCTGCTAGCCCGGCACGATTGGCCGGGCAACGTCCGCGAGCTCGAAAACGTGATCGGGCATGCTTCCATGATGGCGGACGGCCCGAGCATCGAAGTAGAAAATCTCCCGGCCTATCTGCGCCAGCGGATGCAGCAGACGACGCCCACGGCAGCTCCATTTGCCGCGTCTTCGGCGGAAGAAAGCAATGGAGCGGCAGCATCCGGCGCATTTTCCACGCTCGAAAATCAGGAACGCGCGACGATTCTCAGCGCGCTTGAAGTCAGCCGCTGGAATCAATCCGAAGCCGCCCGCGCCCTGCGCATTGGTCGCGATGCCCTCCGATACAAAATGAGAAAATACAACCTCGTTCCTGAAAACGAGCTACTTTAAGCGCTTTTTTGAATTGGGCGCTTTAGCGCAGTGAACTTCATGCACGTGCGTTTTAACCCAATCGCATGTGCCGGTCAGCGCCTGCACGAAGGCATTTAGCGGGTAAAAAACCGTTTTCGCCTTGGCATTCCAGTTGCACATTACCGGGCATTACCCGAATGGAGCGAACCATGAAAATCAATCACATCCTATTTCCAGTTGACTTCTCCGATCACAGCCGCGCGCTGAATCCAGAGGTGGAGCGGCTGGCAAAACATTTTGGCGCGAAAGTTACCTTGTTGCATGTCTTTGAAGTGCCGGCGGCTTGGTATGGGTCGGCCGAGGCCCCGCTATTCAACGCGGAATGCTTTAAGCAATTGCAAGACGACGTAAGACAAAGGCTCCTCAACTATCAAATTGACGTGCCCGCGGACCGCGTGGAACGCATTATCGCCGAAGGTGCTGCCGCCGGGCACATCAACAATTGGGCTGCCGAACATAACGTAGACCTGATCGTCATGGGCACACATGGATACGGAACTTTCCAGCGCTTGTTATTGGGGTCCGTGGCCATGAAGGTTCTACATGAGGTAAGCTGCCCTGTTTGGACCGTTTCTCCCACGGCCGGAAAAACAAGGGATGCCATTTCCAATGTCGTTTGCGCGCTGGAGCTTGGGGACGAAACCGTGCCTCTTTTGCGTTTCACCAAGCAAGTGGCGGCGGAATTCGGCGCCGCGGTCCGTATTGTCCACAGCGTCCCTCAAACGGAAGCAAGACCCTACACCTATTTCGATGTCGATTTGCATCGCGACCTCATGAAAATGGCCAGAGAAGAGATCGCAAAGTTGCAGCAAGAAGCTGGGACAAATTTCCCAACAAGCATTACCGAGGGCGCGATTGGGAAAGATATCGCGAACGTCACTTTCGATCAGCATGCCGATTTGCTTATCGTTGGCCGTGGAAAAGCACAAGCAACTTTCGGAGGTTTGCGGACGCATGCTTACGACATTATCCGTCAGGCGCCTTGTCCCGTGCTCAGCTACTCCATGGATTGGGAAAAACGAAGCGATTCCTTCTTGAAAGAGGAAAAAGTAGGCGAACCCGCCACTGCGTAATGGGTGCATGATCTTCCCGTAACAAAACCAAGAAGTAACAGCTAGGGCTCGTGGAAACTTAGTTTAGTTTTCCACGAGCCCTAGCTGTTTATGGGAGTTACTATCTAGTTGCGATTGCTGCTGCGCCGGCAGCCGCATCTGAAGCGCCAACCGGCGCTTCGTGGAATCCATGCGGTGAACCGCTATACTTCCGCTGCCGGGTTGCATGCAATTTTTTGTGCTATTCCGCGCGGTTGCACGTGCATGCCGATGTCGGATAGGGTTAGAGGCTCAAAACCGGGCAGGGTGAATTCCAAATGATCTCAAATGCATGCGTCCGCAAATGGCCGAACGGTTCATCCAGGCGCCCATGGCCGATCACCACCAGGTCTCCGTCTTCCATCGCCGCCGCTCGTTGAATCACTTCCCCCGTCATTCCTTCCAAAACGTGCAGAGAGGCATTCACCTGGAGTTCGGCGAGGAGATTCTTGAGCGCCGAATAAGTCTCTGTCTTCTGAGCTTGGATAGATTGATGATCGCCAGCGGCCCTGGACGCCGTGATCCTGTTCGGAATCGCGCTAACCACGCTCAAACGGCTTTGAAACAAGCGCGCCACTTGCCATGCCTTCGTCAGCAACTCGCGCGAGAAGGCCCGGTAATCCACGGCGCAAATAATTTGGCGATAGGGACGGAATGCCTCCAGTTCTCTGGGGTGCGGGCTAGTCCAAACCGCGCATGGTGCGTCATGCAGAACTTTCGCCGTAACCGAGCCAATCAAAAACGGCCGCATCGGGCCGGCGCCCCGGGTTGGAATCATGATGAGATCCGCTTGAATCTCTTGGGCGTATTCCACAATGAGCTTGGCCACCCCACCGGTTCTCACTTGAAGGTCGCACGGAATGCCCGAAAAATATTGCTTTTGAAGGCCCTCCAACAGGCTCAAACAAGATGCTTCGGCGGCTTTTTTACTAAGTTCCAGATTTCGAAGCACGTCGTCACCAACCGGGAAATACGGTTCCGATGCGCCGTACCAATCTGGCAGCCAAGGCACAACATTTAAGAGCGAAACTTTCGCGTTAACTGCTCGTGCTAAGCCAGCGGTGTGCGCGGCGGCCGCTTCGCTGGTCTTTGAAAAATCAGTCGGGAAAAGAATATGCTGAACGCTGAAAAGGGGTTGTGTCATATTTCTTCAAGCTCATAGCAATTATCCATCCAGTCGCGTGAATCCGCCGGTTTAGCCGGCCACGGCTCAGCAAACAGCTCCGTCAGCTCGCATGTATTCATGTATTTAGTGATGTGTGTTTGCACGCAGGCTTATGAGCGGTAGCGCGCAAGTAACGCGGTTTGACCGATGAATGGCGAATCTTTCTGGCGCTGAGGGTTGGCCACGAGTTTGCAATTGTCTCCGCCGGAGAGATTCTAAACGATGTGGTTTGTTTCGCGTTGCTTAATCATAACTGCGCTTTTTTCTTCAGCCTTAGACGCCGTCGCCGTTCCTATTCTTCTGTACCATCGGTTTGGCGCAGCGCGCGCCGATTCGATGACTGTGACCACGCAGCACTTTGAAGAGAACATGGAGTTGCTTCGTGAGAACAAATATTCGGTCATCCCGCTCGCGGATTTTGTGGCTTGGAGGTTGGGGAAAGGCCCCGCGCCGCCGTCGCGTTCCGTCGTTTTGACCTTTGATGACGGCCATATTTCGGTGTACCGGGAAGCGCGCGCTATCGTCATGGAAAATCGCCTTCCCGTCACGCTTTTTATATACCCTTCGTGCATCTCACATGCGAGTTATGCCATGACTTGGGAACAGCTTCGGGAATTGGCAGCGACGCCGTTCTTTAGCGTTCAATCACATACGTTCTGGCATCCGAATTTCAAACAAGAATCGAAAAAACTGAATAGCGCCACCTACGCCGTTTTTGTCGATACACAGCTTCGCCGTTCAAAGACGATGCTACAGGAAAGGCTAGGGCGTCCGGTCGATTTGCTGGCCTGGCCATTCGGAATCTACGATTCTTATCTGTTGAATCGCGCGAGCGCCGCGGGCTACGAGGCTGGTTTTTCCATCGAATGCCGTGCGGCCACGGGGGCGGACCCAATTCTTTCGCTCCCGCGCTGCATCGTTCCGGATGAAGTAGCAGGGCCTCGCTTTTTGCGTTTTCTGGATGCCGCGATTCGGAGCGCAAGGAACTGACATGCGCCTCACCCGAAGCAATATTGCCAGCTTTTTCTTTTTAACTGTTCTCGTGCTTCTTAGCGCCGCCATTGTGCGCGCGGAAGTCCCTCCGAATATCCGCGGCGAGGTGACTGATGGCGTGACCCGCAAACCCATTGAAGGCGCCTGGATCGTCTCCGGAGATGAAATCACGCGCACCAATCACGACGGCCGGTTTGAACTTCATGGCAAAGGAACGCAGATTGGCGTGCGAGCGATCGGATATTCGCGGGAGCAATTCCGGGCCGCTCCGGAAATGCATGTCAGCCTGAGCCGGTTTGAAGTGCGCGGTTTGTATCTTTCGTTTTGGGGCGCTGGATCGCAAATACTTCGCGGCGGAGTTCTGGAGACTGCCACGAAAGCGCACCTGAATGCGGTGGTGATCGATGTAAAAGGCGATAGAGGATTGATCAGCCCTCCCACCCAATCCGCTTTAGGAATTGAAATTGCCGCGAATCGCATAGTCACTATCCCCGATCCGCGCGCGTTCGTCGCCGATCTGCATAACCATGGTCTTTACGCAATCGCAAGAATCGTAGTTTTCAAAGATAATCCGCTCGCGCGTTCACATCCTGAGTTGGCCGTCAAAACCGAAAAAGGCGCTCTGTTTGTTGATCGCGAAGGCCTGGGATGGACTGATCCGTTCCTCCACGCGGTCTGGGATTACAACATCTCCCTTGCCATTGAAGCTGCAAAGGACGGATTCGACGAAATTCAATTCGATTACGTACGCTTTCCAGATCAAAAGGGACTGCAATTTTCAAAGCCGAATAACGAA
>DASXGT010000168.1:0-26205 GCA_036488895.1 Bryobacteraceae bacterium | reverse complement strand
GCGGGCGAGGCAACTATTACGGAGCTGACCAAGTTGCTCGTCATCGATCAGACCACGCTTACCAGAGGCTTGGCCCTGCTGGAACGGGACGGTCTGCTGAAAACTATTCCTAAACCGGACGGCCGGTTAAAGTCCGTCAAGCTCACGAAGAAGGGCGAGAAAACGGTTCTGTCCGCGCAGCCGCTTTGGGCCTCAGCTCAAAGGAAAATGTTAAACGCAATCGGGCCTGAAGCTTGGGCGTTGCTTAGCGGCGAACTGGACCGGCTGGCGCGGAGCTCGGAAAGCTAATCGCGGGCGCAGCGAAAGCCGATGTTCGTTGTCGTGCTGTCGGGCGTATTCAATGTACGGGCAGCGACACGATAACGATTGCAGTAAGAGGCATGGCATAAATACGAACCGCCGCGCATCGATTTCGCGGCGCCGTCGGCGGGGCCCAGAGGATTTTTTCGCGTCGCGTAGAGATGGTAATCACGCGAAAACCAATCAGCGCACCATTCCCAAACGTTTCCGGTGATGGTTCCAAACCCAAAGCCATTGGGTGGGTATGCATTCACCGGGGCGGGACCCGAGTATCCGTCTTCCGCGGTATCAAGATCGGGAAAATTTCCCTGCCAGATGTTACACAAATGCTTGCCGTCGGGATTCAACTCATCGCCCCAGGGAAAGCGCTTTTGTTCCAGGCCGCCGCGCGCCGCCCATTCCCACTCCGCTTCCGTCGGCAATCTTTTTCCGGCCCAAGCTGCGTAGGCGGCCGCGTCATTCCAGGAAACGTGAACAACCGGATGGTGTTCCCGGCCGGCAACGCTCGTGCCAGGACCTTCCGGATGCGACCAATCCGCTCGGTCAACCCGACGCCACCAGCGTAGGCCAGGAGGATGCTCGCCGCCTTCATCGGGAGGCAAATGCCCTTGAAACACGAAGGACCAGCCGAACCGCTCCGCCTCCGTTTGGAACCCGGTTGCGCGCACGAATTCAGAGAACTTTTCATTGGTCACCGGATACCGGTCCAAGTAAAAGCTATCCAATGTCACGCGGCGCACTGGGCCCTCGCCGTCGGCCGCTATGGAATCCGCATCTTCCGAGCCCATCAAAAATTGCGCGCCGTCCAAGCGCAGCATGTCTTCTGTTGAACCGCTCGTCACCCGGATTCGCTCTGCCGCGTCACGCGTTGACGAATCGAGGATGAGCGCGCGTGCTTTAGTGGGGGCGCAGCAAGAACTCATCGAATCACCTTTATCACAGCCCGCGCGCGCATCTCCGCGAGTTGCCTGCCCACTTCGCGATCCTGCTTACCGAGCAACAGTGAACGCGTCACCTCGGAACGAACTTCGTCAAAAGGGCGAATACCTTCCGGCCGACGTTCGTGAACAACCGCGAAGTGGAAGCCGAAGACAGTTTGAAAAATCGCAGTTAGCTGGTTGACCGGACTTGTGAACACCGCGCGATCGAAATCTTCCACCATAACGCCCCGTCCAAACCAGCCGAGATCCCCACCATTCTCCGGACAATCGGAGCAGTCGGCAGCAACCGCCGCAAAGTCTTCGCCGGCCAACACCCTTTCGTAAGCCCTTTGCACTTCAGACTCACACGCACGGACAAAATGAGACGCATGTATCAACTCCGGCGTATAAAACTGTTCTTTATTCCGCCGGTAGTAACTGCGCAGTTCCTCGGCTCCCGGAGCGCGCACAGAAGCGCGCCAACGGTCCAGAATGCGATCGACCATCATACGTCTGCTCAGGTCCTCGCGGGACTCCGGCGTATCCATACCGGCGCGGCATCCGGCAACTCCATCGAATCGCCCGGCGACCTCCTGTAACAGCTTCGCCACTTCAGATTCCCTCGGCGCCAAGCCCAGCCGCCGGGCTTCTTGCACCAGCAGCGCACGGTCCACCAAAATTGCGAGCGCTTCCTCCTGTAAAGCGAGTCGCTGTTCCAAATCCAGCTCTAATCCGGCTGCCTCACGCTCACGGCGCAACTCTGATGCGCGCTTTCGCACTTCGGCAGAATCCAGCAATTCTCCGTTTATTTCAATTTGTTTCAGCAAGATAGACGCCGAGCTTCAAACTATAGTGAGTCTATAGAGTTTAATGGGATAGAATCGAACATGTTCGTTTCACACTCATCTCAATCGAGATTATGGGGTATCATTCAGGTTCCTAGTTTGGACTTGCAGCGGCATCGTCCAGCAGTCCTCCTTCTCTTTGTCATGGCCCTCCTTGCCGGCTGCGTGAACCCTGTCCGCGCACAATCTTCTCAGGGCGTAATCAGCGGGACAGTTTTCGATGCCCAGGGCGCTGCGGTCGCGGGCGCGACCGTGACACTGAAAGACAACGCCACGGGTATTACACTCAACACCACCACCAACGCTTCCGGCGATTACCTGGTACCCAACCTGAAGATTGGAACCTATACGCTCACCGTACAACACGATGGGTTCAAACAATACACGCGGGAAGGCATCACCGTTGCTACCGCCGACCGGTTCGGTCTCGACGTGAAACTCGAACTTGGCCAGGTAGCAGAGACCGTCACGGTGACGACCGAAGCCCCTACGGTGGAAAACCGGACGAGCGTGATTGGACAGACGATTGAATCGGCCGACATCGAGAACTTGCCGTTGGGGAACCGGCGAACGATGAACGTTCTGAACCTGAGCCCGGCTACGGCGTTTGTAGGATACGATTCCGGACAGAAGCCTAATTTCAGCCTGGCGGGCGGACGCACGCAATCGCAGATGTTCTGGATCGACGGCGCATCGGGCCAGAATATGCGGCTGGGCATCGGGCAAGTGGATTTGGATCCGCCGGCCGAAACAGTTCAGGAGATCCGCATCCTTTCGAACAACTATTCCGCCGAGTATGGAGCTTCCGCGGGCGGCGTTGTGATTGAGACCACGAAGTCGGGTACGAATGCTTTTCACGGGAACGCGTATGAGGTTGTTCGAAACGATGCGTTTGATGCGCCGGGCTACTTCGCTCCCATTGTCAACGGCAGCAAAAGCGCGCCTGAGCTTCGCTACAACGTTTTTGGCGGAACAGTGGGCGCCCCCATTCGCCGGAACAAAACGTTCTTCTTTTTTGGCTATGAAGGGCAGCGGCAGCGGACCGGCAGCGTGACCACTCTCACCGTTCCGACCGCCTTGCAGCGCGGCGGAGATTTTTCCCAAACCTATAACGCCAAAGGCCAGGTGATCCCAATCTACGATCCCGGCTCAACCACGTTTGTAAACGGCGCGGCGGTACGCTCCCCGTTCCCCGGAAACGTGATTCCGCGAGTGGATTTTGATCCGGTTGCGCTGAATATGCTCAATTACTATCCGCTCGCGAACCGGGCGCCGGACAACATCACCGGCGCCAATAACTATCGAGCTAACGGCGTCAGCGGCCTGACAGGGAATTTTTATATAGGCAAAGTGGACCACTCGTTCAGCGACAACGATCGAGTCACAGCCCGCTATCTATTTAACAGCGGGAACAGTAGCGTGACCAGCGCCTACACGAACCCGGCCGCGGACCCCACCGGCTACATCCTGGCGCATCAGCAATATATTTATTCGTTCTGGACCCACATCTTCGGACCAACGCTTGCGAACGACGTACGCTTCAACTATGGAAATCGCGTCGCTCACACGCTCACCCTGGGAGTGGGCAGCGATGCAGTTCAAGCCATCGGCCTGAAGGGCGTATCGAATAACGCGTTCCCGAATATTGCTCCGGCCGGCTACAGTCAACTGGGCTCAACCAACCAGGAGCGGCGGCAGTACCCAATTCAAAATTACCAATACGTGGATAACCTGTCGTGGATCTTCGGACGGCATGCGCTTAAGCTCGGCTTCGAGGCCCGCGAGTCTCTGGATTATGAGACCAATCTTTCCACTGCCTCAGGCTCTTTCACATTTGCAACGCTGCCTACCGGTTCGCCAAGCAACTCCAGCACCGGCAATGGACTGGCGTCCATGCTGCTCGGGTTTCCAACCGCGTTCGCCCAATCGCAAACTGACGTAATCAATCGCAGCAGTTGGTATCTTTCCGGCTTCATCCAGGATGACTTCAGCGTGAATCAGAGCCTGACGCTCAACCTGGGCCTGCGCTGGGAAACCGACACGCCAATTGTCGACAAGAACAATCGCATGAACGGGTTTGACGCTCAGGAGATCAACCCGGTATCAGGTACACCGGGCGTTGTAAAATTCATGGGCTTGAATGGATTCCCCACTCAGCCTTACCAGACTGACTTAAACAACTTCGGCCCGCGTTTCGGGTTCGCCTGGAAACCGTTTCACTCCAACACGACAGTGGTTCGCGGGGGTTATGGCGTCTTCTTTTCGCATCCGTTCGACGCCGGGCAACCCGCCTCGGCGAATCTTGGATTCAGCATCAATTCAGCGCTGAACAGTCCGGATAACGGCATCACAGCGCCGTTTTACCTGAGGAACGGTGTGCCGGCCACCACCGGTACTCCGGCGCTGAATGACTCCTTCGGCGCCGTGCCTGTGGGGAAGAATGCCAACACGGCGGTGACGTATTTTGATCCCACGCGCCGCACTGGCTATTCGCAGCAGTTCAACTTCGACATCCAGCAGGAACTGCCCGGGTCTTTTGTGGTGGAGGCATCGGCTCTAGGTAACCTGGGGCACAAATTGCCCAATGCAAATTTGTCGATTGACCAGATCGCGCCCAATGTTCTGGGACCTGGAAGCTCCTCTCAAGCGAATCGTCCGTTTCCGCAATTCAGCAACGTCACGATTTTAAGCCCCACGCTTGGGGATTCGGCCTATTACGCCAGCTTTGTGCGTGTTCAAAAACGCTTCTCCAGGGGATTCAATCTGGTAGCGAGTTATACCTTTTCGAAGTTCCTGGACAACAGCTTCGAAGGCGGCTCCACGCTCGGGCAGGACAACGGGGCTTATTCGAATTACTACAATCGGACCGCGGACTGGGGGCCGTCACCCAACGATATCCGTCACCGCTTCGTCTTCAGCGCGGTCTATGATCTTCCCTTCGGCGTGGGCAGACGCTGGCTATCAAACAATCTGGCTGGGCGGGTTGTCGGCGGCTGGACACTGGCCACGGTCACAACCCTACAGAGCGGCGCGCCTTTCACCGTAGTGACGCAAACCAATTCGACCAATGCATTCTCGGCGGGATCGCAGCGTGCCAACGTTTCGACCGATCCGAATTTGCCGGCCGGCCAAAGGGCTGTTGCGCAATGGTTTGATACCGGCGCATTCACGCAACCGGCGCTCTACACATTCGGAAACGAAGGCCGCGACATTCTGCGTGGTCCGGGCCTACTCAACGTAGACGCCTCTTTGCTGCGAACTTTTGCCATTGGAGAGATCGCGAAGTTTCAACTGCGCGGAGAATTCCTGAATGCGCTGAACCATACCAACCTGTCGCTGCCAAACAGCACGTTCGGGGCTTCGGGTTTCGGAACCATCACGAGTTCAGGGCCTGCCCGGCAAATTCAAATCGGGGCGAAGATAGAGTTTTAGCATGTCCCTAAACATGGACCGCAGATCTTTTCTAGCGGCATCAACGGTTGCGGCAATCGGACGGCAGCCCTCCGCTAATGTGAGCGGCCGTCCGAACATTCTGCATATCATGACCGATCAACAGCAGTGGGCCACCATTGCTGGAAGATCGTCATGCAGAACGCCGAACCTCAACCGTCTCGCGGAAGAGGGGCTGCTCTTTGAGAGCAGCTACACTCCCTCCGCGGTCTGCTGTCCGGCGCGGGCGATGATTTTGTCAGGCGCCTACCATTGGCACAACGGGGTCTTCAATCAAATTCATTCCGCGCCGTCTGTGCACCGCGACATGTTTCCTGATGTCGTTCTGTATTCACAACGCCTCCGCGATGCCGGCTATCATCTGGGCTACGTGGGGAAATGGCATGCCAGTTGGGACCGGTCGCCGCTCGATTTCGGTTTCCACGAAGTAGCCGGCATCACCGGCTGCAATCCCAAAATTCTGGCGGGCATTGATCTGAATCCTGACCGTGTGGAAGCGCCGCGGGAACGCCTGCGCGTGACACCGCACCGGACCATGTCCTGGCCCGGTAGTGAACCGTTCACCATGTGGGGCGTGCATGAGGGTCCGGTAGAATCCACTCCTGAATACCGCACGGCCGAGCAGGCGGTGCGAATGCTGCGGCGCTTTGCGAAAAACTCGCAGCCGTGGCATTTAGAAACACACTTTGTGGCGCCGCATGATGCATACCTTCCGTTGAAGTCATACCTCGATCGTTATGATGCCGCCGGCATTCCGGTTCCGGAAAGTTTTCACGATACATTCGCGGGCAAGCCAGGGCTGCATAACCGCGAATCAAAGAGCTGGGGAGCGGTCACGGAAGACGATTACCGCCAGAGCCGCGCTCATTACTACGCCTTTACTGAGCAAGTGGATG
Source organism: Bryobacteraceae bacterium (assembly GCA_036488895.1). GTDB lineage: Bacteria > Acidobacteriota > Terriglobia > Bryobacterales > Bryobacteraceae > Bog-105. The sequence goes on along the minus strand of DASXGT010000168.1, from coordinate 19,794 downwards.
CACAGATCGGGCGCATTCTGCAGGCGCTTGACGAGAGCGGCCAAGCGGAAAACACGATAGTTGTATTCACAGCCGACCACGGCGACATGGTTGGCGCGCATCGCATGTGGATTAAAGGCTGGATTCCGTACGAAGAATGTTACCGCGTGCCGCTGATAATCCGGTGGCCGAAAAACATCAAACCGGGTAGCAAGACTGCGGCGCTGGCACAGACGCACGACTTGGGGCACACCTATATCGAAGCGGCCGGCGCCAAGCCGCTTCCCTACTCGGACGGCAAGTCGCTGCTTCCGCTGTTCACGAGCGCGAACCCCTCCGGCTGGCCCGAAGAGATCCTGGGCGCTTATTATGGCGGCGAATTTCTTTATACGCAGCGCTTGGCGATTACCGATCGCTATAAGTATGTATTCAACGGCTTCGATATCGACGAACTCTACGATCTAAAAAACGATCCGCACGAAATGCATAACGCCGCCTATGATCCGGCCTACAGCCGCGACGCCGATGATATGCGCGCGCGCCTCTATGAGTTGATGGACCGTTTCGAAGATCCATACGGAGATGTCAAGGCGCGCAACTCCAATGGGATGCCGCCAGACCGCTACGGCGCTCCACGCTATCTTTCACGCGGCAAACGAATCTGAAGGCAATACAAAGTGAATCCTGAAAAAACGACAACCAATTCCAGGCGGCAATTCTTACAAGCCATGACGACGGCCTCGGGCGCAAGTCTCCTTCCGTCCGCCGCGGCGGCGCAAGCAGACACTGCCGGCGACCGGATAAATATCGTGTATATTCATTCGCACGATTCCGGCCGCTATCTGCAGCCCTATGGGCATGCCGCGCCCACACCCCATCTGCAGCAGCTGGCGGCGGAGGGGATTCTCTTCCGCCAGGCGTTTAGCGGCGCACCGACCTGCTCGCCAAGCCGGGCCGTTTTATTGACGGGGCAATGCGCGCACCAGAACGGGATGCTCGGTCTGGCCCATCGCGGATTCGCCTTGAACGATTACAAGAAACATATTGTGCACCCATTGCGCGACGCCGGTTATCGCTCCGTGCTGGCGGGCATCCAGCATGTCGCGGCTAAGCCCGAGACGATCGGCTACAGCGACATTATCCATCCGAAAACCACCAGCGCCGTGGATGTTGCTCCCGGCGCAGCAGCGTTTCTGGATAGCCGCCCGGCTGAGCCCTTCTTTCTGGATGTGGGTTTTTTCGAGACCCATCGGGAATTTCATAAGCCCACGGCGGAAGATAACCCGAACTACATACAACCGCCCGTGCCTATACCCGACACGCCTGAAACGCGGCTCGACATGGCTGCTTTTCATGCGAGCGCGAGAGTCCTGGACAACGGCGTGGGGCAAGTTTTGGATGCGCTGGAGCGCAACGGCTTTGCCGGGAACACGCTGGTGATCAGCACCACGGACCACGGTGTTTCGTTTCCGCTGATGAAGTGCAATCTGGAAGATTTCGGCTGGGGTGTTTCGCTCATCGTGCGCGGTCCGGGCGTGCTGCGCGGCGGGAAAGTTTCCGACGCGCTGGTTTCGCAGGTGGACATTTATCCCACCATCTGCGAGCTGCTTCACATCGAGCGGCCCGCGTGGCTGGAAGGCAAATCGCTGCTGCCCGTACTGCGCGGCGAAAAAAAGGAAGTGAACGAAGAGGTGTTCTCGGAAGTCAACTATCACGCCGCCTACGAGCCCAAGCGCGCCGTTCGCACGAAGCGCTGGAAATACATTCGCCGCTACGGCGACCGCACGACGCCGGTGCTGCCGAATTGTGACGACGGGCTAAGCAAAGCGTTGTGGGTTGAGAACGGCTGGAAGGAGAAGCAATTACCGAAGGAATCACTGCATGATCTGATCTTCGATCCTACGGAGCATCATAATCTGGTTTCCGACCCAACGGCGTCTCAGGCCTTGGCCGAGATGCGCGGCCGCCTGGATCAGTGGATGACCCGAACGGACGATCCTTTACTGCGCGGTCCGGTTCCCGCGCCGCACGGTTCTCAGATCAATAATCCGGACGGCCTTTCTCCTAAGGAGACACCGCTGCGTGTTTCCTAAGTATGCATAACCTTTCACGCCGCAATTTCTTAGGTACCGCCGCAGCAAGCGCCGCTCTCCCCCGGCAGAGTGCCGCGCGCAAGCGTCCCAACTTCGTGTTTTTCATGCCGGACGAACTGCGCGCCGAGAGCCTTGCCTGCTACGGCCACCCCGTGGTGAAGACGCCGAATTTTGATCGGCTGGCCGCCGAGGGCGTCCGGTTCGATCAATGCCATGTCCAAAATACGGTTTGCGGGCCTTCGCGTTGCAGCCTGATGACCGGCTGGCCGGTGCATGTGCGTGGACATCGAAGTCTGTACTATGGGCTTCATCCCGACGAACCGAACCTGCTTCGCTACTTGAAAGAAGACGGCTATGACGTCTATTTTTTCGGCAAGAATGACTTGCTCTCTCCCGATTCTTTCCCATTGAGTGTCACCGAGTGGGATTCCAAAACAGGAGACCGCCAAGGCAATCAGAATCCGTGGAAACCCGACGATCCGCACTATTACTCGTTCCTCTTTAACAAGCTGCCGGATCGCCGGAAGACATCGGATTATGAAAATCTGCAGAGAGCCATCGATATTCTGAAGCGTCCTTCGGACAAGCCCTTCTGTATCTATCTGCCGCTGCTCTGGCCGCATCCGCCGTTCACCGCGCCCGAAGATTTTTACAGCATGTACCAGACCGCGGACCTGCCCCCGCTGCGTCCGCCCGGTCTGCCGCGCAAGCCGAACTTTCACGCGGCCATCCGGCATGCATTGCGGCTGGATCAACTCTCCGGTAAAGACTTTCGCACGATCCAGGCGGTGTATCTCGGCATGGTGAGTTACAGCGATTGGCTATTGGGCGAGCTGATGCAAGCGCTGGAACAATCGGGGCATGTGGACGACACCGCTCTGTTCACGTTTGCCGACCATGGCGAATGGGCGGGTGATTTCGGCCTGGTGGAAAAATGGCCCAGCGCGATGGAAGATCCGTTGACTCGCGTTCCGCTGATCGCGCGCGTTCCGGGCGCAAAGCAAGGGCACGTTTCGCAGGAGATTGTGGAACTGTTCGATGTGATGGCCACTTGTCTGGACCTTGCCGGCATTGAGGCGCGTCACACGCATTTTGCGCGTACGCTTTCACCGCAGCTACACGGTGCGTCCGGTGACACGCGGCGAGCGGCCTTCTGTGAAGGCGGTTACAACGTGTATGAACCGCAGTGCTTCGAGCCCCTGCAAGGCTTCAGCAACCCGCTGAACATCTATTACCCCAAAGTCAAGCTGCAGAATGAACATCCGGAGACCGTTACGCGTTCGACCATGATTCGCACGCTCGAAAGCAAGTTGATTCTGCGTCCGGATGGACAAAGCGAGCTGTACGACTTGAAGAAAGATCCGCGAGAGCTTCACAACTTCTACGGAGACCGGAGTTATGCTTCCAGTCAATCCGAGCTCGAAGGGCGCGTTCTGAACTGGTATATCCGGACCAGCGACGTAGCTCCGATGCAACTGGATCCGCGCGGCTTTCCAGCGCGCCACACCTTTTAAAAATGCACACATCCCGGCGAACATTTCTAAAACAGGCGACTGCTGGCGCTCTAGCCGCTCCGTTTTCTTTCGCTCAGAAGCGGCGTCAACCGAATGTGCTCTTCATTCTGGCCGACGAGTGGCGCGCGCAAGCAACCGGCTACAACGGTGATCCGAATGTCGCAACGCCGGTGCTTGACCGCCTTGCCCGCGAGAGTGCTTCTTTCCAAAATGCGATCTCCGGCACTCCCGTGTGCTGCCCCGCGCGCGCCAGCTTAATGACTGGGCAGTATCCGCTCACGAACGGTGTCTTCATCAACGACGTGGAATTGAAGCCGCGCGGCGAGACCTTGGCGCAAGTGTTCAATCGGGCCGGATATCACACCGGCTACATCGGCAAATGGCATCTTTATGGAAGTCCGGATGGCAACTACGGCCGGCGTCTCGCGTTTATCCCCAAAGACAAGCGGCTAGGATTCGAATACTGGAAGGCTTGCGAATGCAGTCACGACTATAATCATTCGCTCTACTTCGAAGGAGACAATCCGTCGCCCCAATACTGGCCCGGGTATGACGCGATTGCGCAAACGGACGATGCTTGCCGTTTTATCGAAGCGAATACGAGGCAGCCCTTTTTTCTTTTCCTGTCGCTAGGGCCGCCGCACTTTCCATATGAGACCGCGCCTGAGCCTCACCGGTCGCAATATGCTGGCCGCGCCATGCAGCTCCGCCCTAATGTGCCGGCTGAGCAACAGCGAGCGGCCACGACAATTCTCCGCGGATATTCAGCGCATATCGCCGCGCTGGATGCCTGCTTCGATAAATTACTCCGGACGCTGGAACGCCTGCGCATCGCGGACGACACGATTGTCGTGTTCACCTCCGATCACGGAGACATGCTGTTGTCACAGGGGCTCACGACAAAGCTCTATCCCTGGGAGGAATCCATCCGCGTTCCCTTTCTGCTGCGATATCCGCGCCGGCTCGGGCATGGCGGCGGGAAAATCACTACTCCGCTCAACTACCCCGATATCATGCCGACTCTCCTCGGCTTAGCGAATCTCAAAATTCCGGAGGGTGTGCAAGGGCTGGATCATTCCGCACAACTCGGCAGTCACGCAGCAAACGCCTGGCCAGAGTTCCCGGCTGCGCTGCTCAGCCTTCCCGTTCCGATTACCGAGGCACGCCGTTATGGAATCGCCGAGTATCGGGGGCTGCGCACCGAACGCTACACCTACGTGCGTTCCATCCACGGACCCTGGCTGCTTTACGACAATGCGGCAGATCCGCACCAGGTGCATAACCTGGTCGGGCACAATGCGCAGCGGGATTTGCAGAACAGGCTCGATGACATGCTGCAGGCGCGCTTGAAAAATCTCGATGACGAATTTCTGCCCGCAAAAGAGTACGTGCAGCGGGCAAACGTAGGGCACTACAAGGAAGTGAATACCCCGGTGGGCCACATTCGAAGCCCTTGGGGCGATTGGGAATCGACATTGGAAAGAGCAAAATCGTAAATACATCGAAGATAATTTCTGATTGGTGGAACCGCCGCGACCGCATCACTGGCAAAGAGGCGCGAGCTTTCTGCAGAAGGCGCCCCAAATTCTATAGAGATTCGTACTTACCTCTTGACAGGCATTGCCCAAGCCGATTAACCTAATTCTAGATCGATTTACTAGACTTTATGTCCCGACAGCATTCTCTCCTCCATCGTTGTTGTCTCTAGCGGCGCTTCTTTCCTCAGCAACGCACTAGACCTCATCTGTTTCGGGAGTTAACTCTGATGCCATCGTTCCCTTCGGCGGCTATTCGATTTCCTTTTTTGCTTTTCCTGTCCGCGGTAGTTTGCATAACCGCCGTGTGTTTCGCGCAAAGCAAGGACACGGCTGCCGCCGCAAACCCGCCGCGCGTCGTGGTGAAGAACCAGGGATTTCTCCCATTCGCCGATGCACCCATCAACTACAGATCTGAAAACCTGGATGACCCCATCGCCAGGCTTCAGAAACGGCTCGACAGCGGCGAAACTGTTTTGCGGTTCGATGCTAAACGCGGGTACTTAAAATCAGTCCTCGACGCGCTGCGCGTCCCGGTCAGCTCGCAGGCATTGGTCTTTTCCAAAACCAGTTTCCAATTTCCCGAGATCACTCCCCAAACCCCGCGCGCGCTTTATTACAACGACGACGTCTACGTGGGCCGGGTCCATAGCGGGAAATTCCTGGAGTTCGTATCGTTTGATCCCATGCAGGGCGCCATCTTCTATGTCCTGGATGAGCATCAGGCGGAGCGTCCCAAGTTTGAACGCGCTGAAGTGGATTGCGTTCAATGCCACGTCGCCGCCTCAACGCATAACGTGCCCGGCGTCCTGATGCGGTCGGTGTTTACCAGATCTTCCGGCTATCTGGCTGCCGGAACACATTCCTTCGTCACTGGGCATGAAAGTCCCATGAGTCAACGCTGGGGCGGCTGGTATGTCACGGCCGCGCGCGGCGCGGAAGCCGGCATGGCAAACGTGCTGGTCTCCGATCCTAAAAACCCCGAGCAAATCAATAGAGCGGCGGGAGCAAACCTCACTACCCTCGCCGGGCATTTCAAGAATTCGGATTACCTGACCGGAACCAGCGACGTAGTCGCGCTGATGGTCTTGGCCCACCAGACGCAAATGCACAACTTGATCACGCTGACCAACTATCAAACCCGCTTCGCGCTATCCACTGACGGACAGATTTCAGACGCGGCGCGGAAGAAGTTTGAGGGCGCGGCTGAGCAGTTGGTGCGCTATTTGCTGTTCACCAATGAAGCTCCGCTGGCAAGTCCGGTCGCCGGCACTTCCGGTTTTGCGGAGGAGTTTGCGACGCGCGGTCCGCGTGATCCACGTGGACGTTCTCTCCGTGATTTCAATCTTCGTACGCGCATTTTTAAATACCCATGCAGCTATCTCGTCTATTCGGAGGATTTCGACGCGATACCGGAACCCGCGAAAAGCTACATCTATCGCCGGTTATTTGAAGTCCTGAGTGGACGTGATCAAAGCTCCGAATTCGCGTCGCTCAAGAGCGAGGACCGGCAGGCGATTCTCGAAATTCTGGTGGCCACCAAGCCCGGCCTGCCTGCCGAATGGAAGCAGTTCGTTCAACAAACCAGCACCAACAGCATCCGCGCCTCCGCGGGCGTGGCCAACCGTTAACCCTAACCACAGGAAAGGAAGTTATGAAACACCAAAGTTTTTGGACAAGGACTACCCTGGCGGGACTCGCCGCTGCGGCTCTCTGCGCCGGCGCTCCCTCGGGCACGTTGGATGGGCGCTGGGATGCTACCCTCACCCAGAAAGGCGTGGTGATTCCGTTTCGCCTCGATATAGCAGGCGAAGGAGACCAAGTCATCGGCACGCTGTATAACGGCCAGGACAAGGAAACAACCACTAGCGCGAAAATTGAGAACGGCACAGTCCGTCTGAATTTCGAACACTATCTGACAAGCATCGCTGCCAATGTGAAAGACGGCGAGCTCGACGGGCAGGTCATCGTCACGCGTCGCAGCCCCATCAACATTACCCCGGGCGCGGCACCGTCGGAGGAATCCAAGGCGAGCGATACATTAACACCGTTCCACGCCAGACGCTACACTCCGCCCGTCGCCGTTGCCGCGGCCGACGTGCCCTCCATCGATGGAGTCTGGGAAATCCCGCACGAATCTTCAAAGGGTGAAAAGGCATGGCGCTTAATCGTTAAGCAAACAGGTCCGGAAATTACCACCACGCTGCTTCGCGTCGATGGCGATACCGGCGCGCTCACGGGCCGTTGGCAGGATGGCAAGTTCGTAGCCAGCCACTTTGACGGCGCGCGTCCGGGTTTGATCACCATCGCTCCGCAGCAAGACGGCACGCTGCAAGTGGATCTACACACGCCGCCGCGCAATGGCCTCATGACCGCCTACCGGCCGGAAGCCGCTCGCGCGAAAGGCCTTCCCGAGCCGGCCAATTACCTGACGCATACCAGCGTGCGGGACCCTAACGAAGTGTTCACCTATAGCTTCCGCGATGTCGATGGCAAGATCGTCTCGAATGACAACCCAAGGTTCAAGAATAAAGTGGTTCTGGCGATTGTGACTGGCACCTGGTGCCCCAATTGCCATGATGAAGCGCAATACCTGGTGCAACTCTACTGGCAATATCACAAAAAAGGCGTCGAAATCGTAGCGCTCGATTTCGAAGAAGCCGATCAGCAGGAATCGTTAACGCGCGTGCATGCCTTCATCAAGCAGTACAAAGTGCCGTACCCTTATCTGATCGCCGGGACGCCGGATGAGATGTGGGACAAGGTGCCGCAAGCAGTCAACCTGAACACTTGGCCCGCCACTTTCTTCATTGGGAAAGATGGACGAGTGAAAGCCACTTACTCCGGATTTGCGGCTCATGCCAGCGGAGTATTTAATAAAGAGCTCAACGACGATTTCACATCAACCATCGATCGTTTGCTCAAGGATAAACCGGGCGTTCAGAGTACGGCGCTTCCGCGCGCCGTCGCTGACGTAGCTTCACGTTAATTGAACGCCCGCCCGGTTCCGAAAGGCGCCGGGCGGGCACAGGAGTAACCCAACATGCCATTGAGAGTTCTGCTCGCCTTCGCTACGTTCGCTTTTCTTCACTCAGCCTTTGGTCAAAGCGCCGGAGACCCGAAAGTCTGGCTCGACCCGGATACACGGCAGATGTGGACGGTAGCGGATAGCGGCTCCGGCGTTAGCCTCAGCCAAGCGAAGCGCTATTGCCAGGAATCGACAATCGGCGGCTTCAACAACTGGACACTGCCCACGATTGACGATCTGCAGCGGCTCTTCGGCGGCGCTGGGGACGAACGCGGCTATCACGTAAGAGGTCCGCTTAAATTAACCGGCTGGCAATGGAGTGCCACTCCCGGCAACCAGGATGGTGAAGGCTGGACGCTCGATTTCGGAGACGGAGGAAGAGCTTCCGTCGCCGCCGGAGACTCTGGCCTAAACCGCGCGTTGTGCGTCCGCAGTGTAAATTGATCTCCCCGCGCAAGCAACCCTGATACGGTCCCAACCTTCTTCCATCTTGACGACCATCGTTTCGATCGAGATAATCGCGTTGTCGACCAGCAACCCATAAAAAGTATGGGCGCGCCCGCTAGGCTGTGTCAATAGGACATTTTGCTTGGCGCATTTAGGACCTCATTTGGCTGCCACAGTTTACTTATACGCTTGACAAATAAGTACATTATTCGTACTATTCCCTAAATACAATTTCATTTCAACGATCCCCGTCTTCGATCCGCGAACAGGAGCGTTTATATGTTTGTTAGCTGCATTTCGCAGCCAGGGAACTTTTTTTGGCGTGCGCGGAAGATTCCGCTTATGCTTTCGGCGCTACTCCTTCTGACTGGCCTCGTCCCCAGCAGAATGCGGGCGCAAGCCACTTCAAACAGCACCGTTACCGGGCAGGTAGTGGATCAACAAGGGGCCGCTGTGCCCGGCACCGATGTGCAGCTGAGTAATAGTTCCACCAACACTCAGTTAAAGACAACAGTTAACAACTCCGGGCGGTACGTATTTTCCAACGTGTCTTCAGGAACGTACGGCATTAGCTTCAGTAAACCTGGATTTCAAACATTCAAGGTGGAAGCGCAGGAAATTAACGTCGGCACCACGCTGACGATTAACGCCACGCTGCAAATTGGCTCAACCTCCACTACTGTCGAGGTGCAAGCGCAAGCAGCGGCCGAATTGCAAACAACAAGCGCATCGGTGGGCAACACGATGTCCGGCGCGGCTATTCTCGCCCTGCCAAATTTAGGCCGTGACGTGGCCACGCTGGCGGTTCTGCAACCAGGCGTCACGCCGGGCGGCTATACCGCAGGCGCGGTGCAAGACCAGAACACGTACACCGTGGACGGCGGCAACAACAGCGACGACATGTCGGGTAATACGACGTCGTACACGACCAACTTCACCGGATTTGGCGGCACTCAAACCAACGGCACTCCCTCCGGCGTCGTTCCCACGCCGGTGGAGAGCATTGAAGAATTCAAAGTCACCTCATTCAATCAGACCGCCGATTTCAACAGTTCCATGGGAAGCCAAGTGCAGATGGTGACCAAGCGCGGCACCAATGATATCCACGGAGCCGTGTATGGGTATTATTTTGCGACCAATCTGGGCGCGGCAAATAGCTGGGCCAATAACCATACACCGTTAGGCAGTTCACCATTTACACCTTTGGTTTCCAACCACCGCGACCGTTATGGCGCCGCCATTGGAGGACCCATTGCTCCAGCGTTTTTAGGTGGCAAATGGTATGCGTTTTTTAATTACGAAGCGCTGCGCTTCCCGAATGTCAGCAACTATGAGAGGCCTGTGCCTTCGGCGCTGATGCGCGCGGGCATTATTCAGGTGCCCGACTCTACCGGTAAATACGTTCCGTACAATCTCAATCCGGTGACCACTACGGTTAACGGCGTGCAGTACACGCCAGCCGTCTGCGCGGGCGGCCCTTGTGATTCGCGCGGCATCGGAATCAATCCGGTTGTGTCCAAGATCTGGAATACGCAGATGCCGATGCCGAACGACCCTATCTACAATTCGAACGGCGCGGACCAAGTCAACGTGCAAGGCTACAACTCCAGCATTCGCGCGCCGCTGACTACGAACAGCTACGTGGGCCGTATTGATCACGATTTTTCGGACAAGTGGCACTTCATGAGCAGCTACCGGTACATGAAGCTGACGAACCTCACCACCAATCAGGTTGATATCGGAGGCGTGCTGCCCGGCGACGTGTTGGGCCAGCCGTCCGCAACGGCGCCTCGAACGCAGCTTCCCGGCTTGTTCGTGGCCGGATTAACGACGGTGCTCTCGCCTAACAGTACTAACAATTTTGTTTTTAGTTATACGCGTAATTTCTGGCAATGGGGTACGGTGGGCGCTCCTCCGCAACTACCGGGATTAGGCGGCAATATCGAGATTGCCAGCGGAGCCGCCAATGCAATCGCCGAATCCAGCACCGCCGCGCAAGTACTCAGCCCTTACAACGTCAATACACAAAGCGTGCGCCAGCGGTTTTGGGACGGCAAGGACGCCATGTTTAAGGACGACGTAACAATAGTCAAGGGACAGCATGTCATGCAAGTCGGCGGCTTGTATCAACGGAACTTGGACTATCACATGCGCACCGACAACGGAAACGGCGTCAACAATCAAATCGTGTATCAAGTGGGCAGCTCGGGCGTGAACTTCAATGGCTTTAACTATCCGACGAGCGTTCCCACCAATCAGCAATCGAACTTCGCGAATTTGTATTCAGAGGTGTTGGGCTTAGTGAACCAACCGCAGGTAGCTTATACGCGCACGGGTTCGAATTTAACGCTTCAACCGGTGGGTAGCGTGGCCACCGACACCAGCGTGATTCCTACTTACAACGTATACATCAGTGATACGTGGCACGTGAAGCCCAGCATCACGCTCTCCTACGGATTGACTTATGCACTGGAACTGCCGCCGGTTGAGAAGAACGGCAGCCAAATTCTTTTGATGGATTCATCCGGCAACCAGATATCGGCAACCAATTACCTGAACGCGAGGAAAGCGGCGGCTCTGGCCGGCCAGGTCTACAACCCCACCCTTTCGTTTGAAAGCATTGCAAACACCAAACTGAAATATCCGTACAAGCCGGTTTGGGACGAGTTCAGTCCGCGTCTGGCGATGGCGTGGAATCCTAAATTCAGCAGCGGAATTTTGGGCAGCCTTTTCGGTGATGGCAAGACCGTTATTCGCGGCGGCTACGGACGCATTTTCGGCCGGCTTAACGGCGTGAATCTCGTGCTGGTGCCGTTGCTGGGTCCTGGACTGATTCAAGCTGTCTCGTGTCCGGGAGCGAGTTCCAACGGTCAATGCTTGGGCACCAATGGCGTCAACCCAGGTACGGCTTTCCGGATTGGAACCGATGGCAACACGGCGCCGCTGCCAAGTGTTACGAATACGCTTCCGCAACCTTACACGCCGGGCTTGGGCGGGAACTCGGTCTCCACCGACCCCAGCGTGCTCGACCCGAACTACAAACCGGAGCGCACGGATAACTTCACATTCTCCATCCAACGAGCTATTGGATCAAACATGACGATTGAAGGCGGCTATATCGGACGCATCATTCGCAACGAAGAGCAAGAACTCAACATAGACGCCGTGCCCTATATGACTACGCTCGGCGGACAGACGTTTGCGCAGGCATATGCCAATACTTACCTGGCGCTCAACTCGGGCGTCGCCGCGAAATCGGTTGCGGCTCAGCCGTTCTTTGAATCGGCTATGGGTGGATCTAATTCGGCTTACTGCAAAGGCTACTCGAGTTGTACCGCGGCGGTAGCTTCCTTGAATACGAGTAACATCAAAAATACGGCGGTATCCGATCTTTGGAAATCGCTCAACAATGCGCCTTCCTGGACTCTCGGCCGCACGATGCTGAGCGGTACCCCTAACGCACAGGTTACTTCTCTGGGCATGATTGCCAGCTCGGGATACGGAAGCTACAACGCAGTTTACTTTACGTGGAAAGCCCGTGATTACCACGGCATGAGTATCCTCTCTAACTTCACTTACGGCCGCGCGCTCGGGACCGCTGCCTCTACGCAAGCGACAAGTTCCGCCACCGCTACCGATCCATTCAATATCGGCTCCATGTACGGCCCGAACAGCTTCGACTATAAGGCCGTTTACAACGCGGCTATCACATACCAGCCTAAGTTCTACAGGACACAAAAGGGACTCGCCGGACATATCCTCGGCGGCTGGACGATCTCCCCCCTGTTTACCGCGCAGAGCGGCGCTCCCCTGGCAGTCAGCTACAGCGAAGGAAGTTGCACGGCCTGCCAAGGTTTCGGAGAATCGTCTTCTTCGGCCGTCACTTCATCCGCCGAAGGCGCGGTGAGCGCTTATCCATACACGGGCGGCGGCAGCGCAAGCTACAATAACCACGGCTCCAACGCTGTAGGAACCAATAATTCCACGGGCGTTAATTTGTTCTCAAACCCCGCGTTAGTGGCCTCGGAATTCCGGCCTTGCCTGTTGGGATTAGACACCAACTGCGGCGGCTACGGCAACATCCGCGGCTTACCGAGTTGGAATCTGGACGCCACGGCGCTGAAAGACATCGGCGTTTGGAAAGAAGGGCGCGTTGGCGCAACGCTGAGCTTCCAGGTGACCAACGTACTGAATCACGTGGTGCTCGCTAATCCAACCAGCAGCAATCTCAGCCTTACCAGTCTGTCTAACTTCGGAAAGATCACGGGGCAATCCTCCTCCAACACTCCGCGCAATATGGAGTTCGGACTGCGTATACATTTCTAAGGAACGCACACTTGTAAGCCGCGGCCGAAACTCCGGTTCGTGGCTTACACTGTTTTTAGGCGTCCACTTGCGATTGCCTTCTTGAACTCAGCGTAATCATCCTGCGCAAGCGTGGCGTACTTAGTCCCGTAACTTACGATTGCCTTTACGATTTTGTCGAAGCTTCCGATATACCCTTTGATGGATAAGGCGTCGCCGGATCTCGCATGGCCCCTTGCCAGCAGTTCTCCCGCCACTCGCGCGAGACTGACCAATCCCTCGCCCCGCAGTTTCATCAGATCCACACTGCCCTTGTGATCATTCAGTTGGCGAACCAGAAAATCATGCCCATCGAAGCGGGTCCAACCGAGCAGCAGATCGGAGACAGGTTGTATCCGGCGCTGAGCTTCGGCTACGCGCTGGCCTTGATGCCGGTAACCCGGGTGCTTTAAATACGGTGCGTAGGCGGATTGAACCTCTTGTTTAATCTGCAAGAAGAGCGGATCACCGGGGCCATTTCCTTCCATAAGCACGACGTAATCGCGCAATCCCACACTGCCCGTTCCAACCACTTTAAAGGCAACATCTCTTTCCTTGAAGAAGTCAAATAGATGCAGCCGTTCCGGCGTCAGTGATTTTTGATAAAGCGGCAAGGAATGCAACACAGCGGCGCGCTCGGCTCCCTGAATACGCCACAACGAATGCGGAATTTTCTTAAATCGATGATTACCGCGGCCGCTTTGCTCGGTGTAGTGTTTCAGCAACTCTTTGGGTTGCGCGCGCTCCGCTTGGGCCAGCGCGGCGGTGATGGCTTGCGCCTCGCGCATGCGATGGATGACATGCCGGGCGGCTGCCAGGATCGGTTGTTCGGCCAAGGTTTCGATAGTTTCGCAATATCCGGAGGCGAAAGCCTCGACGGCGCGCTCACACTCCAGACGTCCGTGTTCACATTCGTCGCCGGCCAGCACAATGCTGGCGGCCATGCGTTTGACGTCCCATTCCCATGGACCTGGAATGGTCTCGTCAAAATCATTCACATCAAAGACCAAGCGTCCGTCCGGCGCTTCGAACGAGCCTAAATTCTGCACATGCGCGTCGCCGCAAAGTTGAACAGTCAGGCCGGTAGTTGGCGTAAGCGCCAAGTCAGCCGCCATAATGGACACCGCGCCCCTGAAGAAGGCGAATGGCGAGGCAGCCATGCGTGTATATTTCAGCGGCAGCAGCGCGGACACGCGCCCTTCCGTGGCGCCGACCAGCAAATCGACCGGCTTGAAGTTGCGCTTGTGCGGGTCGAACTCGCCCAGGCGGGAGCGATTGAGTTGCTTGCGGCACTCCCGGCCGAGTTTCAAGCGCTGTTCACGGTCGCCACCGATGAGCGGTTTAGCTAAGCGCGTTTTTGGTGAGTTGGCCATCTATCCTCCGCCAAATGCCTCGCGGATTGGCGTTCCGCAGTTCAGGAGGAAGCAGTTCGTCCGGGAAGTTCTGATAACAAACCGGGCGCGCAAAACGATAAATCGAGGTTGCGCCCACGGAAGTAAATTTTTGATCGGTGGTGGCCGGATAAGGGCCGCCGTGATGAATAGCATGGCCCACTTCCACTCCCGTGGGGAAACCGTTGAAGAGTATCCGGCCGGCCTTTTGCGTGAGAAAATTCACTAACTCCATGTGCCCCGCCAGATCGGCGGCCGTTCCGTGAAGCGTCGCGGTCAGAGAGCCCGACAGTGCTTTCGCGCAGGTCAGAAGCTCAGCGTCCGAGCTACAACGGATTACCACCGTGGAGGGGCCGAAAATCTCTTCATGCAGGGTCTCTTGCCGGAGCCAGGTGGCGGCATCGGTCACCAGCAATCCGGGACGGCCTTCGGTGCGTTGTGAATCGGCGGCACGCTCGGCCTTATAAGCCCGCACATCTTTGACGCCGGCGGCGTTCTCAAAGCGATCCCGGTAGTTCTTGGCAACACCGGGATTCAACATGGTGCCAGGCGTGGATTGTTCAAACAGCTCGACTAACTTGTTCACGAAGGCCGTCAGCGGCTCGCTCTCCACTCCGAACACGAGACCGGGACAGGTGCAGAATTGGCCAACGCCCAAGGTCACCGATTTATACAACGCGTCAGCCACGCTTTCCGGTTTTCCTTCGCCGGCCAGCGCTCCGGGCAATACGAAGATCGGATTCGTGCTGCCCATCTCCGCGAATACCGGTATTGGCTCAGCGCGGCGGGCGGCGGCATCGAATAACGCACGCCCAGCCTTTTCAGAGCCAGTAAACGCCACAGCTTTGGTTTTCGGATGATTCACTACGGCGAGGCTGGTTTCCGGTGTTATTCCATGCAACAGGGAGAACGTGCCTTCCGGAAGATTCTGTTTGCGAACCGCTTGGACAATGGCCAGCGCGACCATTTCGGATGTTCCCGGATGAGCCGGATGCGCTTTTACCACCACCGGGTTCCCGGCGGCAAAAGCGGCCGCGGTGTCGCCTCCCGCAACCGAAAACGCCAGCGGAAAATTACTGGCTCCGAAAACAGCCACCGGCCCAATCGGACGCAGCATGCGCCGCAGATCCGCGCGCGGCAATGGCTTCCGGTCAGGAATGGCGGGGTCAATGCGCGCGTCGAGCCAGGAGCCCTCGCGCACCAGATCCGCGAACATCTTGATCTGGTTCGTAGTCCGGTCGCGTTCACCGCTCAGCCGTCCGGTATCGAGCCCCGATTCGAGCGATGCCCGCTGCAGCAGCGCGTCGCCAAGCGCTAAAATTTCCTCGCGAATCGCCAGCAGAAAATCGGCAATCCGTTCTCCGCTCAAGACGCGGAGTTCCACCGCCGCGGCCTCCGCCAAATCAAGCGCCCGCTCCACTTCGCCCGCATTGGCTTCATGAAAAGCGGGCTCAATGACGGTTCCTTCACGCGGATTATAACCACGCAAGATCTTGGCGCTTCCCGCAAACTGTCCGAAACCAATGATGTTTGTCCCTTGAATTTCCATTCAATCTCCCTAGTGTCCTTGCAACTGGCTCTTGGCGCTGGTCAGGTCGTCCGCCGCCACCAGCAGTTCATCTAACCGGGTCATCTCCAGCATTTTGTGCAAACCGGCGTTCACGCCCACGAGCCGGATGGAGCAATTTTGCCTGCTGGCGAACGTATAGACGATGGTTAATTCACCCAGGCCTGCGCTGTCGACCGTGGTTACGTCTTGCATTCCCAGAATTAAACCAGTCAGGTTACCGTTGCTCAAAATTTGCCTGGTAGCATCGCGCAGTGAGCTCAAAGACGGGCTGAGCGTCAACGATCCGGCCAAGTGCAGGATTCCAAAATGCTCTTCGACTTTTGACGTCACGCTCAACTTCATCTCACAACCGGATCAGTCATCTATTATCTACCTGGGTATCTTTCGGGCCGTTCTGCATGCGGCCGTTATCCAACTGGTTAATTCCCTATTATCCTAGGTGTTCGGCTGGCCACAGGTGGGGGATGCCGGTTTCAACGATTTGCAAGCCATTTTACGTTTCGCGCGTTCAATTTTAGATCGGCATCACAATTGCTTAAGTGAAAGTACCCTTCAGATGAATGGAACTGTTCGGAGGTTTCCATGGAGTCTTGGGTTGTACCGCTCATAGCGTCGATCAAACAGCGCGCTTCTTCATGGGAGCGCGCTGTGTTTTTTTCTAGACGCCCTAATAAGTCTCGATTTTCTTCTGCTCATAGGCAGGCGAAACAAAAGCCGTAGTCAAACTCTCATTGCCGCTTTTGTCGATCGCCTTTACACCCAACACAACCTCATCAATGTTCACGTTCGGTAGCGTGTATTTCGTCACATTGCCAACAAAGATCTCGCGCTCCCAAAGCGGCGCTGTCGTTTTGCGCATGACGATGGTGTAGCCCGCCAGATCCGATTCCGGATTTTCGTTGTGCCACGTCATCGCCGCATCATAGCCGCTGCCGCGGCTTAAGGGGGCGCCGCCACGTGTGCCACTGGATGCTCGCAATTGCGGGGTTTTCGGCGCGAGCGCCAGTTCCGCAATGCCCGCCGCGTTTGCCTTGGCCACCAGAGCCGTATAAGCGGGGGCAGTATTGGCAAACGTATCAGTGGCGGTGTGCTGATTCGCAAAATTCTCCATCGGAGTAGTCACGCGAATCGCCGCGAAGCCGTCGGCCGCGAAGGGGCTGTGGTCGCCGCCGCGCCCAAAGCGGTCATGCCGGAACACCAGATTCACGTCGAACCCGGGCTGGTACTTCTCATTGGCCGCCTTCATATAACGCGCCAATTGCCGCGAAATGGAATCGTTGGGATCTTCGGAATAGACATTTACGTAGCGGTTGCTGGTTTCGCCGTTGCCCGTGACGTTGCTGCCAATGATGTCATTGTTGAAGACGCCTTCAATCTGGTCATGACGGGCGGCCGCGGCTTCGGCATACAGACCGCTGCCGAAAAGACCGTATTCTTCCGCCGCAAACGCGATAAATACGATGGTCTTGCGGAACTGGAACTGGCTCATGACACGCGCCAACTCCATTACGGCGGCCGTACCGCTGCCGTCGTCAGTAACTCCGGGCGCAATGGCCGCGACGGTTGCTTCAGCATCCAATTGCCGGCCGCCGCCGTCACTAGGTTTATTGACCATGTGGATGGAATCGTAATGGCCGCTCACGATCACCTGCCGTTCCGGCTCGCTTGTGCCTTTGAGTACAGCGACGACGTTCCAAATTTCGACATTTTTGAAAGCGCGGCCTTGCTTGGCGACTCGATGCTTATCGAAAGACACTTCCAACTTCGGACTGTATTCCTTCAATTGACCAGCGATCCATTCGCGCGCGCCGCCGATGCCGTGCTGCGGATCATCCGTCGCCGAGTAGATATTGCGGGTGCCGAAGCTTTCCAGTTTCTTCTGAATGTTGGCGATGCGCTCGGCGGAGACTTGCGAGACAATTTCGGTTATTTGAGGGTTTAGCGGCGGTTGTTGGCCCATTGCCAGGGTGAAACCAGCGGCCAGTATAAGAAAACCTATTTTTATTAACGTTCGATTCATGCACCTGCTCCATTTGCCTGGTTTGGTCGACGCGGTTATTCCCAGGTATTCGATTGGCTCATAGTAGCGCAGGGGGCGAGCCTTGATCACTGTCGATGCACGGCAGAAAATGGCCGGTGCAGTAGCTGCTTCGCGCTCCACATCGGCGCGCCAAAGGTGAACATTTTTGAAGCTTTGCTCCCATACGATGCCCGCGTGCCGAATGTCCGGCCCGCTGATCCAGGCATATTCGGCCGGAACTCCATCTGGAAATTCGAAGCAGCGCAGGAGGTACGCGCTTGGGTTCGCCCGGGCCGCAGTCTGAAAGCATGTCCTCGGCCAAAGGGTGAGTCTGTATGGAAGTGCCGTCGTCCAGCATGCGAATCTCAATGATTTGCGAAAGCGGCACGGGCTCTTCAGCCCAGAGGCGGCGGCGTGCGGCTTTTTCCTCTTCTTGCGCGAGTTTTTCCGCTTCCTTGCGGTTTACTTTGGGTTCGGACGCCTTCTGCATGCGCGCTACCGCCAAATCGAGGCGTTGTTTCGAGAGCTCCAAGCGTTCTGTTTGCAGATTTTCCCAAAAGGCGCGTTGTTCCGCTTGCAGGCGCAGCTTGCGCAAGTATTCGACAGCTTGCAAGCCCCTGGCGTAAGCGCGTTCGGCCCGGGTGCGGTAGCGGAACATGCGCTCAAATTCGGCTTGCTGGGCGGCGTCCCATTCGTGCATATTCTCTTGTCGATCGTAAAATTTCTGCTGGCTCTTATCGAATTCGCGGTTGGCGCGGGCCAGTTCCCAGGCGGCTCGGGCGGCTTCCATGACGATGATTTGCTGCATTTGGGTTTCGGGCTGGTATTCGGCGGTTAGGCTTTCGTGCAGCGCGGTGAAGGCTTCGGGATCTTCGCCTTTCACGATGACGGGCTTCTGCATTTGCAACATTCGCTTGAGTTTTCGCACGGGCATGGTGCGGATGAGAGGGAGAACGCGATAGGTTGCTGATTCGAAAAGTGAAAAGTTTTGAGAAATGCAGGTTGAAAGCCCCTGGAAAGGCGGCTTGGGTCGCTTACACTTCCCGCTCAGTTTCAGTAGTTTGGACTGAAAGGCGAAGAAACGACGTATTTTGCGAAACGGACAAAGATTCTTTACGCGAAGGCGGGCTCCAGTTCTTCTTTTTTATGAACGGCCGGTTTGGCCGGGCTTGGCTTAAATTTCACGGAGACCAGACGGGAGATGCCTTGCTCCTGCATGGTGACTCCGTAGAGCGACTGAGCGGCTTCCATGGTGCGCTTGGCGTGCGTGATGACGATGAATTGGGTGTGCTCGGACATTTCTTTCAGCAGGCGCGTTAAGCGCTCGATATTGGCTTCGTCGAGCGGCGCGTCCACTTCGTCGAGGATGCAGAACGGGCTGGGCGTGTATTGGAAAATGCCCATCAGCAGCGCCATGGCGGTCAGCGATTTCTCACCGCCCGAAAGCAGCAATACGCTTTGCAGTTTCTTGCCGGGAGGCGAGGCCACGATGTCGATGCCCGATTCGGAGAGATTCTCTTCGTCGGTCAGGCGCATTTCGCCCGTACCGCCGCCGAACAAGACCTGGAACATGGCGCGGAAATTTGTGTTGATCGCGTGAAACGCTTCGCCGAAGCGCTTGCGCGACTCGCCGTCGATTTCGTGAATCGCTTTTTCGGTGTCACGGATGGAATCGAGCAGATCTTGACGCTGCGCCTGCAGAAAGTCCTGGCGCTGCTGCGCTTCTTCGAACTCTTCGAGCGCTTGCGGATTTACCGGGCCCAGCGCTTCAATCTTGCGCCGCGCTTCTTTGTACTTCACGTCCAATTCCTGCAGGGCGGATTCGTCCGGTAGAGTTTCCTCGCCCTCCACTAATTGCGAAAGGGGCAGTTCC
>DASXGT010000132.1:0-50064 GCA_036488895.1 Bryobacteraceae bacterium | reverse complement strand
AAGCTGGCGAGATCACAATCGAGGTGCCGCGGGACCGCAACGGAACCTTCGAGCCGCAGCTGATCGAGAAGCACCAGACCCGGTTTGAAGGGTTCGATGCCAAGATTCTTTCCATGTACCGCTGCGGAGCAGTGGCGCTTTGGCGCCATGCGCTGGGGATGACGGTGCGCGATATCCAGGGCCATTTGCACGAGCTGTACGGGGTAGACGTGAGTGCGGCGCTGATCTCAGAAGTTACCGACAGCGTGATGGAAGAGGTAAAGGCGTGGCAGGACCGGCCCCTGGAAGCGCTCTACCCGATTGTCTATCTGGACGCATTGATGGTGAAAATGCGGCAGGACGGCCAGGTAGACAACCGGGCTGTGTATACGGCGATCGGCATCAATATGGAGGGCGAGAAGTCTGTGCTTGGGCTTTGGACCAACAGCAGTGAAGGCGCCAAGTTCTGGATGTCGGTTCTCACGAATCTAAAGAACCGGGGAATGAAAGACGCATTTATCATCTGCACGGATGGCCTGAAGGGCTTCCCGGACGCGATTGAAGCCGTGTTTCCGAGCGCGCTGGTGCAAACCTGCATCGTGCGTCTGATCCGGGCCAGTCTGAACTTCGTGAACTGGAAAGAGCGCAAAGCCATGGCGGCAGACCTGAAATCGATCTACCGGGCGCCCAGCGCGGACACCGCCGGGATGGCGTTGAGAGCGTTCCGGATTAAGTATCCCAAGCACCAGGTCGTGGCCGATGTGTGGGAACGGAATTGGCAAAGGGTCATCCCATTTTTCGAATTTCCGGAGGAGATCCGAAAGATTATTTACACGACCAATGCAGTGGAATCGCTGCACATGACATTGCCGAAAGTGACGAAAAATCGAGGCTCTTTTCCGACTCAGGATGCGGCGATCAAGCTGCTCTACCTGGCCCTGCAGAATGTGGCCAAGAAGTGGCACACCGTCCAGGGATGGCGCGAGGCTCTCCGGCAATTCACCATTCGCTGGCCCGAACGGATCGAGCAGGCGCGGGCAGCCCAAAGTCAAAACCTTCCTATGAGGGTGAAACGCGTTTACACAAAATTCTTGACACTGCCTACCAGGCAGAGGCGCGCATTTCCAGCCCGAGAGTTGAATCACTCGCCTGAGCGGACCTTCGCCGGATCACGCCCGCTATCGCCCCTACGCCACATTCGGCGACCCGGACGGTAACTCATGGCTAGCGCGGGAGGTCACGACTAGGCTGGCTCTACTGGTATGCCGCTTATATGGTGGCCGAACAGGCCGATGAGAAGTTGCCGCAGTGACGAATTGTATTCACTATTAGTACCCATCGCTTAACAAAGGAGATTAGACATGCAACTTAAGTACACTCGCGTAGCCCTATTTATTGGATTGGTTCTTTCTGTGGTACGGCACTCGCGCTGGCGGTTGAGGACAAGTACACTCTGAAAGTACCGGGAGGACTTGCGTTCTCTGAGTTCAGAGGGTACGAAGCATGGGAAACCATTTCTGTCAGTCGGAACGATAAGGCGGTCGCTGTGATGCTCGGCAATCCTGTAATGATCGACGCCTACCGGTCCGGCTTTCCAGGGAACGGTAAGCCCTTCCCGGACGGGGCCAAGATGGCCAAGGTCCATTGGACCCCGAAATCGAACGAGTTCTTTAAGAATGCGACCGTGCCGGGTACGCTGGAGAACGTGGACTTTATGATGAAGGACGGCAAAAGGTTCGCTGACAGCGGCGGGTGGGGCTACGCAGTGTTCGATTACGACGCCGTGTCCAACACTTTCAAGCCCGGCACCAAAGCGAGCACACCCCCACAGGGAAACGATGCCAAGTGCGGGTCGGCCTGCCACGCAGTAGCCAAAGCAAAAGACTACGTTTTCACCGATTACGGGCGTCGGTAAAGCGCTATGCGCGCGCACGTACGAAGGGCGAAAGACAGCTCATCTTCTTCTCGTAGGGAGATACCGCCAATAACATGGAATATGGGCCGTCTCTTCCTTCGGCAGAAAAACTTCGGCCCGTACTATGTCACCCTGGCGAGTTGTCACCTCGGTTTCGGAAGTTTACGTCAACCTATGGCAACATTCCGTTTTTGCTGTACGACTGAGTTACGCGACCAGTTTTGCATTCGCGCTACGTGGCAGCGTCGGCGCGAGAGCTTCGATCGGAAACGGGCCGCGATTTGAATCTGCTACACGGTGCTACCTTGTAGTGGTACAAGGTTGAAGAACTAGCCCGTATGTGACATAGTCTGCCCGCAACCTGTTGAATTATCGTGATCCGTTGTGTGGCAGAAACGCGCTTGGCACACTCATACTAGTGCGTCTGTAAAAAGCGAATATCTGTAAGTTATTGATTTTAATGGTGCGGGGAGGGGGACTTGAACCCCCACGATGTTACTCGCTAGCACCTCAAGCTAGCTGAAACTCTCAGTCTCACATCTTTTCAACCATTTACGGCCGCTAAAACGCTCCTACAAGGTGGGATCGTGAGTCTTGAATGGCACATTAGTGGCACAAACGAAGGATCGCGCATGTCGATTCGTGGCTTTCAAAGAAGTTGTCACCGAAGGTCGTTTGGAGGCGGTGGCCTCGGTTACCAGCCGGCTTCCGGGCGAACTGCTCATCTCAAAAAGGAAATTACGCCAGGCTGGAGCCGTTCAGCTCGTCAGGCTAAAACGCGAGACCGCGACCCAGAACCTGGGATTTGCCTCCCGGCCATTCGTTCTTTGCGGGTTGCCGATCAAACGTCCAGCCAAAGATACGCTACTTCACGAACGTCGAAACGGCCATTTCCTCCTCCAGGTAACTGGTCATCCGCAGTATGGCGTGCCCTGGGGCCAGGACCGACTCGTTCCCATCTTCCTCGCCACTCTCGCCATCCGCCAACAAAAACAAACCATCACTTTCAGCAGCGCCGCAGAAATGCTGGACGTTTTCGGCATGCAACAGGGTGGTTCGCAGTACCGCCGCCTGATCTCTTCCTTCCAACGCATCTTCGGCGCGACAATTTTCTTCGGGACCGACACGCAGCGGGAGAGAGCGATGGTCACGCATCAGGCTAGATTTAACTTCATGCGGGAAGCCAGGATCTGGTATTCGCGCGATCCTAATCAAACTGCTTTGCCGGGCGGTTTTGAGAACGAAATTGTCTTGAGCGACGAATTTTTCCGCGAGGTAACCACGCACTCAATTCCTACCGATCTCGAAGCGGCCAAAGCCCTCTCCTCCGCACCAGCGGCGTTGGATCTATTTATGTGGCTTTCTTATCGATGTTTTACCGCCAAAGGCCCCGAGCGTGTACCGATTTTTGGCGACTTGGGTCTAGCCGGTCAGCTCGGAAGCGCCGATTACGCCCGTCCGCGTAAGTTCCGAGAGCGATTGGAGCGCTGGCTGGATCTGGTTCGGGCGTTGTGGCCGAGTTGCCCTGCTCAACTTAGCTCAGACGGGGAGCACCTGATCGTCCAACCCGCAATCGCTCTTGCGGCCAAGGGAGCATAGGCCGATTCTGTCGAAATTACCGAGTTGACATCCCAAATGAGTCATGGATTGGCGCCGTTCACCTCGCCAAACTTTAATCCAGGAAACCAGATTGAGGTAGATTTCGAACAGCCCAAGACGGATGCTCTCTTTATTGAGTTTCGCCGAGTCTTCGGGTCGCCATTTGACCTTGAACCGGCGTCCCCTCGTGAACACCGGGCCGGTTTAGACAGCCACCCGCGAGCAACCCATTGCGGCACTTCTGATGCGACCCCAGAATCAAAGAAGGGGACCGCTTACGCGGCACCCTCGGACTGGTTGTTTTCCCTGCGTTTCCTGTCCAAGATCGTGATCGAATCAACCACAATTTCAGTCACAGGCCAAGAGACGTTGACAACGCCAGACTCGGTCTTGACCGTACGATTGTATTCGCGATACGTCAGTTCGCCCTCGATCACGATGTGCGTTCCTTTATTCAGCTTCGCCGCGAATGGTGCGTAGCCGCCGTAAACCACGCAATCGTGCCAGTATGTCTTCTCCTTCCATTCGGACTCTTGCCGATAGCGTTTAGTTGTCGCCATAGAGAAGCGGGTCACTTCCCTTCCCGTCTGTGTCGCAGTCGCTTTGGCGTTCTGGCCGGTGAATCCTATGAGTGTGATGCGATTCATATACATGTGTGAGTTCCTCTTGGGTTTGAATTGGTTGGCTGGGTGTTGCGCGCCAACACCCTCGAGGCCCTCGCCGGCGAGAGTGGGGTAGCGAAGCGTCAAGGTTTGAGAGCGAAGCTTTTTGGAGGGTACCCGCTTCAGCGGGAGGACCCAAAACCCGAGGGCTCATGGCCTTGCGCGCTGCGAGGGCGAAGCCATTAAGGTCTCAGCTTCTTCAAGTTAGGCCGGCCTTCAGTTACCGACATGATCTGCTGCCGTGCATTCGAACGATTGCATGCAATAGCCATGTGCTTGGCGAACAGCGATATCGTCACTTGAAGACTTTCCGCAGATTCGCCGGCAGGTGCTGTTCCAGGAAGGCCACTTCAAGAGGGATCAAGGTACGACTACGTGACGGGCAAGAGCGTCGGGCATTTGTAGTGCGAACCCTACTCCTCTTCCCGTACGCTCACGTTCTGGCGCCGTTTAGCTGCGTTCTTTTGTGTGCTCGTCAAGATTAAATTGTGAAACGCGTTGAGTTCGGGAGAAACGCGGTTCACTGGGAATACGAAGGAATGCGCCAGCCTAGGGTCGCAGCCGATGAGTTGCCGGAAAGCGACCCCTGTGCTGATGAGGTGTGTCACCGTTTCGGGAAAGAGGCTAATTCCACTCCCCACCGCGACCATACTCAGGACGGCCTGTACCCTGTCTGATTCCTGAGTAATTCGCGGGCGAAACCCTGCCGATTGGCAAAGCTCGTCCACTTGATTGCGGAAAGCCGGGGCGGCCGTTCGTGAAACCATTACCCAACTCTCGTCACGAAGCGTTTTCAACCTGATCCCTTTCCCCGCTTCAGGCAGCAGTGAATGCTTTTGGGGAAACCCGAGCAGAAGCATTTCCTTTTTCCAAATCATGGCTGCGAACGCCTGCGAAAGGCGCTTGGGCGGCGCCCCGAGAAATGCTCCATCAACCGTGCCCGTTTTCAGTCCAGACAACTGCTCGGCCGGGAGCATATCCAACAGTTGTACCTGGACCTGTGGATGTTGCAGACGATACTGCTGGAGAAGACTAATCAAATCAGGCGCAAGAAGCGCGCCTACAAAGCCAAGGGTTAACCTCCGGACCTCTCCAGTCGCGGCACGGCGCGCCCCGTCGCAGGCGCGGTCCAAGCGAAACAGAATGTCACGAGCATCCGTGAGAAATAACTGGCCTGCGGAAGTCAGGCTAACGGAGCGCTTGTCACGCAAAAGGAGTCGTACCCCGAGGGCATCTTCCAGCTGCTGAATGTGGCGGCTCAACGGTGGTTGCGAGAGATGAAGGCGTGTTGCCGCTCGAGAAAAGTGAAGCTCCTCGGCAACGGCAACAAAGCACTCGATCTCTCTCAAGCTGGGCCGTCTCATACCAAAATAGTATAAAACTGATTTAAAGATCGTCTTTTGGAATGACAAGGTGGCAGGATAAGATCCTCACATGAACGTAAACGCGAAATCCACCGTGGAGGAAATCCGACGCCGCTTTGACGGCGACGTGGAGCGATTCTCGAACCTGACGACAGGCCAAACAGCAACTATAGACGCACCACTGGCAATGGAGCTGATCACAGCGGCAGCTGTTGCCTGTAATCCAACACCCCGCGCGGTGCTTGACATCGGATGTGGAGCGGGTAACAATACGCTCAAACTCCTGGACCACCTCCGCTCCCGCGGCGTTGCCTATTGCCAGGTTCAATATGATCTTCTGGATCTGAGTCAACCAATGCTCGACCGCGCCTCCGAACGGATTCTGGCCACGGGTGCTGTCGAAGTGCGGACTATTCGGGGCGATTTCCGGGAAGTGGATCTTCGTTTAGGGCATTACGACGTTATCCTGGCTGCCGCCGTGCTCCATCATCTGCGTGACGATGCGGACTGGCAGGCAGCATTTCAAAAAATCTTCTCTCTGCTTGCTCCGGGGGGCTCGTTTTGGGTCACTGATTTGGTGGCACACGAGGGCAACGCCGTCTCGCGCTTGATGTATGACCGGTACGGCGATTACCTTGTGCAAACCGGCGACAGCGCCTACCGGGACCAGGTATTTGCCTATATAGCGCAGGAAGACTCACCGCGTTCTCTCACGTATCAACTCGAACTGGCGCGGCAATCTGGTTTCGTCGAAATCGACGTGCTCCACAAGACCAGTTGCTTCGCCGCGTTCGGCGGGCGAAAACTGTAGCAGGGATCGTGGTTCTTATTAGTCTGTTGCCGGAAGTGCTTACTAATTTGCAAGTCGTGCCCGGAAACTCGACATCGCGCCTTGCGTACACACGCGCAGCGTCCCTCGCGCGAGCGAGTTAGTTCAAACAGGCTTATCGTCATTTGAGGAGTTGAGCCTGCCTTGGGGTCGTCAACCGATTCACTTTCCGAAAATGGCGAGTATACATTCATATGAACATCTTTCGATGAGTTGCCTCTGGCGCCAGGGCGTAATCTAAGCACCGTAGAGTTCTCACTCACAGCGTTCTTTCAGTGCCGAAGAGAGACTCGGACGTGACGATTCCAAGGCGGGCGCGAGTCCAAACAATACGCTGGCCAGTAGAGAGAGCAGGAACACATAGACAAACACGTGCAGATCCGGCTCCACATGTAGTGCTACGTAGTGGTACGCGCCGCGCCGCAGCCACCTTCGCAGTTGCTCTCTCGCACAAAAGCGCTGGTCCCGATCCTCGGATCGACGATTACATCCTGAAACGAATTTGATCGCATCAGGGTCGACTTCACGTGCTTATCGACGCTAGTTATCGTCGGTTGGCAGCGGCTGCTCGCGCAGCCGAAGTAATTTAAGCTTCTACCGAATTGGCGGCTAATCTCATCGGGAATTGCAAGACAATCACCACCGAACGCCCACAATGAAACAATGTTTTTCACCCGTGAAAAATGCTTGCATCAGACTTGGAACGGTGCAAGAATCTTTTCAGACTTGAAGACCGGGAGGTCGCTTTGGCACGAATCAGATTGGCAACCGCCGTTGTGGGGCTACTGCTCGGCCTCGGTGGAGCTTGCCCTGCCGGCTTCGCGTTTGGTCAAGGGCTCAACTATGGAACTTTCGCCGGAGCAGTCAAGGACCCGAGCGGCGCCGACGTACCCGACACCACCGTGCGCCTGATCCGTTCGGACACGAATACGACCCGTGAAACGACCACTGACAGCAATGGAACGTATAAACTTTTAAATGTCGCGCCGGGAACTTACCGCCTGGAGTTTGAACACACCGGGTTCAAAAAAGAAGTGCGTACAGATATCCCGATCAGTGCCGGAGAGTCGCTACGCGTTGACGCGAATCTCACGCTCGGAACATTGTCCGACGCGGTCCAAGTCTCGACGAAAGTGGCTGAAGTGGACACCGCAACGGCGAACGTAGGAAGTACGGTTTTCGGGTCGCAGGTGCGCGAGCTGGCCTTGAATACGCGAAGCTTCACGCAGTTGATGACTCTCCAGCCTGGCGTCGCATCGAGTCAGGCGCAGCAGCCCGGATTCGGTTCGAACACTTCCGTTCCTTTCTCCTTTAACGGCGCTCAACAAAGTTCGAATAACTGGCTAGTGGACGGCGGCCGGAACATAGATACGTACAACGGGAACAATATAACGATGATCAACCTCGACGCAATCGCCGAGGTGAGGATTGAGCGCAATGCCTACTTGTCGGAATACGGACGGAATGCAGGGGCGCAAGTGAACGTCATCACCAAGTCCGGAGGCGATGCATTCCATGGCAGCCTGTTTGAGTTCTTCCGGAATAATGTCTTAAACGCCCGTAACTTCTTTGCGGCGGGTATTCCAGAGAATCGCTACAACAATTTCGGTGGAACGGTGGGCGGCCCCATTAAGAAAGACAAGCTATTCTTTTTTCTTTCGAACGAATATCGCAGAATCATCCAGAGTGCCGGGACGCGCACCACGATCGTGCCGACGGCTGCCCAACTGGCCGGCAACTTCGCAGGCGGACGAACTATCGTCGATCCGCTGACAGGCAAGCCGTTTCCCAACAACCAAATCCCAACGGGGCGGCTGGATCCGAACGCCCTGCTATTCCTCAAGACGTTCTATGTTCCGCCGACACCGGGGTTTCAGCAAGGCTCGCTCAACTACACGAATTCCGCGCCTGACACCACGAACTACCGCTCTGGCTTGGGCAGGGTCGATTACACGGTGTCCCCGACGCTCAGCATGTTTGCACGATACAACATCGACAGTGTTCGTCTTTATAGCCCGTTCGGCCTTTTTTCGACGAACCCCATGCCAACCAGTGATGCCTCGGAGCAGGGGTGGATCGCGGACACCGGAAATTTCTCCGCAACGTGGACGCCTCGACCAAACCTAGTTAACGAATTCACCACGTCATTCTTCCATTTATCGATCGGCATCGCCATGCTTCCCTCCGATGCGCGCGCGGTCGCCCCCGATTTGAACATACCGCGTGTATTCAATACGCAAACGGACTCAAGCGCATTTATCCCCTCCATTAGTCTGGGCCAAGGATATGCAAGCATTGCGATCGGTTACCCGCAGAATATCTCCGGCTATACGATAGAAGTGTTCGACAATTTAAGCTATATCGTGGGCAAGCACACGTTCAAATTCGGTGGTTACGTTTCTCGCGAGAACAAGACGCAAGATAATTCGAATCCCAACAACAATGGTTCCTTTACGTTCAACGGTTCAATAACCGGCGATTCGCTCGCCGACATGCTGCTCGGCAGCGCGTATCAATATACAGAGAATTCAGCGCACCTGCTGGGAAGTCTGCGGTATTCCAATGTTGCCGGGTTCGCGCAGGACCAATGGCAGGCGACTCCGCGGCTAAGCCTCACTTATGGAGTCCGCTACGAATTTTTCCAACCGGAAGCGGATAGCGCGGGCACGATCTCCTATTTCGATCCGACGCGATTTGTCGCTTCCCAAGCCGCGCAGGTGATGGCAAATGGCCAGATTGTGTCAGGAACTCAGAACTTCGGAAATGGAATCGTAGTCGCCGGCAAGAACAGTCCGTACGGATATCAACTTACGAATTCAGAACGCCTCAAGTTCTCGCCGCGAGTAGGTTTCGCCTATTCGCTGACGAAAGATAACCTTACAGTGCTTCGCGGCGGATATGGAGAGTTCTTCGACCGTTGGCCGCAGTATGCGTCCCAGGCGCGAAACAATTATCCGTTCAATCAGAGTGTCTCGATTTTTAATACAAGTTTTAGCAATCCCGCACAGGGATCGCTACGTATTTTCCCCATCGGACTGTCAAATTTCAACTCGCCATGGGACATTCCGGTTCTTCAAAAGTACTCACTCGGCATTCAGAGACAACTGCCGGCGGGCTTGGTTCTGGATGCAAGCTATGTCGGATCGCAAGGCTCGCATCTTATCCTGACGGAGGATACAAACCAGCCAATCGCAAGCGCCACGGTTGCAAGCGGCGCAGTGAGTCCGAACGCCGTGAGACCTTACCCCGGATTTGCCGCGATCAACAGTTATACGACCAGTGGTACCTCTAATTACAATTCGTTACAGGTTTCTGTCGTGAAACGATTGTCAAGGAGCTTCTCGGTGGAAGGGGCGTACACGTTCAGCAAGATGATAGACGACGTAACCACGCCAGCGAACAGCCACGCGCCGTTGTCCGTTGAACGCGGGATCGATAGTTTCGACCGGACGCATGTTTTGACTCTGAGCTACGTCTGGCAAATACCGTTTGCTCACAGCCTCACGGGCTTTGGGCAGAAAGTGCTGGATGGATGGCAGATTTCCGGCATCACTTCGGCCGAATCAGGCAATCCGCTTACCCCGGTACTCAGCGTCGACCGCGCGGGAACAGGAGACGGATCGCAGCGGCCGAATGTGATCGGTCCCGTCGCGATGCCCGAAACTTTGCTGAGTTGGTTTAACCCGTTGGCTTTCTCGCTTCCGGCGCTCGGAACGTTTGGCAACGCCGGTCGTTCTCTCGTCTGGGGTCCCGGTTTTTTCAACACCGATTTGTCGGTTAGCAAGAGAGCTGTAATTCGAGAGAACATCGCGCTCCAATTTCGTGCGGAGTTTTTCAATGTTTTCAATCACACGCAATTTGCAGGTATCGGGACCACTTTCGGAGCAGGAACTTTCGGCCAAGTGACGAGTGCGCGTGATCCAAGAATTACCCAATTCGGATTGAGACTGACTTTCTAGGAGGAATAATTTGATGTCGAGCTGCAGCGAAACGGCCTCGAGACGCAACTTTATGGGGCAAGTTGCCTCGGGCGTGGGCGCTCTGGCGCTGGCGCGCCGCGCACACGGCGCGAACGATCGGATCCGGCTCGGAATTATCGGTTACGGGGCTCGTGGAGCGCAAATTGCCGCCGATGCCGTAGCATGCCCAAATACGGAATTCGTCGCCGCGGCTGACATATACACCGAGCAGCTTGCCAAAGCACAGGCAAAAATTCCCGGAATTAAAACCTACCTCGATCACAAATCGATGCTGGAGGATAAAAGCATTGATGCTGTTCTCATTGCGACCCCGCAGCATCTTCACTGCCAGCATTTCGTCGATTCGATCACGGCCGGGAAACACGTTTATCAAGAAAAGACGATGGCGTTCACGGTAGAGCACGCCAAGCGAATGCGCGCCGCTTATCTACCTGTCAAAGGAAAACAGACGGTGCAGATCGGCCATCAGAGCTGCTCGTTCGGACAGGTAGCCGATGCCGTTGAGTTCCTGAGAGACAACAAACTAGGCAAGATCACCGCACTCGACGCGATGATGTACCGCAACACGCCTCACGGGCAGCCGCAATGGTCGAGGCCGGTGACGCCCACCATGACTTCCGAGAATATTCTTTGGAACAAATTTTTAGGAGAGGCGCCCAAGGTGCCGTTCGATCCGAACAGGTATATCAACTGGCGCTTTTTCTGGGATTACTCGGGTGGAAACGTTTACGAAAACATGTGCCACCAAGTGGCGTTCTGGTATAAGATTCTCGGTCTCCAAATTCCGCGCGCCGTAACGATGACAGGCGGTTTATACCTCTGGAACGACGGCCGCGAAGTGCCGGACACAATGAACGTCTCCATGGAGCAGCCGGAAAACATCTTGTTTAGCTGGCTTTCAGGATTTGGCAATAACAGTCCTGGCATGACGGAACAGGTGCTGGGAGACGACGGCAGTATCTTCAAAAGCACGGACGAAATCCGCTATGCGCCTGAGAAGGTAAACAGTCCCGGTGGCCAGCAGCTCACAGGCAAGACGCCCACCGCTCCGCATGCGCATATGCAAAATTTTCTCGACTGCATTCGAAGCGGCAAGGAAACGAACTGTCCCTTTGAGCTTGGCTTCAACGTAGCCGTTGCGTGCCGCATGGCAGTGGAAAGTTACCGGCAGAAACGAACATTGCACTGGGAAACTCAAAAAGAGGAGATCGTCTGATTTCAAGTGATCCGGTTCCTGGCCGCGCTTATTGCGTCTCTCAGCCTTCTGGGAGAAAACGCAAAAGGTGAAGCCGTGCCAGTCGTCCAGCTGCCTCCTTTCAGTCATAAGCAGCACGTCACTGCCGGCCTGAAGTGCAGCGATTGTCATCAGACTCCCAATCCCGGCAAAAAAAATGACCCTGCCAACAGGTCACGAAAATCGATGCCAGTGCCCACGCGACCCCGGCTACGTTTCGTCGCAAAGACGGAAAGCAGTACGTTGTCATTACGCCACTGGGGAAACGTGTTTAAGCACGTGAACGCAGATAGCCTGATTGCTTTTGCTCCGCCCGCCACTTTGCACTAATTCTCGGAGACTTCCTAAATGAAAAATAAAATCCTGCTACCAATCGCTTTCTTAACCACTCTCGCGGTCGGCGTTTCCGGTGCTGACCTGCGCCTCGGCGTCATCGGTACAGATACGTCACACTCGGTCGTTTTTGCTCACGCGCTAAATGACGCCGCTAACCCAAATCATGTGGCCGGCGGGCGAATCGTCGTGGCTTATAAGGGAGGCAGTCCGGACGTCGAGGAAAGCCGCAGCCGGGTGGAAAAGTTTTCAACCGAGCTACAAGGCAAGCTGGGCGTGCGGTTTGTGGATCACATTTCGGAGATGTGCAGTGCGGTTGACGGTATTTTGCTCGAAAGCCTCGATGGACGCAAGCATCTGCCCGAAATGAAAGAGGCTGTGAAATGCGGAAAGCCGATCTTTATCGACAAGCCGCTTGCTGCCTCGCTCAGTGATGCTCGAGAAATTGCACGAGTCGCCGGTGATGCTCACGTTCCTTGGTTCAGCGCGTCGAGTCTGCGTTTCAGCGACATCGAGTCGATGAAGCAAGAGCCCATCAACGGCGTGATCGTTTGGGGACCTGGACCGACTGAGCGGCATCAGGAGCTGGATCTTTCGTGGTATGGCGTTCATGCCGTGGAAATGCTCTACACCCTGATGGGACCAGGCTGCAGCGAAGTCACGCTGACGCATGCGGAAAACGCGGATGTTGTGACCGGCAAATGGAAGGACGGCCGGCTCGGCACGATCAGGGTAGAGCGGCCCTACACCACATTCGGCGCGGTAGCGTTTCGTTCAAAGAATAAAGTGGATACTCTCGCCAACGTGAAAGTAGATTACCTTCCTTTGGTTCGTAAAATCATCGAATTTATGCAAACGCAGAAGCCCCCTGTATCGAATGCCGAAACGCTCGAAATATTCGCCTTCATGGACGCTGCGCAAAAGAGTAAAGAACATGGCGGGTCTCCAGTTTCGATGTAACCGGCGGCTGCCGGTACTTTTGTTCACTCTCGTAGCCGCGTCGTTCTTGGCGCGCGCTCGGGATTTAGTGCAAATCCCTGCCCATAGCTACGATCCCGTCGATGAGCGGACGGGCATCAAAGTTCATGTACATGTGGATTCGTTTCTGATATCCCCAACGGAAACGACGCAAGAAGAGTTCACATCCGCGATGGGCTCCAACCCATCGCAATACCGTGGAGCCAATCTTCCGGTTCAAAACGTCTCCTGGTGGGATGCCATCCGTTATTGCAATGCTCGCAGCGTTCGGGAAGGCTTGCATCCCGCCTATGACCTGTCGACTGGGCATTGCGATCACCATTCGAATGGCTACCGCTTACCTACTGACGTGGAATGGACGCTCGCGGCCGGCGAAGAAGTCTCTGCCTCAGCCGAGAAACTGCAGCAGATCGCCACTCTTGGCAGCCGGGACACCAAAAACATCGACGCTTTGATGCAGTTGGTGCGCACCGGCCCAACGCCGGTGGCCAGCCATCCACCCAACCATTTGGGCCTCTACGACATGCTCGGAAATGTTTGGGAATGGTGCCAGGATTTTTTCGATCCAGTGATCTCGTATCCGCGGGCCGACAATCCAGACGGGCCGGATTGGGGCATCGCGCGGGTGATCCGAGGTGGTTCTTTTGCAACTTCCACACCGTGGGCAAAAGGCTATCGGTCCTCTCTCGATCCCGATCGGCGTAGCCGCTTCACCGGGTTTCGCGTCTGCCGGACTTCCTTTCCAATCCCTAAAGATGCCGCCCACCAGCCGGATCCGGATTGGTTCAAGCCATACAACATGGCGCCTGCGGGATTTGAAACCTCGACGGGCAAGCTTTCACCGCTGTTGCAGGGGAGTGCCGGCGCAATCGACACACCCGAGCAATGGCAGCAGCGATCACTGGCATTAAACACCAAGTGGAAGAAGCTTTTGGGGTCGGGGTCCTGTGGCACGGAGCTTCCATCCCCGGCAATTCGCGTAATCCAGACCTTTCACGAAGACGGGTACAACGGCACCTTAGCGGCCCTGCAGGTTGAAACTGAATCCTGGGAAGACATCTTCGTCATGCGGCCGAACAGGCCGGTGGATCATCCCCTTCCCGTTGTGATCGTGCCCTTCTACGACGTCGACGATCCTGCCGGCAAAAACATGGGCGGTAGGCGATACATCCCTCCCGGCGTGCGAAGCTTCGCATTGTTAGCCGTGCAGGAAGGATACATAGCGGTAGCGATCCGCTGGTTTGGGGAGAGTTACGGACCATCCTATTCCGAAGCTGTCGCCAATCTGGAAGCCAGACATCCAGGCTGTACCGGAATGGGGAAATGGGTCTCGGACAGCCGTGAGCTGATCAACTATGTAAGCTCGCTCCCCGATGTGGATTCCAAGCGCATCGGCATTATTGGTCATTCGCTTGGCGGAAAAATGGCCCTATATGCCGCCGCGTTTGACGAGAGAATTGCCGTCGCCGTCGCCTCTGAACCCGGCATCGGATTCAGTCATTCAAATTATGACGACTACTGGTATTTCGGTAAGCGCCTCGCTGCCGCCGCGCGGGGAACCGACCAGCACGAACTCCTTGCCTTGATAGCTCCAAGACCTTTTCTGCTGATAGGCGGTGACATGTTCGACGGCAATGATAGCTGGCACTACATCAACGCCGCCCGGCAGGTCTATTCACTTCTCAACGATCCGCAAAATATAGGGTTCCTGGATCATCATCAGGGCCACTCGCCAACGCCGGAAGCAGTTTGGCGATCGCTGGAATGGCTTCGGCATTTTCTGCAGTAAGCTGCGTGCAAAAAGAGTAGTGCAGCGTTAGGTTTTGCATCCATTCTCGTATAGAATTATGATTTACGATTGTGATCAGCACGACCGCAATGCGGAATTACTGTCCGAGAGCTAAGGCTGGCTCCAAGCCCGCATAGCCGGTCAGTGCGAATTGGCTCCTGAGAAATACATGGCTTCATCCGAGCAAAACATCAGTTCGATAGCAGACATCGCGTCACAGGAAGAGTTGGAGGAAATCCTTTCGCGGCCCAGCCAAGAAGACATCGAGGCTCTTTGGCGTTTGGATGGCGACATTTTGATCCTGGGTGCTGCGGGCAAGATGGGACCGAGTCTTGCCCGGCGTGCGGTTCGAGCATTCCGGAAAGCAGGTTCGGCGCGGCGAGTCATCGCAGTTGCTCGTTTTTCGAATAAAGATCTCGCACACCTGCTGCGTCAGGATGGCATCGAGGTGATTGTGGCCAATCTTCTCGACACTCAATCTCTTGCTGATTTGCCGGACGCGGAAAACGTTGTCTACATGGCTGGCCGCAAGTTTGGGACGGTGGGCGATGAGCCGCTTACCTGGGCGACCAACGCCTACCTTCCGGGCTTGGTGGCCGATCGCTACCGGCATTCGCGAATCGCGGCATGGTCCACGGGCAATGTATACCCGCTTTCGCCTCTCGATTCCAAGGGCCCCAAAGAAGATTCACCCGTCGGGCCGATTGGCGAATATGCACAGTCAGCTCTGGCGCGCGAGCGCCTATTTGAATACTTCAGCGCCGCGTATGGATGCAGAACCAGCCTTCTTAGGCTTAATTACGCAGTCGAATTGCGATATGGAGTTCTGGTGGACCTGGCATCAAAGATTGCCGCTCGAGAGCCTGTGGACTTATCCATGGGCACAGTGAATATAGTCTGGCAGGGCTACGCGAATTCCGTCTGTCTACGCAGCCTTTTGCACTGTTCGGCTCCTCCGTTTGTTTTAAACGTGACAAGCCCCATATCTTATCCGGTACGTTGGCTGGCTCAGCAACTGGCAAATGAAATGAAAGTGGATCCCGTCTTCATCGGCGAGCCAGGAGATTCGGCGCTTTTGAGCGACGCCTCACGCTGCTTAGAGATGTTCGGCCCGAGCCCTGTTTCAATCGAACAAGTGATTGCTTGGGTAGCTGGTTGGGTAAGATTGGGCGGCTCTCTCTTAAACAAACCGACACATTTTGAAACCAAAGAGGGCAAATTCTGATTAGCTGGCAAACCAACCTGCGAGCCGGCGCCGTTATTCCGGCTCATCCGTTAGCGCTGAATGCGCGGCGAAAATTGGACGAGCGCCGTCAACGGGCACTTACTCGCTACTATTTGGCGGCGGGTGCTAAAGGTGTAGCTGTTGGGGTGCATACTACGCAGTTTGAAATTCACAACCCGTCCACCGGACTCCTAAGGCCGGTTTTAGAGCTGGCGATCGCTGAATGTATGAGCCCCGGGTTGATCAAAATTGCTGGTGTATGCGGCGAAACGCGTCAGGCCGTTTGCGAGGCGGAGATGGCCAAATCGATGGGGTATGACTTGGGCCTCTTAAGCCTTGCGGATCTTTGTGAGGCAACTGTCGATGAACTGATCGCTCATGTGACCACAATCGCAGACATTCTTCCCGTAATGGGCTTCTATCTGCAGCCGGCAGTGAAGGGCCGAGCCCTGCCCTATGAATTTTGGCGCCGGATGGTGGAAATTCAGAATGTAGTTGCCATTAAAGTCGCGCCGTTCAATCGTTATCGCACGCTGGATGTGATCCGTGCCGTCCTCGATTCAGGACGAGCGCACGATATCGCGCTCTATACGGGCAATGACGACAACATTATTGCCGATCTGCTCACACCATTCCGATTCGGTGGATTAGAAACAGTTTTCGCTGGTGCGCTGCTTGGCCAGTTCGCCAATTGGACCTACAAAGCCGTTGGGATTTTGGAGCGTATAAAAGTCGCCCGCGCCAACGGTCAGCACGAGGCCTTGGATTTATTGGCTCTGGGGCAGGAATTAACCGACGCAAATGCCGCGACCTTTGATTTTGCGAATGGATATCGTGGCTGCATTCCTGGCATTCATGAAGTTCTCCGGCGGCAAGGCTTGCTCGAGGGACGCTGGTGTCTCGATTCGCATGAGGAGCTGTCTCCCGGTCAAAATGAGGAGATTGACAGAGTCTTGCGCAGTTACCCCCATCTTGCGGATGACGAGTTCGTGGCGCGTCACATTGACGAGTGGCTCAACTAGTGGCCCAACAGAATAGGAGATAAAATCCATGCGACGCTTAGACACGCTTGCGACGGCGATCCCAATGAGCGCCGCGTTGTTAATCTTCTCAGCGGCGTTGTCCGCCGCGGCGGAGCCGAAGACGATTTTCATAATCACCGACGCTGAGGGCGTCGCGGGGGTCTGCCGGCAGGAGCAGACCGATCCGAAAGATGCCGAAATGCGGCAGCTTCTCACGGGTGAGATTAATAGCGCCGTCGCGGGTTTTTTCGACGCTGGAGCTACGGACGTATTTGTTTGGGACGGCCACGACGGCCATCAAACTCTCTCGGCTCTGACCATCGATTCAAGAGCCCACGTGATCTTGGGGCCGTTGCCCGCCAATATGCTTTTGGAACGTCACTTTTCCGCAGTAGCGTTCGTAGGGCAGCACGCGCGAGCCGACACGCTCGGTGGCGTAATGGCTCACAGCTACAGCTCTCTTGGTATTCAGAAGCTTCTCATGAATGGCGAGCCCGTGGGAGAAATTGAAACCCGGACCGCTCTCGCCGGCTGGTTTGATACGCCCGTTATTTTTCTAAGTGGCGACGGCGCTGCGGCTGAACAGTTGAAAAAAATTGTACCGGATGCCGAAACGGCCGTCGTGAAGGAAGGCATCGATAACTACTCATGCGTATCGCTGTCGGCGGAAGCGTCGCGGCAATTGATCCGCAAGCACGCGACGGCGGCTATGGCAAAGATCGGCCGGATTCAACCTTATCGGATAAAAGGTCCCGTCACAATCCAAATCGAATATACGAGCCGTCACGCCCTTACTCCAGACGCCGCTCTGAAAGCCGGAGCGGAAGTGATTGACGCCCGTACAATCCGCTTTCAGGGGAAAGACTTCCTCGAAGCCTGGCAGCGCGCCCTGCCGTAAATCGCCGTTCTTCAGAAAACAATTCTGGCCGCAACTTGAATTTCCCGGGCATATCCGTTCTGGCCGGTAATCTGACCGAACTGGCTGGAGGTAGGCGTGAGAATCGGATCCTTAAAATTCGCGTGATTGAACGCGTTGTATCCTTCGCCCCGTAGTTGCAGCCTCACGTGTTCAGTAAGAGAAAAATACTTGTCAACGCCGATATTCCAGACATCTTGTCCAGGGCCGCGAACTCCCGCCAGCCTGAGCGGAAAAGTCCGGACATTGTTGGCCAATTGAAGGGCCGAAGCGGTAACAAAACCAGAGGTATTAAACCAGTTATAAATGGAGGGGCCGGATCCAAGAGGGATATTCTTGATGTTACCGTTGAAGAGCACATCGCCGAAAGTAAGCGCGTCTCCGCTCTGCGCCGTCACAGTTGTATTCAGCTCCCAGCCGCCGGCAAGATAGTCGGCCCACTTAGGCATATTTGCCCCCACCCGTCGACCACGTCCGAAGGGCAACTCCCAAACTTCGCTAATGGCTAATACCTGCGGCCGGTCATAAGTGCTGATCCCATACCAGGGCATCGAATCAGCCGCATTGAGGTAGCTAGTTGCGTCCATTAATTTTGAGAACGAATAAGCCACATTGACCATAAATCCGTGAGAGAGGCGTTTACTTAGCTGTATCTGTAGCGCATTGTAGTGCGAATAGCCGTTGGAATCGTTTTCCTGCACATCCGTGAACTCCGGAAATGGCTTGAGCAGCTGTGCGCGGGAAATCGTGGAGCCGTAGGAACTGATGAGACCGTAAAAAGGATCGGGGAACTGCTGACTCAAGTAGTTGATTGTGGTTTGGTCGCGTGTCGGAGACGTACTTAGATATTGGTTGGGCGTCGCATCCACGTCTCGCACCACTGGCAGCTTCACGCCATGGTTTCCGACATAGGAAACGTCCAACACAAAACCGGCGCCCAGCGCTTGCTGAATATCAAACGACCAGCGTTCCGCATAGGGGAGCGGACGATATTTGGGGTAAACACTCAGCGTCTGACCAAGTTGGGTCGCCAGACCCGCGGCCGCGCCAGAGGGAGCCTGCAGGCCGTTGGGGAACGGATTTGCCAATGTGGCTACATAGCTAATTCCGTTGTTGACACTCGGTACCACTGTCGTTGTTGAACTGAAGCCAGTCTGAATGGCGGGAGAACGGTAAGTGCCAAGCGTATCGTAGAAGAGACCGAAACCTGCACGAACGACTGTTTTGCGGCTGACACGGTAAGCTAAGCCCACACGGGGGAGGGCCTCAATGGATTGCCCATGCCAGAGAGCGCGCCCGTTGCTTCCACCAGCAAAGTTGAGCCCTCCCAATACGTTAAAAGCGCTGGCTGGCAGGCCGGGCATCGGATTAGCCGTGTAATTGGCGATTGCCTGCGCCGCAACGGGGTTGACACTACTATAGGCAAAGCCCTGAACAGCGCGGTTATAGCGCTCCGTCACAGGAGTTTCGTGCTCTAAGCGAAGGCCGAGATTGATGGTGAGTTTAGAATTCAACTTCCAGTCGTCCTGAAGGAAGCCAGCGACATAAACGTCCTGATCCGCATAGCTGGCATTCTGGATCATCTGCCCTTGCGGAATTCCCAGCAGCAGGGTTGCGAGATCCTGGCCCAGTGGCGCTGCTGCTGCGGTGTTCAGTGGCCCGTTCGTGTAAGTGGAATTAAAGCTCCAAAGCGGGCTCGCCTGCCCGTATAGCGTGTACAAATTGGCGCGGTTGACCCGGAAGTCAATGCCATAGTGCAGATAATGGCTGCCCTTTTGTGTTGCCAAGCTTCCCTGCAAGGAATGGATCAGGCTCGTGTTTGTGGCGTTCGTCGCCTGCCCATTGATCGCCGTGAACCCCGCGAACGACATGAAGGGAAACTCAGCGGCATTCTTCGGGATCAGCGATGTCAAATTAGATGAAAATCCAAGTGAAGACAGATCGAACCCGGTGCTTACCGATTCGTCGGGGAAGGATTGTTGTGTGAGGCCATAGCGCACATCAAGAACTGTGCTCGGGCTGAGCATGTAAACCTCGTCCAGCGCCAGCCCCTTGTTGATGCGGTTTTCGTGGTCTCCTTCAGAAATGTTCTTCACGCCGAAATACTGGCCCTGCAGTTCATCCCAATAGTCATAGTCCAAGCGCACGAAGAACCGGCTCCGCTCGGTGAATGAGTGATCCACCCGAAGGAAATGGGCGAAATAATCTTCCGGCGCGTTCTGATACGGTTGCACGTAGTTCCCGGTGCCATTAGCCGCTCCGGCTGCATTCGGTTCCGGATAGTAGCTGAGTATTTTGCTGGCAATCGGGCTAATCATACTGCTGGGGATGATGTTTCCGGCAAATGGCGAGCGCCTGTAGGTTCCATTGCCGAGCGACGTGGTGCTGAACGGATTATAAATCTGATACTGCGGACCGAGCGCCAGCAACGAGGAGAAGTTGCCGCTCTTTTCGGCATCTGTGGGCACGGTGCCGTTCAGGCCCGAAAAGGAGTCCCATTTGTCGCCTTCATAGGCATAGAAAAAAAACGTTTTGTTGCGTCCGTCGTACAGCCTCGGTATGTAAATGGGACCGCCGATTGCGCCGCCATAGCGGTTGTCCGGAAGATTGGTTCTCGGCTGGCCGGCGAGGTTCGAGAAATAGCCGTTGGCGTTGAGCACGCCGTTTTGCAGGAATTCGTGCAGTTCCCCATGCAGCCTGTTCTCGCCGCTTGAAGTATTCATATTAAAAACGGCGCCCGAAGTGTGCCCGATCGCGGCATCATAGAACGTGGTCATCACTTTGAATTCGCTAATGGTCGTCGGCGGAGGCGAAAACGCGATACGCGGAACGCTTCCGGAGGCGAAAACGTTGGGCACGCCGTCGATTGTGAATTCGTTTGCGTTCGTTGAGTTGCCATCCACATTCAGCGTGGACGTGCCGGCGTTGAACGCGGCTTTATGAATGGCGATGGAACCGGTGTTCGAGACACCTGGGGCGAGCACCACCAATTCCGCCACATTGCCGGAGGCGATTGGCAGCTCGGAAATGTTGTGCCGGTCAACCACGGTGCCGAGAGATGCCGTCCCGGTTTCCAACTCTGGCGAAGCAGCAGTGACTTGAACCGTCTGCGACACGTCGCCTAAGGTCAGAGAGAGATCGAGAACCGTGTTCTCTCCAACGCGAACCTCCACCCGTTTTCGCTCCAGTTTGCTAAAACCCGTTCGCACGATCACGACGTCGTAAAAACCGGGAAGCAAATAAGGAACCGTGAATAGCCCATCCTGATTGCTGACACCTTTGATAACGGTGCCTTGGCTCTCGCTAATGAACGTGAGCTGCGCTTGTGCGACGACTCCGCCCGAAGGATCGGAAATTCGTCCCGAAATCGTGCCGCGTGATTCCTGCGCCAGGGCAAGGAGCGCGATCAAAACGTACGCCAGACCGAACTGAATGATTTGTTTCATACCGTTCTCCAGTCATGAATTCCGCATTGCGGACTGTTGCACTACATTACGGAAACTACGATCACTTTTAAATAGTCAAGTACCCCGCAGCTTTTGTCAATGAGTTTTCACGATTTAAACGCGCGCGTCGCTAACAACAAGCTGGCCGCCGGCGCGCGCCCTATAGCATTTAGCTGATGCGGAGCTTATTAGTGGGATACAGCAGGGCTTGGCAATGTCCAGGCGTACAGTACTCCGTCAACGCCGGTCAAAACGTACTGCTTGCCGTCAAGTTCATAGGTCATCGGCGAGCCGCTCAGAAGACCGCCACCAGACGCGTGCCAGAGTACAGCCCCGGTGCTTGGATCAAGCGCGAGCAGATCGCCGAGCCCATCGCCGGTAAAGAGCAACTGTCCAGCAGTAGTCAAGATGCCAGCCGCACCCCGTCCTTCGCCGGCCGGACGGGTCCAAACCGTCTTCCCGGTTGTATAGTCGAGTGCGACTATTAGCGAATCCGACCAGAAGTTTGTGGCGGACCCGCCCTGATGCCCTTCAGGCTTTTTGTCCGCGTCCAACGTCAAGTACCACAGACTCGTGCCACGCATCGCATTGACATAAAAAAGGTTTGTTTGAGGATCGAAGCTAGGGCTCATCCAATTCGTTGCGCCGCCGGAACTGCTTTCGACAAGCGAGCCGTCGAGTTGCGGTTCTTTCGCAGGATTGGGAATTGGCTCGCCCTTGCCGTCAGTCCCGAGCGCCCAATCAGTTTCCACAAACTTTGAAGTGACCAGATTTTGGCCGGTGGCTCGATCCAGTACAAAGAAATAGCCGTTGCGGCTAGCCTGCGCTAATAAGTGGCGGCGCTCGCCTTTTAAATTGGCATCGAACAGCAGGGGAGTTTCCACTGCATCCCAGTCGTGGGTGTCATGTGGCGAAGGTTGAAAGTACCAGGCGAGTTTCCCGGTATCGGCCTTCAAAGCAACAATAGAGCAGGTGTAGAGGTTATCTCCAAGCCGTGCGCCTCCCGCCAGCACTGGATGCGGATTACCTGTGCCCCAGTAAATAAGGTTCAATTCGGGATCGTAAGTTCCCGTTAACCACAAGGGACCGCCGCCGTGATTCAGCGCTTCGCGGTCGGGCCATGTCTTGGCAGCCGCGCTCTCAGGCGCCGGAATGCTATTCCACCTCCAGACAATGGCGCCGGTCTCCGCGTTGAGCGCTTCCAGGAAATGCGGAACATCCGCCGAATCGCCCGACGTGCCTACAATGACCATGTTCTTGACGACCAGCGGAGCGACGCTGAGGTAATAGCCGAATGCAACATCGGCAATGGTGATATCCCATAGCTCCCTACCATTACGGGCGTCCAAACAAATCAGATGGGCATCGGGCGTACCAAAATAAAGACGATTGTTGTACATGGCGAGACCCCGTGAAGCAAGATGGTCGCCTTGCGATGGACGCCGGTAATGCCACAGTTGTTTGCCAGTGCGCGCATCGGCCGCCCACACATTGTCCGGAACGGAAAAATACAAGATTCCATTTACTTCGAGCGGCGTGCCTTTAAAGGTACTCGAATGCGTTTGAAAGGCCCACGCCAGCGTCAGCGAATGGACGTTCTGTTTATTGATCTGTGCAAGCGTGCTGTAGCGGCGCCCGCTGTAATCTCCGTTGTAGGTCGGCCAATTGTCCGTGGGCGGCTTTAACAGCGCGCCTGGATCGAGACCTTGTGCAGCGAGAGTAACGGCCAACGCGAGAACTGAAAATAGTCTCACTTCGTCAGCGTCTCCAGGTACGCAAACAGATCGTGCATCTGCGCATTTGTCAGCCTTCGTAACAGCGCGCGGTGCGCCGAAAGCGGGTCATGAATCTCCACACGCGCCTGGTCGATGGGCCATGAGTGAAACCAGCCTTCTCGATCTCTGATTGCCACATGAAAGGCGTCCGTCGGAACAAACTCTCCTTCAAACCTCTGACCCCCGCGAAGCGTAACTATGGCGGTCGGTGTCTTGCCAATAGGATAAAGAAACCGCGTTTGCAAATCCGAAGGTGAAAATCGCGACGCAATTTTTGCAAGATCTCCCGTGGGCGAGTGGCACTTTGTACATCCGCCGGCGCCGGCGAAGAATGCTTCGCCCGCCGCGGCATTCCCTGTAAGCAAAAGACTCAGATCGGCGGCCGGACGGGCATAGCTTGTACGATCTGTTTCCTTCAGTCGCGCGTGAAGGAAGGCGACGATATCGGCAATCTGTTCCGCATTCAGTTGGATGGCCGGCATGCCTTTGTCTGCCCGGCCTTCGCGAATCACCTGCCCTATCAATTCTCCGTTCTGGTCATGACGAACGAGCGAAGAACGAATCAGACTTGGCCCCTCCGCACCCCCACCAGCAGTGACGCCATGGCAGAACGAACAAGATTGCTTGAATTGAGCTTGCCCACGGGCTGTAGAAACAGCCGATGTCGGATCTTGCGCGCTTGCGGCAGAGACGGTGACGGCGAGAAGGATGACGGCTACAAGAGCGGTTACGAAAAAAGAACGGCGGAAGATGTTCAGCACGATGGTATCGATCAGATTCATTTTTTCAGCTTGAATGATGGCCAATTTGTATCGATGATTTGTCGGCAGCTTGAGAGACCAGTGCGGCATAACGCGTCTCATTCTCGGGGGTAAAGTGTTCCATTGCCAGCGTCAAGCTAATGGCGGCTACCGTGCGTCCGTCTCGCGCCAAAACTGGAGCTGCTATCACCCAAAAGCCCGTTAACAGTTCCTCAACGTTAATGGCATATTTCTTTTGGCGAACGTGGGCCAACTCCTTTTTCATGCTCTCGATCGACGTGATTGTTCTCTCCGTATATTTCTTGCAGTGGGACGAC
This sequence comes from Bryobacteraceae bacterium, assembly GCA_036488895.1. Classification (GTDB taxonomy): domain Bacteria; phylum Acidobacteriota; class Terriglobia; order Bryobacterales; family Bryobacteraceae; genus Bog-105. The sequence continues at coordinate 25,940 of DASXGT010000132.1, read as the reverse complement.
ATGATCCTTTCGATTTCAGGCGATGACATAGCGGCCAAAAAGATTTTCCCGGATGCCGTGGCGTGGAACTCACGCCGTAATCCAACGTCAGCGAACGCGTGCGGCGAGCCGGGCGATCCAACCGAATGGATGAAGAGCACGCAGCCGCAATCGATCACGCCAAGCTGGGCGGTTCCCGGTGTGACCTTCGCCAGTTCCTGCATCGGGAAGAATGCCGCCCGATATACCGCCGAATGCCGGAGATATCCGGAGCCGATCCAAAGCGCTTTCGTAGTCAACGAGTAGCGTCGAGTTCTTGGGTCCTGCTCGATCAGACCCGCCTCAATCAGGGTTGCGCAGAGGCGATGGACCGACGGTCTTGGAATGGCCAAGCGAGATCCCAGGTCCGAGAGAGAAACTTCGAAGGGTTCTTCAGCCAATAGCTCAAGGACACGCAGACAGCGAATGGTAGAAGTCATTGCTACCGGTCTCCCGGCCGCCGGTTTTGCCTTGGCAGACTTTGTGTTCATAGCCTAAGTTTTCTGATGAGTAGCGTCCGTAATGCAGATATCTATTCCGAAATACAAAACTCCTTTAGCTTATCTGATCGCGTCCACGAAAGCCAATCTGTAAGCGCCCGTCCTCTGCCCCGGCTTGTGACCGGCGAATCGCGTCGTGCAGCGGGTTTTCGTGTACCTTTTGTATACCTTCCGCCGCCTGATGCTCTTGATCACCGTGTTTTTGTCGTTCAATGTTGTTAGCACGACGTCGACTCTCATGCGTTTTTGCTTGTTGTCGCTGTTATCGTGTTTCTCAAAGTCTTCACCGAGCCCTTGAAAACACGAGCTGAAAAATCACAAAGATCTACGTCGCGGGCCCGAAGTCCCGTTGGGGGAAACGCGAGCCAGATCGCAGTTTGGTAAGGCCACGTTCGACCCAACACCGTATCTCGGGAGTTCGAGTAGCTTGACGTAGACGCAGGTCAGCGAGCCGGCGAAGGCAAACTGGCCAGAGGAAATACGAACAGCCTGCTCTGGTCGTCTTCAGGAAGTAACCAAAGCTGCTCCTGAAACGTTGTCATGGCTTCGCGGGTCAATGAGGCGCCACGGCTCGTCTTGCCGGCAATCACGCGCCGCACAAGATGCATCGAGGGAAACTCCAGCCAGTCGATCGCGCCGCTCCGCTCCGGCAATCCACCGGAAGCAATAATGCCATCCAATCTGAATTTCATGTCCTGGTATGCACCTCCGGTTTCGCTCGCGACCTTCCGGATCAGCCTGCCCTGATGGTCCCAGAAATAGAAGTCACGGCTGTCCCAGTTGCCGCCTATGATGAACTCGGGCGTCACCGCGAGACAACCGATGTGGTCGGGTACCGCAAATTGAAATTCCAACGCGAAGGTCTTCTTATTGCGCTTCTGGATCACTGCGGAGCTGTTCGCGCGATATTCAGCCACCGGAATCCAGATCGATTCCGTATCCGTATCGATCCCGCCGGGATGAAAACGCCCGCCGTCCTGCAATTCGATGCTCCGTATCTCGCGGCCATCTTCGAGCCTAAATTCCCGGAGATAGCCTTTGTGTCCGGCGGAGTCAACGGACGTGAGCCAAAGATACACACCGTCGGTATCGATTCCCTGCACATGATTCGTTTTCCCCTGGAGTTCAAGAACACGCGCCGCATCGGAAGCTTTTAGAAAAGACTCTTGCGCGAACGCGGCAATGCACGGCGTCAGCAATAAAAGAAGAAGTCGCACCAGTTGGATCAATTGAAGCAAGCTCATTTCGTATGAAGGTTTTGAACCGGGACGTCTCATTTGTCAGGGTCGCCTCGACGGCATGATCCAGAAACCGGCGAAACGTCTGGCTGGCCAGAACTTGCTTGAGCGCCTGCTTCACCTCTCCGGCGCTCCGTCTCACCCCGGCCAGTGATCGTCATGAAATTTAAACAAACTAAGGAACTTACGCCTTAAGTACCTGGTGATTTTAGCATTCGTGATCGCTCTGCCCGCAGGCATTTTCTACCCATTTTCTGCTCCGGGATGGAGCGGCAGACTTTGCTGAATTCCCATCCCTGCCAGCGCCATCCGCCTTTTGGACAGCAGCACGTGGCCGAAGCGCTCCCCGCCATGCTTTCGCGCGCCGAGATCACCTCAGACGCCAGCCATGTCTTCATCAGTTATCGGCACCTTGATATCCACCCTGCCAGGTTGCTCCCCAATCAGCCTGATCGCACGCTTCACTCTCAGGCCAGCTGTTTGCGACACTGCCGGTTGCTACGGAATTTCCCTTCCAGCAGATAGCGGGCGTGGAGTTATCTTCGGCCTTGGCGGAGGTGGCGCGCCGGAATGCCGCCAGCTACGCCAAACGCTTTCCGGATCGCCCGAAAATTAACATCTATACCCAAGAACATTCTCGATTACGAACTTCCGAAGGGCAAGCTGATGGTTTACATGTACCACAGCTTCGGCCGTCCGGTTCTAGCTGAAATTTTGAAGCGGCTGGAGGCCTCTCTCGCGGCGGCTCACAACACGCATATATTCGTCATCTACTACAACCCGGTGTTTTCTACAGGGCTGGATGAATCGTCGGCCTTCAGCCGGTGGTTTGCAAAAACGATGGACTATGACGGCTCGGAGCTCGGTTTTGGCCCGGATAAGGCAGACACGGTTGTCATCTGGCAAGGCAAGCCGGAAGCCGTTGCGTCGCCGCATGCGGACCGGGAGGCGCCGATCGTCGAAATTTATTTCGGATGGAAAGCCGGTCTGGCGGCCAGCGGGAAGAACTAGGTCGCTGCTTTCGTTCGTTATATGATTACCGGACGAAGGTCTGTCGTGTTATCAAGAAATATCAATTCTTCTGAAGATCAGATTTCCGAAGAACCCCTAGACCATCCTGCCGTCCCTTCCGGCGAGTGCCGGTATCACGAATTCGGTCCCTATCTCTTAGATTCACACTTGTGCATTCTTTACCGCGAGGGCACTCCTGTTCCGCTCGCGCATAAGACCTTTGAGATCCTCCTAATCCTGGTGCGAAATCGAGACCGCGTGGTCCCAAGGGAGGAGTTGCTGCGCGCGATTTGGCCCGATGTAAATGTTGAAGCCTCGAACATAACGCAGAACATCTACGTTTTGCGCAAAACCCTCGAACGCCAGAAGGGCGAGCGTTACATACAAACAATCCCGGGCCGAGGTTACCGTTTCCTTTCGGACTCCACGCAATCCAGCCTGCGGCGTCCCAGTCTGTCGAGTGTCGAAACGGTTCTGGAAGAGCAAGAAATAATATCTTCACCCGAGGTCGACGTTGAACCTCTTCCCTTACGCAAGCCGCTTCCTAGAGTCTGGATCGCTTTTCTCGCGCTATTTTGCCTGATTGGTATCGGGACGCTGGCTGTTCTGTTTCGGCTTTCCGACGCCGGCGGCATTCTTCCGCTGGTGCGCTTTGCAACCAGCCTCCCGGGGAGCGCCACGGAGCCCGCTCTTTCACCCGATGCAACCAGAGTTGCGTTTGTATGGAACGGCGAAGATCAATCTAATTACGACATCTACGTCAAGCCGATCTCATCTGAAACTTCAACGCGCTTGACAGTTCACGCCGCCGTGGATACTAGTCCAGCCTGGTCTCCGGACGGTCAATCCATCGCTTATCTGCGCTTGGCGCCGGGCGATGGCGGCTTGTACATCGTACCGGCGCGCGGCGGTAGCGAAAAAAAGTTGACGCACGTCTACTCAGATCGCCTCGGCATCAAAGCGCGTCATCTGGATTGGTCGCCTGACGGCAAGTTTCTGGTGGTGGACGATAAAGGCGGTCCGCAGGAGAGCGTCAGCCTCTTTCTGATCTCAGCCGCCACCGGCGAGCGGAAGCGCCTTACGTCCGTTCCGGCCCGCTCTCCCAGCGATCTTGCCCCGCGATTCTCGCCCAATGGCGCTTTCGTTGCATTCATTCGTAGTTCATCGGCGACTGTCCGCGATATTTACGTGGTTCCTACAAACGGAGGAGCACCTGCGCGCCTCACCTTTGATGAGCGCTGGATTGGAGATCTCGACTGGACTCCCGATGGCCGCGAAATTATCTTTTCTTCCGACCGGGCGGACGAGCCTGGGCTCTGGAAAGTAGCCGCGCCGCCGGCTGGGCCAGGAGTGCCGCGCCGCGTATCACCGACTGGTGACAGAGCGGGGTATCTTAGCGTTGCCCGGCACGGTTCACGGCTCGCCTATTCACAATCCACCGAGAGCGAGAATTTTTGGAAGCTGGATTTGGGAACGCGAGTGTGGACCAAACTCAACACGCCGATGCACAATGTAGCCGCGCCGGATTATTCACCTGATGGAAGCCAAATTCTTTTTCGTTCCGACGCTCCCGGCAAGCGAACATTAGGGATCGCGCGCGCGAATGGCTCAAATCCAAAGGTGCTGCCTCTCAGCATGCGCGTCCATTCCGCGAGTTGGTCTCCCGATGGCTCCAAGTTGACCGTGGATATCCATCAGCAAGGCCATTATCATATCTATACTCTGCCGGTCGCGGGCGGTCAGCCTCGCCAACTCACCTTCGCCGATTTTGACGATGAGTATCCACGCTGGGCGCCAGATGGAAAGTCCATCTATTTTTCCTCCAATCGTACCGGCTATTGGCAGATCTGGCGTGTCTCCACGGCAGGCCGCGGCACGCCGGAGCAAGTCACCCAGGAAGGCGGCTACGCGGGAAGATTCTCCCCGGATGGAAAGACGCTCTTCTACTCAAAGCATCAATCCCTGCCCGGGGTATGGAGTGTTCCGGTCGCCGGCGGCGCTGAGATTCTGACAATGCCCGGCATGCGCCCGGAAAGATGGGGGCTTTGGACCGTGTCGCCTGCCGGCATTTACTTTGTCGACGACGACGGTGCGCTCGGGCTGAATCATCCGGCGCAGGTCAAATTTTATAGTTTCTCCGATCAGCACATCACCTCGATTGTTCCGTTGCCTAACCCCATCGCGCTCGCGGGCTTCTTGACGCTTACGTTGTCCCCTGACCGGCGCTCCCTATTGCTGCCGCTTGTCGATCGCTCGGCCAGCGACATCGTGTTAGTGGATCGCTACCGCTAGGCAACATCAGAATTTCTCAATTCTGTCCAAATGGGCCGAAGCGCCGTTGTCAGCGGCCAGTCCCGCCATCTATGCTGATGTGAACCGTGATGGATCTCAACATCAACCGACCCATTTTCTTAGGTCTGGCCGCCTCGCTCGCGGCCATCGATTCCAATGCGGAGCCGAACTTCTCCATGAGCTCCCGGGTCGCCGTATCCACACCGGAATCATCGATTCAACAGTCATTTGGAATCGCCGCGCGCTTGGTGGAACAGATGCGGCGTTTGGCCTTCGCGCATTACCAGAAGGACGGATGGCTTGCTGTTTCAGACGGTAAGAATGGTCCACAGCATAGTTACGATCCGCGCGATTTCCGGTATGGTCCGAAGTGCGCGGCCTATCTTTATGGACATGACTCGGCGTTCAGCTTGGCAATGGGTAGCCGGATCTTTGAAGATCAAACCGATCCCGCTACCGGACGTCTTCTTTGGGATCCGAAGGGGCAGACCTCTATTCATCTCGCGCAGACGGTGAAGCACTATTCCGATTACCTGGTTTATTCCGGCCAGGACGCCTTTGTGCAAAAGCACTGGGCGCGTCTTGTCCAGATGTTGAAGTGGAACCTGGACCATTACGACACAAACCACGACGGCCTGATTGAACACGGCCCCACCGTTCCGGATCATTTGTGGGCGCTTCTGGTGGGTGAGCCGGATAATTTTCCGGACGTCGATCACTGCGGCCGCGATGCCGTCGTTGTCTCCAGCATGGAAGTTTGTGAGCTGTTGTCGCTGGCCGCCAATTACGGCGTCAAGCATAACCTGACCGAAACTGCATGGATGCAGCAGAGGGCCGCGCAAACCAAAGAGGCCATTGAAACGGCCGCTTGGGACCCCGATGCGGCGAATTACTATTTGCTGTACCGCGCGCCGGAGAAGCGCTGGTATCACAGTCTTCTCGGAATCAATGAAGATAGCCGCGAATTGGATGTGACGCCGTACTACTCCTCACTCATCAGCGCCAATCATTCCCGAGCCGCAGCCGTCGCGGCCTATGCGCGGAAAGTGCTGCTCGAATACTCGGTGTTCCCCATGCCGCTCCACTATCCAACCTATTGCTGGTTGAGTCCCAACTACAGCAGCGCGTATGGCGGCATACTGGGCGGATGCTGGGAAGAAGGTTACTACAACTGCGTGCGCTCCTGGTCAAACTGCAAGATGCTGGACGCTTTGCAGGAAGCCGTGCGCCGCCGCAGCAACGCCTATGTTCGAGATAACGATTGCGAGGAGTGGTACACGCAAACCAAGGGCGCCGCGAGGGGCCGTGATCGCTATGGCATTTCAGCGGCGGCGCATGTCAGCGCCGTCATTGAAGGGCTCTTTGGTATCACGCCCACAGGTTTTGGATTCGACGAAATGAACTTGTGGCCGAATGTACCGGCTAGCTGGACCGATGTGCCATCTTCCATCACGGTCACTCTTCCGGCGGATGGATACCTCCAACTGACGCACCTTTATGAGTCCGCGCGAAAAATTGTCAGCGTTTCTATAGAGACTGATAAAGAGCGGCTGGGTCATTTCCGTGTTTACGCGCCCACGCCCGTGAAGCAGGTGAAATGGAACGGCGAACACACCCGCTACGTCAGCGCGGAACAGGCAGGCGGTGGATTCTTCGTCTACCTGGATCGCCGCTTTCAACACGCACGCCTTGAAATTGAGCTGTTGCCCTTTTCTTAGATATGAATCGTCTTCTGTATCTTGGCCTGATTCTTGCGGCCGGTTTATCCGCGGCCCCGGCATACGTGTTTGGCCCTTCTCAGACGCTGCATTTCGTTCTTCAGGATCATCTCCAGCACCCGTTGTATTGGTGGCCGCGCACTCTGCTCAGCTATCCTGTCGGATTTCAAGGAGTGGAGCTGAACCCCGGGCAGCTCGCCCTACATGACGAAGCCGGAACAGCTATTCCATTCCAGCTTTCCAGCGTGAAACTGGATGGAAATCATTTGGCATTCGCTACCATTTCTTTTTTTTCGGATCTGCCCTCCGCCGGTCACCATGATTTCGTTCTGACGCGCGGCGTACCCGCGGCCATGCCTAAACCCGTTACGGAAGAGCAGCAAGGCGCGGTGATTATTCTCAACTCCGGCGTGATGCGCTTAAAACTGGCGGCTTCTCAAACCATCACAGCGGAAACGCCCGGACCCATCCAGCAGTTGTCGCGCGCCAGTGGCGCAAAATGGATGGGCGGTGCGAAGTTGATGACGCCCGGCATGAAAGCCATGCGCATTCACACCGAGCGTTTGGAGAGTGGCCCGCTTTTTATTACCTACCGGGTCAGTTATCAATTCCAGGGCGGCGCTAGCTATGAAGCGACCATCCGATGCATAGCGGGCATGGATTACGCCGAATTCCACGAACACATGGACGGCTTCGCCTCCAATGCACATGCCTATCTGGACATGCCCTGGCTGAACTTTCATCCCACGCATCGCCAATCGCCGAACAACCCCTATGTTCCCGGCAGTTCAGATCGTCCGCAAGCGCATTACGAAGACTATCCCTGGGAGCACATTGATGATCAGCAATTAAACACGCATATTGGCGTCGTCTCCGGACTTTCAAAAGAAGGAGAGATCGGATTCCGGCTCGGCCTGTTTCAACCATGGCCGGCGTTTCTGGTTGGTTCGTTCGCCAACTTCTGGGATACGCGGACGAATGACGCCGTTGGACTGTTTATCGACAAGCCGCAGAACTGGAACGATCATGATTACGCCATATGGCATGCTTCCACCAGGCTAGAGGTCGGTTATTTCTATCGAGACGGAACTCTGTCTTGGCGGTGGCCGCTGGCAAACGGCACTCGTTCCACTTGCATCGCTCTCTATGATCACGCGAAAGATATTGAGGCGATGCACGAGGTGGAACTGGCGCACGCCGGAAAAAAGGGCGTGGACGGCTACACCTATAAGAGCAGCCTGTATCCGTCTTCCTATATGCTCTTCATGCAGAATCGGCATGGCACATTTGATCTGAATGACGTAAAGGACTGGACGCTGACTTATCCGGACACCAACCGCCGTCCCGCTATTCTTTTCCGGCAAGGACATATTAAGAACGCCGCGGATTTAGAGCGGGCGGTGTTGACCTCAGGTTTGGTGAATGAAGCGATTGCCTCCGGAACCCGCCAGAATGGAGGCTTCGGCCCCACCAGCAGCCGCCAGGTAGACGACTCCTGGGTGGATGCCTACAATCGCTTCTATCCGGTGATGACACCGCGCGAACGCGAGCGCATCACCGCCGCGTTTCTCACCATGGCCTATGTTCATGCGGGCGAAGACTACATGCCGATGAAACCCATGCTCAGCGGACATCCGAATTTTCTTTCCGACGTGAAAAGCGTGCCCGCGCAAATGTCTTTTCTGTTTCCGGAACATCCCGAAGCTGCTAATTGGGCCAACGAGTTTCAGAAATACGTTCAACTGAATACGCACTATCACACGCGCCCCGCCGTTACCGCATGGGATGCCAAGGGCGGCCGCTGGACGGAGAGCTTGACTACCTATGTCTGGGGCTTTTTCCGGCCGGCGTTGCGCGCGGCTTACCTGCTGCGGCAGTTTGACGGTGGCAATCGCTTTGTCAGTCCGGAATTGGCGGAGCTTGGCAATTGGCTGGTTGATTCTCTTTCCGCGCCCTTTGATGGAGATTCCGCGACGGACCCTTCCGCGCAGGCCATGCATCAATGGGGCTTCGTGGCAAAAGGCGACTGGCCTCGCCGAATTTTCCCTCCCATTGGCGCGCACTCCGCCAGGCGCGCCCCGCCGCGTTCGCTATGGCTCTTCGGCACTCTGCTGCAACGTTATGCGCCGCTCACCGCCGAGCATCTGATGTGGGCCGCCCGGCCGACGGATCAAGATGTCGAAGTATCTCGCACCGCGCCGGATCCATGGTCTGTCATGTACGGCGGCCCTGACAATCTCGGCACCAATCCGCATCTGGCATCCGCAAAGTACACCGGCTACGGCCTGGTGCTGCGAGCTGGCGTCGATACGCGGAGTGAAGTGTCGCTGCACGTGCAGCAGATTGACGATGGGCCCAACTATCGCTGGGGTGTTGCTGGTGAAGGCGGTAATGGCATTCTGTATTACTATGCAGGCGGCAAAGCGTACAGCCACAACGGCACCGAAGATTTCGGCGACAGGGCTGAACAGGAGACCGACTTCTGCTCTACCTTCGGCGTATTCAAAGACGGCAAGTTCCGCTCCATCGGCTTTAATGTGGTTGACCGGCCTTTCTATGATTTTGAGGCTGCTCAATATGCGGAGCTTGACGCCAAGAAGGGGTCTGGTGCCTATTCCTGGCCCGAGTATTTAAGCCGCAGCGTGCTGCTGGCGGGGGCGGACTATTTCGTCACATACGACGCAACATTTAATCCCGCGATTCCGCACCGCTTCTCCTGGTTCAACAAGCGCGGTGACGATTTCCCGTTTCTGCAAGTGGTGAAGGGCGGCGGCCAGAGGACGGAACTCAATACCGAAGCCACTAGCGGCGTATGGCTCGACGGATTGGGCGATTCCATGGTGGTGGTGAGTCATCGCAAAGATGTTGTTGTCAACGCTCGTCCTTACGGAGCGCAGGTCCAGACGAATGGATCAACAGATCAAGTCTTTGAAGATCCGAAGGGCGTTCACTTTGACCAGGAGGGTGTTCAGTTTGATGGCTCCGCAGGCATTGTCCGGCATCATGCAGATGGCCGTTTCGAACTAGCGCTTTTCCACGGCTCGCAAATCGCCGCCGGTGGAGTTTCGTTTCAACTGAGCGGCCCTGACGCCGGCATTAGCGCGGTGTTCAGCGATCCCAAAGAACTACACGGCTATTTTTATGCACCGCAAACAGCGGCCTTGCAGATTTTTCCAGCCGATACTTCCTTCTACGTGGATGGAGCCAAGCTCGACGTTCAACGGGTTGACGGCGGGTTGAAGATCCAACTGCCGCCCGGCCGCCACGAATGGCAAGTTACTTCTGGTAAACCCGTGCCGCCGGCCCCGGCCATTGATCACACTGAGAACACCGCAAATGGCGCGCGCATTTTCCTGACACCGGTCGCCGGGGCCGCCAGCTATCAGGTGGAACTGAGCCGCGACTCCGGAGCGACCTGGACGCCGGCAGGCGCTACACAAACAAATATCTACGATCTGAAGGGGCTGAGCAGCGGAGTCAAAGTACACGTGCGAGCAATCGCGGTCAACGAAACGCAGCACAGCAAGCCAGGTCCCGAATATCCTATTTACATCATAGCTCAACCGCCGCTGCCGCCGGATGGCCTCGCTCTCACCAGGCAAGCCGCCGCCGTGCATCTGACTTGGGGTGAGTTGCTCGGGGTGAAAGAATATCGCTTATACCGGCGCGCTTCCGGGACGCAATCCTATGCGCTGGTCTACCACGGCGTCGCGCGCGAATATACCGATCGTCAAAATACCGCCGGAGGTATTTTCGAATATTCGGTCTGCGGAGTCAGCGGCAATGGCGAAGGGCCGCGTTCCAGGCCGGCAAACACCAATCCGGCGTCATGGACCAACTTCGATCCAAAACCGGGCGAGCCGTTTCGCCGCTTTAGTTACGCCGGCATTCCCGATGCACAGGAACCGGCGCCATCCCTCTATTACCCAAAATGAAACACAACATGAAACGAAGAGATGTCATTGGAACTTTGGGCCTCGCCGGGCTTTTCCCGTTTGCGATGCCGCCTGAGGCCGAAGCCGCAACGCCGTCGGTCTCGCCGCGCATTCACGATATCAGCGTGATTGAGACTGAGCCGCAAGGCGTTCGCCTGTCCGTGGTAAAAATCCAGACGGATCAGCCCGGGCTCTACGGTTACGGCTGCGCCACGTTCACGCAGCGCGCCGACCTGATTAAACCAGCGGTTGAGAAATATCTGAAACCGTTTCTCGCCGGCAAGGAAACGAATCGTATTGAAGATATCTGGCAATCCTGCTACGCCAGTTCTTACTGGAAGAACGGGCCCACGCTGAACTGCGCCATCAGCGGAGTGGACCAGGCTCTCTGGGATATCAAAGGACGCCTGTTGGGCCAACCGGTCTATCAGCTTGCCGGCGGCAAGTGCCGCGAAGCCGTGGATTGTTACGGGCACGCGGGCGGCGCCGACGCGCATGCCGTCACGGACGATGTCCGGCGTTACATGGCGCAAGGTTACCGGCACCTGCGCGTACAAGTGGGTGTTCCCACTACCGAGCGATATAAAAATGCGACGCTCCACAGCGGCCCCTCGTTCGACGCGGCCCAGTATATCCGCCAGACGCTAAAAATGTTTGAAGCCTGCCGCACGGAACTGGGCGACGAAATCGAATTGCTGCACGATGTGCACGAACGCGTCAGTCCCCGTCAGGCCGTCCAATTCTGCAAAGATGCCGAGCGATTCCATATGTTTTTCATGGAAGATCCGCTCTCGCCCGAAGACCTGGCTTATTTCCGTCAAATTCGCTCGCAGTGCGCCACGCCTATCGCCATGGGAGAGCTTTTCAACAGCCCGCATGAATGGATTCCTCTTATCTCTGAGGGGCTGGTCGATTATATTCGCGTACACGTTTCGCAGAGCGGCGGCTTTACGCCCGCGCGCAAGATTGCCACGCTGGGTGAGCTCTTCCAGGTGAAAACGGCGTGGCATGGGCCGAACGATCTTTCCCCGATCGGCCACGCGGCCAACGCCACGCTCGATCTGGTGAGCCACAACTTTGGCATCCAGGAATTCACTCCTTACGGGAGCCATGCGGAGGAAATTTTCCACGGGTCGCCCGTTTTCAAAAACGGCTATTTGTATGTCAATGAAGCGCCGGGTTGGGGCATTGAGGTAGACGAAAAAGCCGCCGCGCGCTTTCCTTTCGGCGGCGGTGAGACCGGCGATAAAAAGCGCCTGAACGGCGGCTGGGGTGAGCTCCGCAAAGCGGATGGAACTCTGATTAAGCAGTAGCTACCAGGACAATCGCATGGAGATCTGCAGGTAGCGCGGAATATTGGTGCTTTGTCCCACCACGGTCTGGGCGGTAGCCGTGCTGATCATGCCGAAGGTGGAGCTGGTGCTGAGGCCCAGCGGGCCGTTCGCGGCACTTAAATTCGGAGAGCCGAATGACGTGACTGGTACGCCCGCCTGCACGCGGTTGAAAGCGTTGAACGCATCCAATCGAGCCTCCAGCTTAATCTTTTCGGTGATGCCGAATACGCGGGAAAGGCTCAGATCCCAATTGGCCGTACCTGGTCCCCGCAGGTCCGAGAACAGGCGTGGCGCGTCGCCGTAGAAATATGGATTCGCCACGTTCACGGTCTTTCCGGGAGATCCGGCTTGGGGAACGTTGAGGATCGGTACCGAGAAAGCATAAGGGTTAAAGATGAGCTTGTAGCCGACCGGAACTACGATAGTATGTCCATCCGGCAGGGTTTCCGACGTATGGCCATCGCCGACAATCTGATCCTTTGCGGGTAAGTTGGGGTTTTCGTTGACGTTGACGCGGTTAAACCCGCCACCGCCGTAGCCGATCCCCAACGGAAAGCCGGAAGAGAACGTGGTAATTCCTCCCACCTTCCATCCGCCCACGATGTGATTAACGACAGGTGTATTCGCCAGAAAGGGTTTGCCTTTACCGAATGGCAGCTCCCAGAGATACGACACGACGAGGCGCTGCGGGGAATCAAAGGCGGAAATGGAACGGTCCAGACCTTGATTTGTAGGGCTGTAAAAAGGACTGCCCTGTGTAGCACCGGTTTGTACCTGCGCTGTGTAGGCGCCTCCGTAGTCAATCGATTTAGACCAGGTGTAAGCGCCCGTAATCTGGAAACCCGTGGCAAAGGCGCGACGTGCGGTCACTTGCAGTGAATTGTAGTTTGAGCTTCCCAGCCGGTCTTGAAATCTGGTGACTCCACCGTACGCCGGATAGGGCAAATCTAAATATTGCTGTTGAATAGTTGCGTTATTCAGATTTGAGTTGTTGGTGATGGTCTTGTAAAACGGATTGGTCACGAGACTGGTGAGCGGGTTAATACCGGTTGCGACGTAGGTGCCCAGCGCCGAGTTCAGCGTCGCTTGCGGAATGTCGTTCGTTTGGTTTACAGGTGTTTGCTGAATGGCCAGCGCTGTTCCTTTGGTCCCTACATAAGCTACCTGCAGGTTAACCGAGCCGGGCAATTCCCGCTGAATGGTAAAGTTCCACTGTTGTATGTAGGGGATCTTGGAATCGGTCCGGATAAACGCTGTCACGTTCTGCCCTAGCAACGCCGGGTTCTGCGGATTCGCGCCGGCAGTGACGCCACCGGAACTAAAGGCGTTCGTGTATGGATTCTGCAGGATATCGAGTCCGCTGCCAGGCCGGATCTGAATGAAAGCCGGCGCCGAAAAGCCGTCGGAGCCGAAGCCTTGCGCGCCCGAGCCCACGCCGGTGATCATGTCATAGGTAATTCCATAAGCCGACCGGATCACCGTCTTGGAGCCAAGTTGGTAAGCGAATCCGACGCGCGGCGCAAAATTCTTCCAATTGCCATTCGTCTGCCAGCGCGGGTTGCCGTTAACACCGGAGAACTGATACAGGCCGGCCGTACCGGTTTCATTCACTCCACCCAGGTTGAACTGGCTGAGCCGGTTATAGCGCTCCGTCAACGGCCCTTGGAATTCCCAGCGCAGGCCCAAATTAATGGTTAACTTGCGCGTGGCGCGCCAATCGTTCTGGCTGTAGGCTGACCAGAATCCGTTTTTCAATGCCATGGTGGGGTCGCCTGTTGTGTATTGACCGTTGCCGAGGCCTCCGTCTACCGCGCCCATCAGGAAGTTGGCCGCTGACCATCCTTGCACCGTGGTGGTTGGCAGCACCGGGCAGCCGGTGCCTGCGCAGGCTGCCGAGAATCCGGCGCTGTTGGCCGCAAAGCTCATGGAAGCTTTGTAGGGTTGCGTGAAGTTATAAAGGATATCCAGGTATTCGCCGCCGACCTTGAACGTCCACTTGTTGGCGACTTTGGTGTAGTTGGGTGTAAACGAATAGTTTGAGGAATGATTATTTCTCAATACAAAACTACCCAGGCCCATAGAGGGATAAGCTCCGATGCTGATGCCGGGGAACGCGTGCGTGGGCAAGCCTACTAGTTCACTCGGGGAAAACCCCAGGCTGGTGAGATCGTAATTCTGGCCGCCGATGGGCTGCAGCACCAGGTTAATCCGCGTCAGGTTCGCGCGCAGTTCCAGCACATCCCGTGGAGAAAGGGTCCAATCGTACCCCAGCGTGAAACTCGGGTTGAACTGCGTGGTTGGGCCGTTGTTATTGGCCGCCGGATTTGTGCCGGCATAAATATTCGGCGGGTTGCTCAGCGTCCAATCGGTTGTCCAGCGGAAGAAGCCCTTTTGCGTGTCGCTAAAGTTATGGTCGAGTTTCACAATCCACTGGTCGGTGTGGGTATAAGTGACCGCGTTGGTGAAGTAGTTGCTGGTACCGTCGGCGTTCACCGGCGTAATATTAGGAAGCGGATACAGATTTATCAGGTTTAACGAGGCCTGGCTCAGATACTGCGGTGAAAGGATATTCCGTACGCCGTTATACGTTGCCTGTTGGCGGTTCAGTTGATACTGGCCGGGGGCCACCTGGGTGGTGGTGGTGGTGCCGGGCAAAGGCAGGTAGACGTTGACGGGTTCCGCAAGTTGAACTCCGTTTGAGGTAACCAGCGCAAGCGTTTTGCTGAAATCGCCCGTGCGCTCCGCCGCTGTGGGGACGGTGTAATAAGTGCTTGCGCCCTGCGCGCGGCGTAGGCCTTCGTAGGAAACAAAGAAGAAAGTCCGGTTGTGTCCGTTATAAATTTTGGGCAGCCAAACCGGTCCGCTGAAGGCGCCGCCGTAAAGATTGGTGTTGAACGGCGCTTTCGGCCGCACCGGAGTTCCGTTGGAGGTCCGCCCAAAAGTATTGTTCCCGAAGCTGTTGGCGTTGAGGGCTGAATTTCTGAAATCCTCATACAATGCGCCGTGCACCTGATTTGTGCCGGAACGGGTGGTGAAGTTGATGACGCCGCCCGCGGCCCGGCCGTACTCCGCCGAATACGCGTTCGTAATCACCTGCACTTCGCCAATCGCCTCAATGTTCGGCAAAACGGAAATTTCATTGCCGTACGGGCTGGTGTCCATCGCTCCGTCGAGTTGGATATTGCTCGAAAGGGGGCGGCTTCCGTTCACCACGAAAGAGGAAAAGTTCTGTCGGGAATTGTCGCCGGTAGCAACGTTATTCGGATCCAAAAAAGCGCCGGTGGTGGTGACTCCGGCTACGGTCATCGCATAGAGCAGGGGATTCCTGTTAATGTTCGGAAGGCCTTCCACCTGTTTGCGGTCAATCGTCTGGGTGAGCTGCGAAGAATCGGTTTGAAGCGTGACCGCATTCGCGGTGACCACAACGCTCTGCGAGGTGTTGCCTACAGCCAAACGGACATCGGCGCGATATTTCTCGGCAGTGTTGAGCGCAATGCCGGTCTGGACATAGGAGCTGAATCCAGGCGCGTCCACCGTTAGCCGGTAGTCGCCGGCGGGAAGGTAGGGTCGTTCGAAGTTCCCCTCGCTCGATGTCGTCGTTTCGGACTTGATATTGGTCCCGGTATTGGTGATGACGACTTTAGCATTAGCCACGGAGGCGCCCGATGGGTCTGTGACGGCGCCCAAAATGCTGCCGCTGGTCACCTGCGCATAAACGGAGGGGATCGACGTGGATAAAAGAAAAATAAGAACCGCAAGCCTGGTAACGCGGCCTGCCGGTCGGACAGTGTTCAGTGCAAACATGGGATGAAAACTCCTCAACGAAAAGCGGTTTTGTGGAATTAGGATATATCGCCTAGACCGGCATGTCGATGCGGAATGGCCGGGAATGGGGTTCTTTGAGAAGTTTTGATGCGGTCTTTGCCGGTAACGAAGCGTTTTCGGCCTTGAAAGCGTCAGATCTTCTCAAAACCGCGCGGGCCTCGCGCCGTGGTCTTGATTCGCCGCGCGCGCATCGGTTAGCGTGAGAACTTAAACAAACCTATGCAACATCGCCGCGATTTCTGCCGGGGCTTGGCCGTGCTATCGGCGCTCGCTGATATTCACCAAATTCAGGCTGATTCTCCAGGCACAGCCGCTGCCGCGTGGGACGCGGCCGGACAGCGCTGGCGCCGGGAACAGGTCTACGGCTTGCATCAACGCCTGGTGGGCCCGCTATTTGACGACCGCGGGAAATGGATTGGACGCTCCACCGAACCCGGCGGCCGCGAGCGGCTGTGGAACTGTCTTTCGTTCCTGAGAGGAGCGGCGACGCGCGAAAAAGCAAACGCCATCATACGCAGCACATTCGCCGAACGGTCGCGCTTTAACGAATTCTCACATTTTGAATTTGTCACGTCGATTCAGTTGCTATTGCGGGACAAAGATGAGCTCACCAAGGAAACTCGCGATTTGCTTACGGGCCTTCTCAGCCAGGCGCTGGCCCGCCGGTCTGAGATCTGCTTCCTCGGATACAACGACAATTTCCCCGCCATGGAGAATGAAGTATCCACGTTAGGCGGCGAATTCCTGGATAACCAGGAAGCGATCAAGCAGGGCCGCGAAGGCATGGAGAGGCTGCTCGAATTGCTCCATCGCCGGGGTCTCCTTTCCGAATACACCAGTTCGACTTATTCGCCCGTGACCATGCTCTGCTATTCCGACATTGCGGAGTATTCGAAAGACGCGGCATCCCGGCAGATGGCTCTGGAAATAGAGCGCCGCGTCTGGAAGGACATTGCGGCGCACTTTCACGGGCCCACGAACATTCTGGCCGGCCCCCATTCGCGCGCTTACGCAGTGGATACCGTCGGGCATCTGCATCAGGTTCACATGATGCTGTACCAGGCCTTTGGCAATCGCCTATGGATGACCCCGCCTCAATTCATGTTCCCGCCGATACCCGGCCAGGTGATCCATCATGACGGGGACGTGCCGTTTATGCAGGTTTCAAATGTGTGGATTGCCGCCGGTACGTATCATCCTTCCGCTGAGATCGCGCATTTGTGTTTCGACAAAACCTATCCTTTTCGAGTTTCGGCCACCTCGGAATTCGGCTGCGCTCCGCAAAATGTCCTGATCAGAAACACCGCGAATGGCAAGCCAAAAAAGACAGAAGAAGTGATAGAGTATCCATCCGGCGAACTGGTTGCGACGACGTACATGACCGGCAACTTCGCCGTTGGCAGCGCCACGGAGCAATTTCTCGACGGCAACCAGACTGACACATTTTTCGTGAACTTTCAACGCAGCGCCCACCCGAACTCGCTGCATGACATATCCACTATTTTTTGCCGCTATACCGTGGATGACTTCGGTCCCGGCAAGCCGTGGACTGATCCAAGGAATCCAGGCGTTGAGGTAACGCGGAGCCTGTTCGGAGAATCGGGGCGTACGCATCCTCTGCAAAAGGATGGAACTGTACTGGTTCCCTATCAATCGAAAGGTGAGTTCATCGGAGAATTTAAGGGCTTGCGGCTGACCATCGCCGTACCTGTTTTCTACCGCCCCGTACACCGCATCTTGTTCGGTGCGCGCGTCGTGAAGCCGCCGTTTCAATCCCAGACGGCGGACACGGTTTGGTTAGACGATGGCTTTTTGTTTGCGTGCTTCTGGCCATTGACCATCACCAACCATGGCCGTGAAGCGGCTGTCCGCATAGAGGAAGCAGACGGTTATCTCAGCATTCATCTCATCAACTATGAGGGAAAATACCGGAGCTTCGACCGTCACGGACTTTTGCACACGCTGAATGGTTTCGCCGCCGAGATTGGCGGGCCGGCCGATCATGGGTCGTTCGAACAATTCCAACAGAAAGTGTCGGGGGCCGAAATCAGCGATCAAGTGAGCGCCGATCAACGGATCGTATCTTATCGCCGGAAGGGAGTTGCTCTGGCCATGAGCTATAGCCTTACTAACGACAGGCTGAAATATACGCTGGTGGATGAAAAGCTCCCCGCGCGGGAGATGTTCCGCATTACCTAAGCGGAGGCCGATAAACTTGAATGGCTTCGACCGGCACCGGCCCGTCGCCGTTTGGAATGATCTCTAGCGTGTGAGGACCATTCACCAAACCCTGCGCTAACGTAGTCGCATAAACTTTCGCCGCATCCGCCGCAACCTGCGGCTGATAAGTATCCACAAACATCGGCTTGATGCTCCAATGAATTTCGTATCCAACCGGCGGCGCATCCTTCTGCTTGAAAATGGTCATGATCTGGGACAGCATCCAGTCGCGCGGATCGATCACGACGCAGCCTGATTTCGAAACGAACCGCTCAGTATTGGACCCGGCGCCGTCCGGACCAGTCTTCGATCCGCTCACTTCGAAGCGTAATTTGGTCGCGTCGGCATTGATCTCCGTGACCCGCAAAGTCCAATCTTCTAATAGAGGAAGC
This sequence comes from Bryobacteraceae bacterium, assembly GCA_036488895.1. Lineage (GTDB taxonomy): Bacteria > Acidobacteriota > Terriglobia > Bryobacterales > Bryobacteraceae > Bog-105. The sequence goes on along the minus strand of DASXGT010000132.1, from coordinate 7,457 downwards.
TTTTCGAAATCAATCCGGCGGATCGCCGGAAACCACGTCTGCGGCCCTTTGCTTGGAAGCGTCACGGCGTACATTCGCGGATCGGTGGATGGCGCTTTGCCGTCAATCAGCACCCGTGCGGTACCGGTGCTGGACAAATCTTTCACGTGCGCGGCAATCGCATCCACGCGGTTGCCGTCGAAGCGCAATTTCAGAACACCGTGGGAAGAATTTCCAACCGCGCCTTCATCCTCCAGCTTCCAGGGTGTTCCCGAAAACACGATTTCGTCGCTGGCCCCTTCGTCCAATTGACGCTTGGCTTCGAACCGGCGAACTGTCTCCCACGAGGCGGGAGCGAACAGCGGGTTATAGCGGAGGTGCCTGCCGATCAAAGTGGTCAATAGCGCCAGCCCATCCACATTCGGGTGAACGTTATCGCGCAGGATCTGGCCCGGCTCCAGGTGATTCGTCTTAAGATATTCCGGCCATTCGGTCGAAACGTCCACGATTTCACAACCATATTTCTCAGCCAGATAGCGAAAGAATTTCGCGCCGAATTCCGGCACAAACGTTTGATCGCGATTCTGGTGGTGGTTGAACAGAACGATGTCGGCCGTGGTGTAGCGGCGGGTATTTGCGATAATCCGCTCCAGTTCGCCGGTCTTTTCGCCGCCGTAGACGTGAAAAATCAACAGATCCGGGTAGAACGGATACAGATCGTGCACCGCGGTCCGCACCAGCCGGGGCGCTTCAAAGCCGCCGATCGCCCGATTCTCCAGGGTGATGTCGGCATAAGGAAACCGTTCGCGCAGAAAAGCTTCCATCATGCGCGTGAACGTGCTGCTGCCTACAATGGATTGGCCGTACACCAGCACCCGGACCGGCCATCTTCGTTCTTTGCTGCTGGTGGCGAGTAGCGTCATCGAACGTTGAATATGCGCGCCGAAGAAAGCCTCGTTCTCCGCCGGTTCCGGCGCAGGCATCGGAACCGGCGGAGGCGCGGGCAGTTGGGCATGAAGCGCAGCGCAGACAAATATAGCGGATAGCGCGCACCGAAATAAGAACCTTGTCATCAAAACAGATTTACCAAAACAACCTGGCACTCAGTTGCACGACGCGGCTGATTCCTTCGGTGTTCCCAGGACTCAGGAACCCGAATGAAGTTTGGTTCGTAAATCCAGGTACGGCCGGATTCGTCAAGGATGCGGTATTGAACGCGTTGTACGCGGAATAATTGCTATTCCCCGGCAGGAAAAATACCGGATGATTGAAGGCGTTGAGTGCATTGACTCCAATCTCCAGATAATGCTTCTCGTTGCCGCCGAGGCGGAATCGCCGGTAAAGATTGGCGTCAAAAGTAACCACCCGGGGCGAGCGGCAATCCGTGAGCGTGCGCGGAGCATCTCCAAATGCCGGGCTGCCTAGAGAGCCGGGGACAGAGAACATCGCCGGATTAATATAGGGCTGGCCGAATGGATTGGCGCGCCAGGCGGGATTGATGCACGATACGCCGGAGACGATATTGGGCCGCAAGTTAATCCCCGCGGGCAGCGCCGACGAACCATTCGTGGAGACCCAGTATCCACTGCTGCCCAACACGGGCGCGAAGGGCTGTCCGGATTCCGCGGTGAACATGCCGGAGGTCACCCAGCCGCCAATGATCCCGTCAATAATCCGGTTGTGCGTGGAGAGCAGCTTGCCTGTCCCGAGAGGCAGTTGGTAGGTATAGCCAATCGTCGTTTTGAGTGGAATGTCCCAGGAAGAAACCGCTCGCTCTTGTCTCAAGTCGTTGTAGTACTGAACAGGCGCCGCCGCAAAGGGGCCGCCGTTTTGTATATTGTTGTCACCCCCGGTGTCGTCAATGGACTTCGACCAGGCGAAACTGGCCACCATCGAAAGGCCGGAGCGGTAACGCTGGGTGGCACTCACGTAAAGTCCGTTGTAAATGGAGTCGCCTTGCCGGTTGTAGTATTGGCCGAGCGTCTGATTGTAGAAATTTTGATAAGGATTAAGCGACTGTAGGGCCGATTCCTGAATCACCGAGCCATTCTGACGGATTCCCAAGGGATTCGCCACCTGAGCGGAAAAATTGTAGCCTTGTGAAACGAGGCCGTTGAGATTTGTCAGATTGGGTATGTTCAGCGCGGGCGCGAAATTGGTTATCAGATGAGTCCCCTTTAAACCCTGATAGGAGACTTGCAGCAAAGTGTTGCTGGTGAGTTGAAATTGCAGCGAGAAAGACCATTGCTGCGAATATGGAACACTATTGGTTTGTTGGACATAAGGAACGGTGATGCCCAAAGCCGTGAAGAACGGGCCTTTCCCTTGCAGCGCAGCCAGCGCGGACGTCAAAGGGCCGACCGGATTTGTGAGGAAGTTGACGGCTTGGCCGGGATTGACGCCGCCGTTGACACCTCCGACGGAGAACGACGGCACGTTGAAATCGGGATTTGGCGTGTTGCCGTAGCCTGACAACGGAACCCTCAAAAGAGAATAGCCGGCCCGCACGGTCATCCTGGTCGCTGGCGCCCAGGCTAGCCCCGCACGCGGCTCAAACCCCATATAGTTGGTAGGCCAAAGGGTATTGCCCAAACCGCACCCACCTGTGAAGCAGAAGGCGCCTGTCACGGGCTGGCCGTTTACCGTGCCCGTCATCCCAGGGACAAATGTTCCCTGATTTCCATACTTCTCAATTCGCGGCGTCTCCACTTCATAGCGCATCCCGATGTTCAGCGTCAGCTTCGGGCGCACCTTGATGTCGTCCTGAAGATACCCGGCGTAGTAGTGCCAGCGATAGTAGGCGGGCACTTGCACGGGCGTATTGCTATAGGAATTGATTAAGCCCAACATGAGGGAGGCCAACCCATTGCCGCCGCTGGTTCCATTGTTTGTGGAATTCGCGGAAAAACTGTAGGAGCCGCCGTAGAGGCCGCCCAGATCGTACTGATTCGACTCCAGGCGCCGGATGTCAACGCCGAACTTCAATGAATGGATTCCCTTGGTCCAGGAGATGTCATCCGCGAACCCGTAATTTTCGTCTACCTGCGAGCTGGCTGAGGCGGTCCCCAAATTATTGAAGCTATAGCCAAAATTGATGCTTGGAAATCCTTTCCCCAAAACCGCTGGTGTCAAGCCGAGGGAAGCGGCCCAATCTTGCGAGACAGCCGTTCCGGTTTCAGCGCGGACTTGTTTATCACGCATGTAGAGGAGGCGTAATTCGTTCACGACGGTGGGAGCAAACATGTGCGTCTCGTTGATGGCAATGTCGCTGGCCCAGGCTTGGTCACTGGGAGTGGAATCGAACGGCGACGAGGCCGGAAACGCAAAAAATCGTTCGGATGTGATCGGTTCATCCGTGTATCGCACAAAGATACGGTCGCTCGTCGAAATAAGATGATCTACCCGGAAGGCGTAGCGATTGTCGGTGTTTTGGACGCCCCGAATGTAATTGACGTTGTTACCGTTATTTGCCCAATACCCGTTCGAGTTGATGAAGCTGAAATAGGGGCCCGAATTTTGGGGAGTAGGCATGCGGGAAACAATGAACTGCGCCAACGGATTCTGCGCTAACTGCGAGGCGAGGTTATTGCTGGTTATTGGCACGTATTGCGCCGGGTTCGCATATTGGGCGCCGGAGGGAAAACCCGCCGCGTTGGTGGGAAACTGATTGTAAAGCCCACCGGTTCGGGGCGCGGCCAAGGCGGCTGCGTATCCTTGGGTGGACAGAATGGTGGTGTTGATAAAGGAAATGGAGTTGCTGAAATTCCCGGCTAACTCCGCGGGAGTCGGCACCTGGCCTTGTCCGGAAATTGCATTGGTCAGGCGCGCGGGCTCTACTCCCACGTCAAAAAAGGTCCGGTTCCGGCCGTTATAAAGTTTGGGCAAAACCACCGGCCCTTCCGCATAAGCGCCGAAGAAATTCTGATGCTGCGCTGCCGGAAGTACACCTCCCAAGGGGAATGCCTGCAAGGATGGGTCGGAATGCCGGTAGGTACCGCCCACGTGAAATTCATTGCTCCCGGACTTGGTGGATTGAATAATCACTCCGCCCTCGGTTTGTCCGAACTGAGCCGGTATGCTGCTGGTGAGCACCGTCATCTCCTGCACCATATCTCCCGAGACGTTAATCCCGGCGCGCGGGAAGCTGGTTTGCGTCACGTCGGACCCGTCCACCAGAATGGCCGAGCGGCCCGGAGATGCGCCACCCACACTGATTTCCGCGCCCGGCACGATGTAGCCGGTATAGACCCCCGGATTTTCAGTACTCACTTGCCCGGCGTTGAACGGATCTCCCCGAACCCCTGCCACCAGCATCACAGCCGGCAGCGAACTACGCTCCGCATAGGGAAGATTGGCGACAACGTCATGCTCAATGGTTGTAGCGACTTCCGGGCTACTGGTATTTAGCAGTTCCGCGTGGGCGCTGACGACTATATTTTGCGCTGATTGGCCAACTTGCAGTGAGACATCGACTGCTGCAGGCTGATCTGCCGAAACTGCAAACGATTCCACAATGGAAGTCTGAAAGCCGGCCATTTTTACTTCCAGGCGATAGTTTCCCGGATTGAGCGAGTTGAAATTATAAATGCCATCACTAGATGTAACGCTATCTTGTGACACTTGCGTGCCGAGATTTGTGATGCGCACGGAAGCACCCGGAATCAACGCTCCGGAAGCATCACTCGCTCTACCGGTGACCCGTCCGAGGCCGGATTGCGCGCACAAATATCCCGCGAGCAGGAACACGAAGGAGAGTATAAAAGCCGATCGCCGCAACAGACGTGCATGGCGAGACGGCGGCTGGATGGTGGAGCATACTAGGCTCATGAAAAGCTGACCTCTACTTTCTGAAGAAAATCCCTTGCTCTGGGATTTAACATACGTTTTGAGGCAGTTCAACGCTAAGACCGCTTCTTTGAGAAGTTTTGATCTCGCCTGATAAGATCAGCCGGAGTTCATTAATAATGCTGGTATCCTTACTAAACTCTCTTGCGCTGTTGCTGGGCTTTGCATTTTGTGTTCGCGCCGCCGAACCGGTTCTGGTTCCGCAAAGCGATGGGGATTTCTGGCGAGTGGCCGGAGATCCGATTTAGGCAAATACACAACCGCCAAGCAGCAACTGGTCGATTTTGGAATATGGCGAGCAGCCGACGGAACTTGCCAGCTTTGGTCTTGCATTCGCTCAACAGCGTTCCCGGCAAAACTCGTCTCTTCTATCGCTGGCAAGGGAAGAATCTGGCAGATAAAGATTGGATTCTAATGGGGATCGCCATGCTGGCGGACTCCAATCTCGGAGAGACGGAAGGCGGTCTGCAAGCGGCGCCCTTCGTGCTGAAAGAGAATTCCGTCTCCGGCAGTGTCGCAAACAGCTGGCCTGAGAGGGTGTTTGAGAAATGTTATGTGGACGCGAGGCGATTCAGCATGAGGCGTATGGTCGCGAGGTCGATCATAGTTTCTGAAATCTGAACCTTGTATTCGCAATCCTTACTCATTCGGCGATTCCGGCCCAACCAGGCAAAGCTACGTTCCAAGATCTAAGTCAGGCTGGTGATCTTGAACACGCGTCGCCCACGTTTCACAATCACCAGCTTCCAACCGTTTTGCTGCATGAGTTGGCGGCCCAGCTTAGGGCTTTGGTAACCCGCATCGGCGATGATGGTTCGAATGCCCAGATATATTGGTCCTAAGCCACCGAGTAAGCGCTCTGCTGCTCCACGATTGCGCCCGGACGAAGCGGCGCATTCAGGAGTTATCGACATGAGCGGGCAACGGGACCCACAGAAGTAAAGCCAAAGGACCGTGAGTCCGGTTGGAGGAAACCTGACAACTCGCAACAGTAATGCACCTTGTTTTTGCAAAGGCGACGGTGACTCGAACGCCGTTTAGGGGGAACGATGACGCCTTATCCCGTCGGAAGAGATGTTTGTTCCGGCTATACACGGTGTGTAGTCGATTGATCGCGGATCAGCAGCGTAGCAACTTGCAATGGTATAGAACGGAGACGATCTACTTGCCCTCAGCGATGGTTTACGATGGCATGTACGCCCGTATCCTGTAGGTGAACCGGCGGCAAGGAAGTTGATTCGTACGTGTTCTCTCGTTTATGGCAGACGATTTCTGGTTTTTTCTGAGCTACGCGCGCATTGAGCTGAATGTGCACATTAAGAGGTTCCAGCAGGAACTCGCCGTGCTTGGTAGAAAGTTGGGCGGCGTGCTGCAGCAGGACGAGCAGAAGATTGGATTCCTGGATAGTGCATGCCATTAAGAGAGATCTCGCTGCCGTAAGGCGCACTCGCCCGATGTGAGTAGCCATCGATATGAGGGCCATTAGAAGATGAGCACGCATTCGCAGTCGAATAGGTTAACAAGGATAACTGGGCACTATAAGATATCTCGGTGACCGGGCAAGAAACCCGCGTGACGGCCGGTGCGAGAGGGCGACAAGCGGGCCTCGCCACTCGAGGGTGGCGTGACCCAAGTTTCAATGAAGGAGTGACTTTGATTGCTTCAGCGGCGTTTAACGCGCTGCTTGCAGACGAGCAAGGTAGCTCCCACGAGCAGGAGGAACACCCCGGAGGGCTCCGGCACCGTAGTTGGTTGAACGGCAAGGAAGCCTGCTGGCATTCCGCCCGGAAGAAGCAGAACGCATGCACGCAGGACTCAGGAGCCGCGAGCGTCAGTACCTACGTCGCTAAATTCGAGTTGAAACTGGCAGAATATTTTTGGCGATGCGTAGTTTACCCAATGTTTACGGGCACTTGTGCCTCTTGCAATTACCGAAGTAGTTGAGATGATGAGAGTTGCACAGCTTGATCAAACAGGTTCGGTCTCAAAAAGCATCCGCAGAGCGGCTAATTGTTGCTTCACGGAAGGTTTCACCAAGCCAGGCCCTTGGGTTCCGGCATGCCCAGCCATTCGATATAGCCGGTAATGTCCATCGGCTTCAACTGGCCCAACTCATGCAGTCGCCTGCCCTTGCATTCGGCAGGACAGTGTAGGCATGTGAGGTGTTATCGCGGCCAAGCTGCGCGGAATGGAGGGAGGAATGATTTCAGATTCGGCCATGAAGGTCCGTATAGATGCCTAGAATTCGTTGCGCGAGCGCATTTCCCTACTCCGGCGTGACCTACTCAGAAACTACCGCAGACAAAAAAGGTTACGCCTCATCGAAATGAATCTTAATGGAGTTTCGCCTCACTGCCGACGCGGCCGCGGTCCTGATAAACCATCTCGATAAACCAGCCATCGCAATCAGTCTTCGCCATCTAATAAAACGGTGATGCCTTGGCCGCCGCCACAGCGGCCGAGCCAGTTCAGTGATCTATTGCGAACCTATTGCGGCAGCCAATTTGTTGAGAATCAGAAGAGCGCCTTCCTTGCCGCGCGAGCCGACCTCACCCTGCGGGCCTACGCAGCTTGGACAGCCAGCCTGACAGGGGCAGGTGGTCACGAGCCCCAAAGCGGCGTTAGCCAGTTCA
>DASXGT010000117.1:0-6050 GCA_036488895.1 Bryobacteraceae bacterium | reverse complement strand
AAAAGCCGCGGAAGTGCAAAACCGCTGCCCAGCGTGGGCGAGTTTGTCCGGTTTGCCGATCCGGCCACTGAAAACCCCGTGGTCCGGTTGACGGATACCCATAGCGAAAGCGTTTTACCGGCCGCTGACCGGCACTTTGTCTCCACGCGCGAGCGGTTTCTGCTTTTTTCCTCAAACCGGAACGGCGCGTTTTCTCCGTTTCAAGTGGATTTGCGGACGGGCTTGCTCCGCCAACTGGCAGAGACGACCAATTTGCAGACACGTTCGTTGACGTTAGACGGCCGGGAACGGATATTGCGTTTTATCGATGGCGGACGGCTACGGGAGTTGAATCTTTCCAATAAGAGAGTAGACACAGTCACCGACGGCGTCAGTTGCTTTAGCGCAGCGCCCGCCGGAACGAGCCTGTTCGCGGTGCGCGCCGGGAAGCTGGAACAATGGGCGGAACGGAAGTCCACGGTGCTGGCCGAGGATGTGGCGAGCGGGGATTCGGGCATTGGCTGTTGGGCGCGGCTGGGCGGTGAGGGCTGCTTATTTGCGCGGGAATCGGCTGAGGGCCGCGAGTTTTGGCACGTGGGCGCTCAAAAACCGGTGCTGTTGGCCAAGGGGCAGATTTCGAACCCATTTTGGGCGGCGGACGGTCAATCCATTGTGTTCTTGCGCGAAGTTCCCAAGGAAAATGCCGTCGTTTCCGAGATACACGAAGTGCCGTTGGGGCCGGACGGAGCGCCCGGCGGTGAACGTTTTGTTTCTCCGACGAGCCAGTTTGCCTGCTTTGCGCCGAACGGAGATGGTTCGGTTTTCGTGGGCGCCAGCCGCGGCCGGGCACAGCCGGACATCGTGCTGCTGCTGCGTGCGTCCCGGCGGGAGATGATGCTTTGCGAACATCGCGCTAAGCAGCCCGCCATGGTGTCGCCGATCTTTTCCCCGGACAGCCGGCGAGTTTATTTTGAGAGCGACCGGCTGGGCAAGACAGCGATTTATTCGGTGAACGTGGAGTTGCTGGTGGAGCCGTTGCCGGTGAACTCCGATTAAATCAGAAGATCAACTTCATTCCGAATTGAAGCTGTCTGGACGTCGTTACAGTACTGGTAATCAATCCCGCGGAAGGACTAATCCCGCCACCCGAAAATACGATCGCATTGGGGGTACCGAAGTTTGGACGATTTTCTATGTTGAAGCATTCCGCGCGGATCTCCAGCGAGGCCCTTTCCTGGATCTTGATGGTTTTAAAGAGAGATAAATCCACAGTCGCCAGTCCCGGGCCGCGATAGACTCCCCGGCCGAGGTTTCCATAAGTTCCAGGCGTGGGCAGCAGAAATGCATTTGGGTTGAACCAGCGGGTCTGGTTGCCGAGGACCACCGGGCCCGTAAACGCCGGGTTGACGTTGGGGCGGTCCGGGTTGCGCGTGTCTCCATCCCCGGATACATTGGACCCGGCCTGTGGGGTAAACGGGAAGCCGCTGAGTAACGTGGCGATTCCGTTGAGCTGCCATCCGCCAATCAACGCTTGTTCCACTCCATGCGCTTGCGAAGCGAAAGGCTTGCCTTTACCCACGGGCAATTCATAGGCCGCCGAAATACTCGATTGAGCAGTCACGCCTAGCGCGGATGGACCCCAGTCCGCTTTCAGATTGTTGCGGTTCAGGATCATTTGCGCCTCATTGTTGGCTTGCGCGGCTTGCAAAGCGGAACCGTTATCCAGATTTTTTGACCAGGTGAAGTTTCCGCGCAGTTGCAGCGATTGACTAAGGCGACGCTTCACATCCACTTCCAGCGCGTTGTAGCTGCTGTTGCCCTCCGAGTACCAGAAGAAGCCGCCGGAAAGATATGGATTGGGCCGGGTTCCCACCGGTATGTACTGCGCGCCGGATGGGACCAAACCGCGTGCCGATCCAACTCCGCCGGATACACAACCGGCTTGGCTTGCGCAGATTTGCGTGGGAATGGAGTTGGGGTCAATGCTGACCAGATTATGGTAGCCGAACGATCCAACGTATCCAACGTCGATACTCGTATGGGCGTCAAGCTGTTGCTCCACCCGGAAACTCCAACGCTCCACAGTGGGCGTTTTCACGTTTGGCTGCACGCCCTGTGGAGAGTAAATGACGCAGTTTGTGGAAAGCCCAGGCGCACAGGACGGCTGAGGCGCGCTGCCCGGAATGATGGGCACAATGGACGACAACGGAACATTGGAAAACGCAAGCTCGCCGTTGAACGGAGGCAATCCATTCAGTTTGTTGGCAAGATCATCAAGCAGTGAATAGTATGTGCCGTAACCCGCGCGAACCGCCGTTTTTCCATTTCCAAATACGTCCCATGCCAGACCTACTCTAGGACCGAACAGCTTGGTGGCGTTATTTTGGGTGAGCCCTGAACTGCCAATAATCGGATTCGTGAGGAGAGCGCCGGTGGGGCCGGTGATGTAATTGGTGGCTCTTCCCGAGACTTCATTCAAGCCGTTCGTAAATTCGTGGCGAAGACCGATTTGCAGTGTGAGGTTCGACCGCAGACGGACATTATCCTCCACATACCAGGCGCCCATGAACATTCTCCAGCCAAGCGCCGTCCGGTTGGGAACTACGTTGAAATTACTGACGGTCCCCTGCAAAAAGGTTTGCAAGCTTGTGAAATTGGCCTGCCCGAGCGTGGTGGAAACCGTATCTTCGTTGTCCTGCAGGCGCTGAAACCAGACTCCGGCGCTGATGCGGTGGCGTCCGGTAGTCAGTTGGAAATCGTCCGAATAGGTAAATAAGTTTCTGTGACTTCTGACATTAGCGGCGTTGTTGGGGCCCGCGGAGGTAATGGCCGAAAGGCCCGTGGTGGTCTGGCCGCCGGAGATGACGATGCCGCCTACGCCGTTTCCGGCCACGAATGAGAGATTCGCGGGAAATTGCGTCAGAGAAAACGAAGTATAGTCAAAGGCCGCGCGCGAAAAGCCGAGGCGGACTGTGTTAAGCGCATTGGGCGAAAAAACATGCACCTCTTGTATGCTGGCCACCTGGCTCCGAAGATTGAGGGCCGATCCGAAGAGCGGGTCGGCCAAAGGTGTGAGGCTATTCCCGTTGTCGATTGTGTATGCGACCGAAAGGGAATCCCGTTCCCTGGGGACGTAGTCAGATCTTACGGTCCCGAAGTCTTCGTGGGTAGTTTGCCTGGGCGAGTTATAGGACAGCGCGGTCCCGCTGGGGCGCCCATTCACGGTCAATTCCGGACCGTTTGCCACGGGCCAGAAAGAGGTATAAGGCAGCATGTTGGGATTCAAATTGGGCACTGGACGGTACGTGCCGGAAGCATCCGGCAGCAGGCCCTGGCGTGCTTGTGCATCCGGAACGACGGCGACGTTGCTGACCGACAGAGATTGCCGGAAGCCTTCATAATTTCCGAATACGAATAACTTATCTTTCTTTAGCGGACCACCTAGAGATCCTCCGAATTGATTCCTTCTGAGAGGCGGAACAGAGCCGCTATCGAAATAATTCCGGGCATCTAAATCGCTATTGCGAAGAAACTCGAAGATGCTTCCATGCAGGGCGCTGGTGCCGGACTGGGTAACCACACTAAGCTGTCCGCCCGCGCGTTTTCCATATTCGGCGGAGTAAGTATCGGTGAGGAGATTAAATTCGCGTACCGCATCGATACCAAGCAACCCTCCGCTCGGGCCGCCCGGCGTGACACCCACTAGACTGGCGCCGGTATACTCGATGCCGTTCAGCAGGACAAGATTGTCGGCGGGACGCTGCCCCGCAACAGTGAAAGTATTTCCATTACTGGTAGTGGTGTTGGCGCTCTTCAATGAAAAGTTGATAGCGCCGGGATTCAGAGCCACCAAATTATCCCAGGTGCGACCGTTGAGCGGTAAATCTTTTACGGCGCGCTCGCCCACAAATCCCGATACTTCCGCCGGTGTTGTATTGACCACGGGGCCTTCGGCCGAAGTCGTGATTTGCTGTTCCAATTCGCCGAGTTGAAGCTCCAGATGGACTACGGCTTCCTGCCCGACGGCCAAGCTGACGCCGGTGCGGACCACGCGCTTGAATCCGGTTTTCTCCGCTGCTATTTCCTGCGGACCCAAGGGGAGGGCAAGCACGCGGAATGCGCCGTGAGCATCAGTAGTGGTGACCCGCGACGCTCCCGTTTCCAAACTTTTAATGGTGACGGTGACGCCGCTGACCGTGCCACCGCTTTGGTCTTGCACGGTGCCCGAAATGGCAGCGGTCACTTGCGCCATTCCCAGGCTGGCTCCCAAAGTGATGCCCAGCAAGAGCGCTAACAAAGCAGACAGTCGTTTCATGATCCGCTCTTGTTACCCGAAGCCGAGTAGCTCACGCGCCAAAGCGAACCGGAACCATCGTCGGAAACCAGGAGAGAGCCGTCGGGTGCTGTTGCCACGCCCACCGGCCGGCCCCAGACATCGCCGCCAGGCGTCAGAAATCCGGTTAAGAAATCCTCGTAGACTCCATCGGAGTGACCATTCTTTAATGGCACGCGAACCACTTCGTAGCCGGAGCGAACGGAACGATTCCACGAACCATGCTCACTGGCAAAGATGTCGCCTTTGTAGTTGGCTGGAAATTGATTGCCATCATAGAACGTCATCTGCAATGACGCGGTGTGGGACTGCAAAAGCACGTCAGGCACAATCACTTTACTTTTCAGCTCGGGATGCTTGCCGTGCAGCCGCGGGTCTGGATTGCCGCCCATGTAGTAATACGGCCAGCCGTAGAAGCCGCCTTCTTCAACGTGGCTAATATAATCGGGCACCAGGTTGTCGCCAAGTCCGTCACGTTCGTTTACTGAGCACCACAATTGGCCCGTTGTTGGATTTACAGCGATGCCCGACGGATTGCGAATGCCGGATGCATAGATTTTTACGAATTTCCCTTCCGGCGTGTATTCGAGAATGTTGGCGCGGCGTTTCTCGCTGGGGTGATCGTCGGGGTCATCCAAGTTTGAAGCCGAACCTACGCCGACGAACAGCCGCTTGCCATCGAGAGAAAAAATAAGATCGCGGGTCCAGTGTCCATGGTCAGGCGGTTTGTTGCCAGAGGCCACCGCGACGTCATAGGCATGCACGGCCACGGTGTCTCGCGGGCGGCTGGAGGGTAGGTCCGCAATGACTGTTTCCGCTTTGCCGGTGGCTTTCAAGTCGCCATTGGCATAGGCGTAACGGACTACCGTATCGGTGTTGGCGACATATAACCATTTCGGGTTTTTGCCCGCGGGATAAAACACCAGGCCGTAGGGTTCGTGAAACCCGGTCGCAAAAATGGACTCTTTTTGCGGTTTTCCATCAGCGCCGATGCCGCGAAAGACATGCACTTGCCCGGCTTGGGTTTCCACCACAAAGATGTCGCCATTCGGGGCAATGCGGATGACCCGCGGCACTTTTAAGCCGGTGGCAAACAGGCCGACCGAGAAGCCTGGGGGCGCGTGCGGCAGCAATCCATCCGGTCTTGGGACAATCCGCGACTTGGTGGTGCTGGACTCAGTAGCAAATGGTTTGGGCAGATCCGCCGGCGTAATCTTTCGAAACAAGCCTGCCTTTACGGTTGTCGATGAGACAAAGGCAGCGGGACCAGTCAGAACATGGGGACCGGCTTGGCCAAGAGCAAACGTGATGACGCCCAACCCGGCGAGCGAGAAAAGGACAGCGACTCCGGTTTTCATGATGGATCTCTAATTCTAAGACATCGCACCGGGCACGGGTTCACGGCAGGCCGCCGCTCTTCAACCAACTTATTTCTTGTCCGAATCTTTGCGCTCGGCTTCCTTCCAGCCTTCACGCGCGTCATGCGCCGCTTGATTTAGTTTTTTTCCCGCCACTCGACCGGCTTTATCGAGCTCGACAGCCGCCTTATGGGCAGCTTGCCCAACCTTTCCGGCGGGTGTGTTGGCGTCCGCGTGCCGCTGCTCTTCCGTTTGGCGGGGTCCGCAGGCAATTGATGCCAACAGACTTGCACAGAATAATATTGCAGCGCATTTAGCTCGCATGTTTAGTAGATGCCTGGTAGCGAAAAAGGTGACTACCTCAAGACTTAGGGTCCGCT
>DASXGT010000089.1:0-12515 GCA_036488895.1 Bryobacteraceae bacterium | reverse complement strand
CTTCAGCGGAACTGGAAACGGGTGGCCATCCTTGCCGCCCAAGGCAAACGAGAAACGCGCCGGATCACTGAAGCGGCTGGGTGCGCCGTGAACAACTTCAGCAATCAGAGCGAGAGTCTGAAGTGTTCTCGGGCCAAGATTTTCAACGAGCAAAAGCGACGCAAAATCTCGTAGCCGTTGATTGTAACTCGTCGCTAATACCGCGCCCAGCCGCTTTAAATCGACATTCTCGGCGCGCACTTCGTGATGACCCGGCATCGTTAGTTTTTGAACGGTCAATAATGTCTGTTCGGGAGACGTGCGAGCAATTTCCAACAGCGCTTCTTGCGCCGGACGAGCGCGGCGGTCCACCAGGTTGAGAATTTTGCCTTCGTTGCTGCCGATGATTCCGGTGTGCGGCTCGCTTGTGAAATCACGTACCGAAGCCGAATGCCAATGATACCGGCGCGCCAAGCCCGTTCTCTCGTTTAAACCCTGCTGAATCACAGCCCAATCGCCCGCTGCCGTAACGGCAAAGCTATGCAAATAGATTTGAAATCCATCGCCAATGGCATTGTTATCGATCTTGGCGGTAAGACGGCTGATTCTCACCAAGGCAGCACCGTCCAATCCTCTTTCGTCAGCAATCGAGAGCAACTCGGCTGGAGTCTTCCGGGATTGCTTGCCACGCCCGCCGCAAAAATAGACGCCGAGCTCTCGCGCACGCGGATTCAAGCCTCGCTTGAGCGCGCCCATGACTGAGGTGGTGATTCCCGAAGAATGCCAGTCCATGCCCATCACGCAGCCGAGCGCCTGAAACCAAAACGGGTTGCTCAGCCGGGACAGAAACTCTCCGACGCCGTATTGCGCGATGATACTTTCAGCAATCGCCGTGCCCAGCTTCTCCATTCGCTGCGCAAGCCAGGGCGGCACGCGTCCGCCGTGGAGCGGTAAGTCAGCGAATCCTGAGCGTTTCATTCTTACTTCATCTCAGCACGAATTTACAGCACAATCAGCGCTACGGCCGCCGCGCTCATGACCGCGGTGCAAATCCAGCCCAGCATTTGAGCGGCGGGCGCGTTAACGCGGTTCCCCATTACTTTCTTGTTACTAGTCAACAAGACGACGAGAATCACGAGCGGAGGTGCTAGAACGCCGTTGAGAATGGCCGACCAGAACAGCATTTTCACGGCGTTTAAGCCGGCGTAGTTGAGCGCGAGACCGACAAGCATCGCTACTGCGATCACGCCGTAGAATCGACGGGCGGAATTGGGCCTTTTGTTTAACGATGCAGACCGCCAGCGCGCTGCCTCGGCTATGGTGTATGCGCAGGAGCCGGCCAGGATCGGTACTCCCAACATTCCGGTGCCGACCAGTCCTAACGTAAAGAGCCAATATGCGCCCTGGCCGGCCAGAGGGCGTAGGGCTTCGGCGGCCTGCCGCGCCGTTTCGATATTTTTCATCCCGTGCGCGTTCAGCGTGGTCGCCGTCGTCAAGATGATGAAGTACATGACGAGGTTCGAAAATAACATGCCCGTTACTACATCTTTCGTGGCTGCAGTCAATTCTTTGTCCGTTGAACCCCGCCTTTGGCGTACCGTCGTTTTGCCCCGGTCACGGTCTTCCTCTACTTCCTGCGCCGCCTGCCAGAAGAACAGATACGGTGAAATGGTAGTCCCGAGAATTCCGACCAACACCGAAAGATAGGAGCGCGTCCATTCGAGATGCGGAATGAAAGTTGCCCGCATTACCTGAAGCCAATCGGGTCGCGCCAAGAACGCGGTGATCACATAGGCGAACAGCGCAAGCGTCATCCACTTAAAAATCCGCGCCATGGTCCGGTAAGAAGTCCAGAACAAGAGTCCGACGATCAAGAAGGCAAAAGCCGGTGTTCCCAGGTAAGGCGGGAAGCCGGTTACCATTTGCAGAGCGTCCGCCATGCCCCCTAAGTCGGCTCCTATATTAAATACATTCGCGACAATCAGAAGTGTGCACGCGAACCATAGCACCGGCGGCGGGTAGTGAATTCGGATCACCGTTGCAAGTCCACGGCCGGTTACCATACCCAGGCGCGCGCACATTAGTTGGACCGCGGACATCAGAGGAAAGGAGAAGAGCGCGGTCCACAGTCCGCTATATCCGTACGCCGCGCCTGCCACCGAATAGGTGGAGATGCCGGACGGATCATCATCCGCCGCGCCCGTGATTAATCCGGGTCCAAGGTCCCGGAAGAATTGCTGCAGCGGTCCGCACTGCTCAGGCGGCACGGCCGGAATCGTTATTGCATCGTCGTTGTTCAGTTCTTCTCTTCCCGCTCAAAAATCATTGAATAGACTTGTTCGTACGCCGCCACCATAGTTTCAATAGAGAAATATCGCTGGACTCGCTCCCGGCAGGCGCTGCGATCCATCTTAGGAAGGCGCTTGAGCGCGTTCACCGCCTCGTCAACATTGTTTACTAGAAATCCAGTCTGCCCGTGTTCGATTACCTCCCGGCAGGAGCCCAGATCCATGGCAATCACGGGCACGCCCGCCGCGTTCGCCTCCACCAGAACAAGTCCGAATCGTTCCGGGATCGTGTTGAGATGGAGTAAGGCGCACGCACGCGCGAATAACTCATTTTTTTCCACCACGCCCACTGGTCCTATATAGCAAATATCGCGATCATTGATGTGTGGCTCGACTTGAGCCTTGAAGTAGGATTCGTCCTGGATAATACCAGCGATGAGCAATCGCCGACCGCTCCGGTGAGCGGTTTCAATGGCTAAATGAACACCTTTGTCCGGATGGATTCGACCAAGAAAGATCAAATCTTCGCCGGCGGATTTCTGAAACGGATACAGCGAGAGGTCGATTCCGTTGTAAACCGTCGCCAAGTAGTTCAGTCCTGGTGCGCGATCGGAGTCGCTGATGGAAACAAAATATCCACGGCGATACTTTTCATAAACCGCCATGATGCGGGGTGAAGAGAAGCCATGGATGGTGGTCAGAACCGGCGTCTTGACCAACCTGGTGTAAGTCAACGCCATGAAGTCGTAGTGACTATGAATCAGATCAAACTCGCCGGCATGCTCGAACATTTCTGAGATGTGAAGATATTCGGCTACCTTCGGATCGGCGGTGGGATCCTCTTCATAGCCTCGATCGACCACGGCATGCAGGCGAGCGCTCGTCACGGAGTCACCACTCGCAAACAAGGTGACATCCCAGCCACGGGCAACGAGTCCTTCGGTGATGTTACTGGCTACCGTCTCCCACGCCCCGTATTTCCTGGGAGGCGTGCGCCAGGCCACGGGCGACAGGACAGCCACTCTTTTAGCGCGGGTGTTCATGCTAACTCATGCTCATGCTAATTCATGGCGGCCAGCACGTCGTTGAGTGGGACCGTTGCGAAGCCGGTAGCGTGATCGGCCAGGCCGTAAGGAATAATCAACTCGCCGTTGTGCACGAGCGCGCCGCACGTATAGACCACATTGGGCACGTAGCCTTCACGCTCGTCTTCGTTGGCTTTGAGCAGGGGCTCACACAGACGGCCTATCACTTTGGAGGGATCGTCGCGATCGAGTAGGAACGCACCGATGCAGTACGTGCGCATTGGTCCTACGCCATGGCTTAACACCAGCCAGCCGGCATCCGTTTCAATTGGCGGCCCGCAGTTACCAATTTGGACCAGTTCCCAAGGCGATGCCGGCCGGAGCAGCAGCGTGCGCTCCTCCCAAAAATAGACATCGGGGGAAAACATCAGATAAATGTTCTCGTTGTCCTGGCGCGACAGCATGGCATAGCGGCCGTTGATTTTGCGAGGGAACAAGGCCATGCCCTTGTTTTCGGCCGCTGGACCGTTCAGCGTGATAAACCGGAAACGCAGGAAGTCGGAAGTCTCGACTAACTCCGGCACAATCACCCTTCCATCGAAGGCCGTGAAGGTGGCGTAATAGACGTGGGTACCATCATCGTTTGCGAAGTAGGTAAACCGGGCGTCTTCGATGCCGTTGCGCTGCGAAGGAGTGGCCGGGAAAATGATGCGCTCCGACATCCGCTGTTCGGGCTGGAACTGAACTTCATAGTTGGAGCGGGCCACCATCCGAATACCCTGCGCGGCGGCTTGATTGTCGTGCAGTGTTTCGTCAGCCGGGCCGGATTGCTGTACTTCCGTTTCTAGACTGGTGTAAAGTTCGTGGAGCGTGAACCACTCGCCCAGGTTATTTAGGACGCGGCGGGTGAACTCGCTGGTTAAGCCCACTTCAAAAAGTTTGCGGGTAAAAGACTCCTTCCCGTAGAGCGGATTTGGAACCTGGCGCGGCTCAGTGAGAAAGCCCTTGGCCGTTTCTATTTCAATCTGGTGGTCGCCATGGATGATACCGGTTCGAAAGGTGATGGATGAAATGTGTCCCTCACCGGTAGCGCGCAGACTGAGAATGAACCGGAGTGCGCCGGCTGGCAGACCAGTCTGAACCGGGTGCGGAACGATGGATGGATTGAAGAGCGCGGCGGACTCTAGAGAGTATTCGGCCAGAAAGTAGGAGCCGATCAATAATTTCCGCGGCGCGGAGATTTCCTCATCCGTGGACAGGAGTTCCCGGATCTGTTCGAAGCGTTCCAGAAACAGTTTGTGGATTTGCTCGTGCCGCTGCGAGAATTCAGCGGAAACAGCGTTCAGGAGAGACTCAACTTGCTCTTCTGGAATCGCCGTGATCCTGGTGACAATTCTGCCGATCCGTTGCGGATCGCCCGGGCTAAAGGGCCGCAGCAGAACGCGCGACTGGCCGGGAGTCAGTATTGTAGTCGTCCGTTTAATATCAATGGGCATGTGTGGGCAGTCGAAAAAAGGTCGAGAAAGACGTCTATGCGCCGGCTTCAACAGGCTGCCTGAAACTGGTCAGCATATTTTGAGCCAGTCGCATTTCCGCCAGCGAAAGCAAGAAGGCCAAGGTGGATTCGGCCCCCTGATTTCCGTTAACCCGGTCCACGTGCAAGCCGTCGCGGCAGCCGCCTGTCTCGGGAGAGTAAAGTTCCAAGCCGAGATCATTCCAGCCGATAAACCAATCGAAAGCCCGTTGCGCCTGCTCATACCAAGAGACATCCGAGGTCGCGCGATAGGCTTCCAGACAGGCCGATACGGTGGCCTGCGCCTCAATGGGTTGCTGATCAAAATCGGCGCGAGTGCCGCCGCGGCGGTAGAATCCGTTGCTGCCAATTGGGCGAAAATGCCCCTTCGCGGATATTTGCAGTTCCGTCAACCAGCGTAAGGATTGTAGACCTCGTTCAAACACCGCCTGTTGTCCGGATACTCGTCCGCTTAGGATTAAGGCGTGCGCGAGTTTCGCGTTATCGTACGACAACTCCTCTTCGAACCATTGCCAGTCTGGCTGGGCGTTGCTGTCGTAGAGTTCCACCAAGCGGGCAGTAAGCGTATCGCGGATCTGGTGCGCCAGGCTGTCGCCGCTTAGCCGTCGCAAGTACTCATGGATGCCGATTAAACCGAAAGCCCATGCCCTGGGTGAAGTGAACTCGGTCAACGCGGGTAACGCCGCGGTGAAGAGTTGCCCGGACAGCATCTGGTAGCTCCGGTAAGGGGAGCGGCCCACGCCTGTGCCCAATGCCCACAGCGCGCGTCCTTGAGAATCCTCCGAGCCCTGTTTGTCGAGCCAGCGGCGGTCGAAACTCATGTGATTGTGGAAGCGCTGCGTGGTGATATTGAACGCGTGATGGAGAAAGGCCGCGCTGGTGTTGGCTAGCGCCTCGACATACTCGGAATCCTCTCCCAATTCATCCAGCAGCACGGCTAGGATAAATGCCCGCGCATTGTCGTCAGTGCAATAGCCTTCGAGGAAATTCGGAACGCTAAAAATGGCGTGCTGAAAGACACCGGTGGAATCTGTCATCCGGGAGAGATGACTCAATTTCAATTCCGGCAGCTCGCGCGGCTTCTTATCGAGCGTTTTGGATGCCAGGGACTTTCGCGACCGCGCCGCGCCTTCGAGCCTGGAAGATTCGAATGAACGCATGTACTGCTGTGCGACATTGCTCCACACCATGTCGCGGCCCATCCGGTACGCGTTCTTGCGCATGGCATGGCGGCGAGTGTCGTCTCGCAGCAGATCGCTCACCGCCTGTGCCATGGCGTGGGAATCTCCGAACGGCACTAATACACCTCGATCCTCCGCCAATAATTCCGCCGCATGCCAGTACGGCGTGGAAACCACCGCTTTACCCGATCCGAAGGCGTAAGCTAGCGTGCCTGAAGTAATCTGCGCTTCGTTGAGATAAGGCGTGATGTAAAGATCAGCCGCGCCCAGGAACTCTTTCAGATTTTCAAGGTCCACGAACTGGTTGTAGAAAATAACATTCTTTTCGACCTTCTGCTTCTTGGCTAGCATCTCAAGGCTAAGCCGGTAGGCCTCGCCATGCTCGCGCAATTCGTTGGGATGAGTGGCGCCCAAGATAATATAGACAACGTCTGGAAACTCCGCCACAATATGTGGCAGAGCGTTGAGCACGTGTTCGATTCCCTTGTTCGGCGAGAGCAGGCCAAACGTGAGCAGCACCACTTTGCCTTCCACACCGAACTGATCTTTGAAATAGGTTGGATCCACGAAACCCACGTCAGGAATGCCATGCGGAATCAGATCGATCTTGGTAAGTGGGGCCTGGTAGATATCCCGCAACATCTGACGCCCGCGCTCAGCCATGACGACCACCCTGGTGGAGAGCGAGATCAATTCCTGCATCACCAGCCGCTGGTCCGCTTTAGGATCGCGCAAAACCGTATGAAGCGTTGTGACAATGGGCATCCTCAATTCGCGCAAGAATGCCAGAATGTGGCCGCCCGCTGGTCCACCGAAAATACCAAACTCGTGCTGTAGGCAGACGATGTCCACGTTACTGATATTGAGGAAGTCCGCCGCTCGCAGATAGGACGATAAATCCTGTTCCTCAATCTCAAAGCGAACCACTTCCGGGTACTCGTAGCCGCCTTTGACGTCATTCACCGATACCGAAAAACATTGGCTTTGCGGATACGCGGTTGCGGCAGCGGCGAGCAGATCAGACGTAAACGTGGCGATTCCACACTTGCGCGGCAAATGGTCGCCGACAAAAGCAATCTTGCGGACCTTGGGATGTTCTTTCGTCTCAATCATTAGGACGCCTTCGATTGCGGCGCCGCGCGGAAATGGAGCGGATCTCTCAGATTTTGCAGTTCGCGGTAGTAGTACATCGGGGCAGGCCGTCTTCCTCTGAACTTCAGGCTTTTCAAAAACTCAATCTCCTCTTCGGTGGCATCACCGCTCAACAATGGATCTTTCAGAAACTCTTCCAGGCCCAGCTCCGCGGCAAAGGGCTGGTCAGGCTCGCGTTCGACGAATTCAATTCTCCGCGGTCCTCCGAAGGTCAGCCGGCGGTTTAGAATAATTTCCATGCCGAAGGTCCTAAGGTCAATATCCCAGGACTCGATCAGCGGATCAAGAAACGCGACACAATTCTCAATAGAGACGTTGAAGACATCGGTATCGAGAAATTCGAGAATTGCTACCCGCACCTGCTCATAGCTTCGGCCGCTGAGTTGGGCCATCAGACGTAGCCATTCTTCGCTTTCCAATTCCTGTTTCGCGATTCTCTTGGCAACATCGAGAAGCTTTTGGGTGACTAAGCGTTCGAGCTCGCCGAATGGCTCCTTGTCAAAAATCCGGCGTATTTCTTTTTGCCTGTCGGATACGCACTTGCGAATTACTAGCTCCCGGCACTCTTTGAACAACGGGCCTGGCGGCTCCGCGACCATCTTTTTTAAAGTTTCCTGACGCTGAAGTTCAGCTAATCTTGAAAGTTCTCCGGCCGGGAGCCGTAAGAATTTTCCCATCTTTTCATAGATGTCGGTGCGGCCGGGCGCTGGGGCAGCTTTCTTACGAGCCAGCAATTGTGAAATGTAGGATTCGGTGACCTGGGCGGCTGCGGCCAGATCTCTCTGGTCGAGGCCGAGTTCCTTCAGGCGCTGCCTGATTACTAGAGGTACATCCATGCTTAACCAAAATAAGTAAAGTAACTAGACCTCACTATTGCATGTCCAGCTTGACAAGTAAAGAAACTTAACCTATATTGGTTAATGGAAAAGCACTTCTGCCGATTCGCAAATCCCTGAGCTAAGTCAAGGTGATTTGATCCTCCCCTCTTAGGTCCGTCTTCGTCCGTGCGGGCGCAGCCGCTCTCTCATCTCGGCTACCAGACGATCAAAGCCAATGGAGGCTCACAAATCATGAACATTCGACCACTGTACGACCGCATTGTAGTGAAGCGGATTGAGGAACAGGAAACCACGCGGAACGGGATCTTCATTCCCGATTCAGCTAAGGAAAAACCCCGTGAGGGAGAAGTGATCGCAGTGGGCCATGGCAAGCGACTCGACAATGGCACGCTGCTTGCTTTAGACGTCAAGCCGGGCGACCGCATCCTGTTTGAGAAGTACTCCGGCAGCGACACCAAGTTGGACGGCACGGAATACCTGATCATCCGCGAGAACGATGTACTTGGCATCTTGAGTTCGACCGCTAGCTAAGGAACCCTATCTTTTATGGCAAAACAGATTGTTTATAGTGACCAGTCCCGTCAGGCGATACTGCGCGGCGTCAACCAGCTTGCCGATGCCGTGAAGGTGACCCTCGGCCCCAGAGGTCGTAATGTGGTTCTCGAGAAAAAGTTCGGAGGCCCCACCATCACCAAAGACGGTGTGACCGTGGCGAAAGAGGTTGAGCTGAAAGATCCGCTCGAGAATATGGGCGCGCAGATGGTGCGCGAGGTTGCGTCGAAGACCTCAGACGTTGCGGGTGATGGAACCACTACCGCCACCATTCTGGCGCAAGCGATTTTCCGTGAGGGCGTCAAGGCTGTGACGGCGGGCGCTAACCCGATGGCGATCAAGCGCGGCATCGATAAGTCGGTCGAAGTGGCAGTCGAAGAGATCAAGCGGCTTTCGAAGCCGGTCTCCGGCGATATGATCGCCCAGGTCGGCCGGATTTCGGCAAATAGCGACTCCACTATCGGTGACGTCATTGCCGAAGCAATGGAGAAGGTCGGCAAGGATGGCGTGATCACCGTCGAGGAATCGAAGACGATGACCACCGAACTTGAGACTGTCGATGGTATGCAGTTCGATCGTGGCTATCTTTCGCCTTATTTCGTGACTGATCCTGAGCGCATGGAATGCGTTTTTGAAGATCCCTACATTCTGATCCATGAAAAGAAGATCAGCAGTATGAAGGATCTGCTACCGTTACTTGAACAAATTGCCCAGGTGGGCAAGCCGTTGTTGCTGATCTCCGAGGAAGTGGAGGGCGAAGCCCTGGCCACGCTGGTAGTCAACAAGCTGAGGGGAACGCTGAACGTTTGCGCGGTTAAGGCCCCTGGCTTCGGCGACCGCCGCAAAGCCATGCTGGAAGATATCTCGATTCTGACGGGCGGCAAAGCCATCATGGAAGAGACCGGCATCAAGCTGGAAGGCGTTCAACTGGAAGACTTGGGCCGCGCCAAGCGCGTTACGGTGAACAAAGATAACACCACAATCATCGACGGCGCAGGGAAGCAGACGGAGATTGAGGGGCGCATCAAGCAACTCCGGAATCAGATTGAAGAAACCACCTCCGATTACGATCGCGAGAAATTGCAAGAGCGTTTGGCAAAGCTGGCCGGCGGCGTGGCGATCATCAAAGTAGGCGCCGCAACCGAAACTGAGATGAAAGAGAAAAAGGCACGCGTTGAGGATGCTCTGCATGCTACTCGTGCAGCGATTGAGGAAGGCATTGTGCCCGGTGGAGGCGTTGCTTTGCTGCGAGCCGCGATCGTACTCGAGAAGCTGAAACTCGAAGGCGACGAGCAGTTTGGCGTCACCATCGTGCGGCGCGCCTGCGAGGAGCCTGTTCGCCAGATCGTTCTCAATGGCGGGGTTGAGGGCGCCATCGTTGTCGAGAAGATCAAAAACCATGAAGGAAACTTCGGTTTCAACGCCACTACCGGACAGTACGAAGACCTGGTGAAGGCCGGTGTTATCGATCCCACCAAAGTAACTCGCACGGCTCTTCAGAATGCTTCTTCCATCGCAGGGCTCATGCTTACCACCGAAGCCATGATCTGCGGGATTGTGGAAGATTCGGGGCAGGGAGACTAACCATGCAGTTCATCCTCACCGGATTCACGCAAGACACGGGCTTCCGTGTTTTCGCATTTGAAGGCGTCGCGGCGGATCGAACGAGAACGGCCTATACGATTCGGGCCGATCTTGCACTTACCCGCAAGCATGGCATCCGAATCCAGGAACTCCCCTTATTGTGCCGGGGGCTTCTTGAACGGAGCCCTGAGGGCGAGCAGAAGTGCCCCATGATCTTCACCGAAGAGGAAATGGGCCTGTACGAACGTACCTGTGCGGACGCGCGCCACGCGGCGATCCTGAAGAAGAAGGTTGCGCGCAGATTTACTCCTGCCACAGGCGAGACCGGAAATGGTTGGCGAGGTTCGCGCGATAGTAAGACGGCTCCGATGGTGACGGAGCAATTACTGGGAACGACGTAGCCATGTTTGCTACACGTTGTCCACATTGCAGGTCTATAGATTATAGAAGCGTGGGCGTCCGCAATGCCATTGAGCGAGCTTTCCTCTGGCTCTTTCTTCCGTTCCGGTGCACTCTTTGCGGTCACCACTTTTTTCTGTTTCGCTGGGTATCTCCAGCCGGATCGGTTTCTTAAAAATTAGAATCATCCTCCCAGATGATTCTCGTCTTTGGCAATCGCGACCTTTTCATGCTTGATGTCGAGCCTTAAGCGGTTGAAAATGCTCATGTATATATTGGCAAGCCACACCAGTGCGAACTCAGAGACGAGATATCCAAGCCAATCGTCATAAAGAAGCTTGAAGCGAGTAAGCACCAAAAACAGCGCGGCGACATAATGGCTGAAGCAGTATTCGCAGGTAAATAAATAAAACAGCTTCCGCTGATACAGCTTTGCGCACGCTTTGCTCTTTCCGGCGCACCATTCGCGTGGCTCGCGAAACACCTCTTCATGGGTTACGGTCCAGGAAATACTGGCGATGGGAATTGAAAGAAGCACGAGGAAAGCAAACTGCCGGTCGAGTGTCATGCAGATCTAAGTATGCTCTTGTCACTGCACCACAACGACGACGCTGGGTTCGCCGCGATCCTTTGCATGATTGCGAAACCACTTTCTGTCCTGAGCTTGTAACCCATCCAGGATCAAATTCAGATGTTGGGCATCCACGATCATCGTATTTAGGTTAAGAACACTTGCGGGTGGGGCGCTGTCCCGGAAATCCGCGAAGTCTTCGATCAGGCGTTCTCCCATCGGTATAGCCGACTTCCGATAATCATCCGCTAGCGCAGCGTAGTGCCTGCCCAATACATGATTTTCGTCTTCACCCGAATCGTTTTTGTATTTTGCCTTTAGTTGGTCTAACGAGATACGTGCTCTTGTGTACCGCTCAATGCTTTTCTGGATCATGGCGAAATCCCGGCCTTGTTCTTCCTGCTCGTTTGGCGGGACGACGATCACATGAGGCTTGATCCCAGGATTGTTGGGCTTGGCCGCCGACTGTGTGCTGGTGTCCTTTGGCGTTTGAGCAAATGCCAGGCTGGCGGCGAACAACAAAATCGATAAGTGCTTCATGTATCTCTTATCGTGCGGATGTTCGATGAAAACAATGGTCGCGCAAGACTGATGCGCCTTAGTCCGTTTAGGAGACTAGCGTAAGTTCTTGTTGAAGAATTCAATCGTGCGTTTCCAGGCCAGCTTCGCCGCCGTCTCGTCATATCTCGGCGTAGTGTCGTTGTGGAAACCGTGATTCACGTTTTCGTAAACATATTCTTGATAGGAAACATGATTTGCTTTCAACGCAGCTTCATAGGCTGGCCACCCGGCATCCACACGCTGGTCGAGTCCCGCATAGTGAATCAGTAATGGCGCCTTGATTTTGGCCGTGTCTTCCGCGGACGGCTGGCCCCCATAAAATGGAACCGCCGCCGACAAATCACTCCCTAACCGCACTGCGAGCGTATTTGCAATCCCGCCGCCGAAACAAAATCCGACCACTCCAATTTTCCCGGTACAGTCCGGACGTTTCTTCAGCCATAACGCCGCAGCCTGAAAGTCCTGCGTCATTTTTTCGTGATCGACTTTGCGAAAAAGCTCGCCGCCCTTCTCGTCATCACCCGGGTATCCGCCTACACTTGTCAAGCCGTCCGGCGCAAACGCAAGGAAATTCTCTACCGCCAACCGCCGCGCTACATCTTCTATATACGGATTCAGGCCGCGGTTCTCATGCACAACCAGCACGCCCGGCCACTTTCCACTTCCGTGCGCCGGCCGCGCCAAATAGCCGCGGATACTTCCATTGCCGGCCGGCGATTCCACGGTCGCCCGCTCTGTCTTGATGCGTTCGTCCTCTTTGGATATCTGCTGCGCCCAAGCGTAGTTCGGCCGCAAGCTTTCGAAAATCGCGGCAGCCGTCCAGCCGCCAACCGCAAATTTTTTTGCATCG
>DASXGT010000042.1:0-42910 GCA_036488895.1 Bryobacteraceae bacterium | reverse complement strand
TGCTTTCGAATTTCCTGGCAAGAAGCGGCTGAACAGAGAGTCCTATGTAGCCGTCCAATCCATTTATTATCCGGGGTTTACCTTGCTCGGAATAGCAGAGCCGGTTGGCCTGATCGCAGCTCTGGTGCTACTGTTGCTGACGCCCGCGGGAACTGCCTCATTTTGGCTTACATTTATCGCGTCGATTGCGAGGGCCGGACTGGCATTCCTCAGTTTCTTTGCACTTGTTGTTTCACTTGTTATTGGCTGATACGGATTGCTTGGAATACAGCACTAAACCGGAACCAAACCCAAACCGGGGGACCAAGCCGGGACGGACCAAGCCGGGACAGTCACCGCAATTCCCAAATAGATTGAGATTCCCTCCCTTGCGAATCCACTCTTAAGGTGATGCCGCGACAGCGCAGGGTCGTCATTCCGAACTGCCCACATCACATCACGCAAAGAGGAAACAACCAGCGGGCCATTTTCTTCGGCGATGGCGACCGGGAGGTTTATCTCAGTCTGCTCAAGAAGTATACGCTGGAATATGGCGTGGAGATACTCGGCTATTGCTTGATGACTAACCACGTTCACGTGATCGCGACTCCCGCCGCGCCATCCGGATTGGCAAAGGCTTTTGGCCGCACCCACAATGACTACGCCCGCTGGCTAAACATCCGCCACCGCGAATCCGGGCACGTGTGGCAAAACAGGTTCTTTTCTTGCCCCATCGCGTCGCACTATCTATGGGCGGTACTCGCCTACGTGGAACGGAATCCCGTGCGCGCCGGGTTGGTCTCGCGTTGCCACGAATGGCGATGGAGCAGCGCGCCCGCGCATTTAAATCGATCCTCAAGAAATGACTGGTTGAGCATGGATGTCTGGGTGCAACATTGGACGCCTGGTTTGTGGCGCGTTGCATTGGAGGATGGATTGGCGGAGGCGGAAATCCGGGGTCGATTGGCGGAGGCGACGCAAACCGGCAGGCCGTTCGGTGAAGATCCATTCGTGGAGGCTTGTGAACAAAAACTCGGGCTATCGTTGCGCAAATTAAAGCCAGGGCGAAAAGCTAAGCCGCAAGCTAACGAATTGGAGTCGACCGAGCCGGCATTTATGAGTGCCAGTGCGAATTCGGAATCGTGGTGACTGTCCCGTCCCGGGATTGATTCCCGGATTGGATTGACCCGGATTAGTACGAATTCGGAATCGCGGTGACTGTCCCAGATTAGATCCAGATTAGATCCAGATTAGATCCAGATTAGATCCCAGATTAGATCCCAGATTAGATCCAGATTGGATCCAGATTGGATCCCAGACTAGATCCCTGTAAGACTTCGGTGAAAATTAGGTCGGCAATGGCCAGCGGCTCATTGCCGAGCAGGAAGTTGAGTCTTTCCGCCGTGCGTTCTTCGGCCCTCTGAAATAGTCGATCCAAACACTGGAATCCACAAGAATCAACGGTCGATCCTCATCGCGTCGAGATCGCCTTGCCATTCCGTTTTGCTGCGGAGGCGGCGGATCTCCGCTTGCTTGTTCAGGCGCACCAACGTTTGCAGACCGGTTGCGCGAAGCGCATCGCATATCAGCTTATCGTCGATGACAATGTTCGTTCGCACTGGTGCAGCATTATAGAAGATAGGTGACTACTCTTACGGAAACTTCCGCCAAGGAAAAAGAACTGAATTCGATGTCGATGATTACCACTATTGTGGTGCTGGTCATCGTCACGGCGACATTCTCCGCGCTGATCGCCGTATTCTTTATACGCGCGGAAAAGAGCGAATTTTGGCAGCATATCGAAGTGCCGCGGATTCTATGGGGCACCACCGCCATACTGCTCGCCAGCAGCGCGACGCTCGAGGCCGCGCGGCACAAACTGCTGCGGCATGACCGGCAGGGCTTCTTTCGCTGGACCGCTTTGACCACCGGACTCGCGACGCTTTTCCTGATCGGGCAGCTTATCGCCTGGTTTCAGGTTCTCGATTCCGGCATTGTCATGAGCCACAATCCGCATTCCTGGTTCATCTTTCTTTTCAGCGGGCTGCACGGTGTTCATATTGTGCTGGGACTAGGGGGACTCGGTTATTTGTTGCACCGCACGCGGCAAGAAGCCAGCGGTCCCAGGTACCAGATGAAAACGCGCGTGACGGCAAACGGCGTCTCCATTTTCTGGCATTACCTCGATTTTCTCTGGTTGGTGTTGTTTGGATTATTGGCGCTTTGGCATCGCTAACAAGCTCAAGCGCTCTCCCGGTTGGCGGCCCACTTCTTTACGACAGCCACCAATTGTTCGGCTTGAAACGGCTTGGAAAGATAATCGTCCATGCCAGCGCTCAAGCAGCGCTCGCGTTCCCCGACCAAAGCATTGGCCGTCACGGCGATAATGACCGGTTGCGGGTGCGTCAGCTTACGAATCTGGCGGCTGGCTTCGAAACCGTCCATAATCGGCATCTGGCAATCCATGAGAATCAGGTCGTAAGGCGTGGCTTGATGCGCTTCCAGAGCTTCCTGGCCGTCGGCAACCACGTCGATAGCAAAACCCGCGCGTTGCAAAATCAGTTTGCCAACTCGTTGATTGATGGCGTTATCCTCGGCCATCAATATGCGCAAATGCCCTGCCAACTGTAGATCGGGCAATCGTGTTAACTCACCCCTTAGAAACTACTAAGTTTCTTAATCTACTAAGATACACCGGTTACCTGGAAAGAGTGCGCGTGGCGGCCTTTGCGGTGATTTCGTCCCGCTCCACTTTGCCGTCGCGAATGTGGATGATCCGATTGGCGTGATTGGCGATATCGTTCTCGTGCGTCACCAGCACGATGGTGTTCCCCTCGTCATGCAGGCGCTCAAACAAGGCCATGATTTCGTTGCCGGTGTTGGTGTCGAGCGCGCCCGTCGGCTCATCCGCGAGCAGGATGGACGGCCGGTTCACCAATGCCCGCGCGATGGCCACGCGTTGACGTTGTCCGCCGGATAGTTCATTCGGCTTATGGTCCATGCGCGTGTTCAGATCAACCGCACGCAGCGATTCGCGCGCCCGTTCCAGCCGTTCTCCGGAAGGCAGGCCGGCATAAATTAGCGGCAGTTCCACGTTGTGCAGCGCCGAGGCGCGCGCCAGCAGATTGAACGTCTGAAATACGAAGCCAATTTCCTTGTTCCGGATACGGGCCAACTCATCGTCTTCCATGTCGCTGGCCAGTTTGCCGTTGAGGTAGTACAGACCCTTGGTCGGCGAATCAAGACAACCAATCAAATTCATCAGTGTGGATTTGCCGGAGCCCGACGGTCCCATGATGGCTACATACTCGCCGCGCTTGATTTCGATCTCAACGCCGGAGACTGCATGAATCTCCTGGTCTCCCATGATGTAGGTTTTCCAGATATCGTAGGTCCGGATCACCACGCCATCCCGCCTGAGTTGCTCGCCGCGCTCCTCGCGTTCTTTGGGGCTGAGTTCGTGAAGCATTGTCGGGAAAGTGGCCATACGCTAGCTCGCCGCCGGATTGACCACTATGGGCTTGTTATCAATTTTTACTTTAGCGTCATTGCGGATCGTGCGGATGACCTGATAGCTGCCGGTCACGATCTGATCGCCATCTTTCAATCCACTCAGAACTTCAATATCGGTGGCCCCGCTGATTCCGGTCTTCACTTCCCGGAATTGGGCCTTTCCGGCATTGACCACGAACACGCCTTGCAACTCTTCCTTCGCGGCTTTCAACGATGCGGGATCAGTGGGCAGCTTCTGGCCGGGTTTCGGTTGCGTTAACTGGCCTTTCTGCCGGATGGTCAACGCTTGAATCGGAATAGCTAAGGCATGGGCGCGCGCGTCGGTGGTGATTTTAGCCGTGCAGGAGAGACCCGGCCGCACTAGGCCTTCGGGAATATCGAGCGCGATGACCACTTTAAAATCTTTCGCCTCCTGGCTGGACGTGGTGCTCTGTGAAGCCGCGACTCCGGTAGAACGGACAATGGCCGTGTCGCCGATCTCGATAATTTTGCCCTTAAACGTGCGGTTGGGAATGGCGTCAATGGTGACGTCGGCTGTTTGATCAATCTTGACGCTGACGATGTCCGTCTCGTCCACATGCACTTCCGCCGTGATGATGGACATGTCGGCGATAGTCATGATGGTGGAGCCGACCAAGCTCTGCATACCGGGGACCACGGTTTCGCCCACGCGCATGGGCAAGTCAGTCACCACGCCGTCTAAGGGCGCGGTGGCGTTATAGCGGCTGAGCACGTCGCGTTGGCGCGCCAAAACAGCCTGGCTTTGCACTACCTTTTTCTGGTAAGAAGTGGCTTGTGCGGTAGCTTGCGCGCGCGCGGCCTTCGCTTGCGTCACTTTTGTAATAGAGGATTGTAAAGTGGCCACCGCGAGATCGTATGTGACTTTCTTGGACTCGAAATCTTGCGCGGCGATCAGTTTGTCATTGAACAGATCCTGAGCTCGCTTCAGGTCGCCTTTCTTTTGCTCAAGATCCGCGCGGTCATGATCCACTTGAGCCTGGGCCACGGAGATAGCGGTTTCCAATGACTTGTCATTGGCTTCGCCCGCAGCTGAATCCGCCAGAGCTGAATTTAGAGCCGCTTGCTGTCCGTCATAATCGGCTTTCGGCTGCACATCGGCCAAGCGGGCTAGCACTTGCCCCTTCTTGACGTGGTCGCCTTCCTTTACGTAGATAGCTACAATGGGTGCCGCGCCCTGCGTGTTAGCGCCTATGTTGATGTAATTCCTAGGTTTAACTTCTCCCGATGCAGTCACAATCGCGGTGAGATCGGAGTGCGATACATTTCCAGTCTGGACGGTCACGACTCCGCGCTGGCTAATCTTGATACTCGCGAACACTGAGACGCTGATCAAGAACACCAGGCCCAATAAGATGATGAATTTCCACTTTTTCTTCAAGTCAGTTTGATCTCCCCGGCTGAATGATGCAGACGGAAACAGTGCCTAGAATGTTCCCAAGGTTTTACGAAGATTTGAGAAACGCAGGCAATTCCATTACAAAAGCAGCCCCTTCATCGCTGCTTTCCACCCGAATCTCTCCTCCTTGCGCATGAACAGCCCATTGAGCAATAGATAAGCCAAGGCCTGTGCCGCCCGTGTCTCTGGTGCGGCCAGCATCTATTCTATAAAAACGCTCAAAAATCTTAGCTTGATGCTCGGCGGAGATGCCGGGGCCGCTGTCAGCGATTTTTACGATGACGCTGCTAGAAGTAAGCGAAGTTACAGACACCGAAATAGCGCCACCAACCGGGGAATATTTGACAGCATTGTGAAGAACGTTAATCACGGCTTGCCGGAGTAGTAGCCGGTCTCCCTTCACATGGAGATCCGCGTCGCCAGAAATCAGCAGCTTCTGTTCACGCTCTTTTGTGAGCACTTCGAAGAACGCCGCCACTTCCTTGACCAGATCCAAAGGGGAAAACACAGTAAGGTTGAGTTGGACCTGGCCGGCATCGGACCGGGAAATCGCGAGCAGGCTTTCCACCAGCTTGGTGAGGCGGCCCACCTCTTCCAGCATGCTGCCGATGGTGTCTTTGTAGCCAGCGGCGGTCTGGCTATTTTGCAGGCCGACTTCGCCCACGCTGCGAATCGCGGCCAAGGGGGTTCTCAATTCATGTGAAGCATCGGAAGTAAAGCGGCGCAGTTGCTCAAAGGAGAGTTCCAGCCGGTCCAGTACATTATTAAAGACTCGCGCCAGATGGCCAAGTTCGTCGCCGGGATGCTCCACGGGCAGCCGTTGGTTTAATCGTTCCGCCGTGATCTGTTCGGCGCGTTGGGCCATTTGCCCTAGCGGATACAAGGCCCGCCGCGCCAGTTGATAGCCGAAGACCGCCGCAATTGCCAAGAAGAAAGGAAGCGCCACTAGGGAGGCAGCCAGAAATTCTTTCATCCGGGACCAGATTGCGTCCTGGCGATACCCGAGCCGTATGACCATCACCGGGCCGCCATGCATCCGATAATAGCGGCTGACCAGCAGTATCCGGCCGCCGTCCTTCAACCGACCCGACCGTTCAGAAAATCCCTCCACGCCTTCCCCCGCAAACGGTTTTCCGCCCAGCTCATCGTTTCCCAACCGGTCATTTCGATACAGCAGCGTGCCATCAGGGGAGCGAATTTCCAGCAGCCTTTCGAGTAGCAGGCGGGATTGCGGGTGGTTGTGATAATCCTCATGCAAGGAGAGGCGGCCGTCCGGAGCGATGAAAAGCAGCCCTTCGATGGTTTCCACATCCTGGATGGCGAAGTGGCTCATCTGATTGAGCAGTTGAAAATAGAGAACACAAGCGGAGCCGGCGGCAAAAAGCAACAAGACGGCCGCCAACACTAGCGCGTACCAGGTGGTGAGGCGGGCGCGAAACGGGAGACGCCGAAATTGCAGCACCTCAGGCGCTCTCTTCGCGCAAAACGAAGCCAAGCCCGCGCACGGTGTGCAGAAGTTTTTGATTAAACCGGTCGTCTATCTTGCGCCGGAGATGCGTCACATGCACATCGATTACGTTATCGAGCGGCGTTTGACGGGCGATATCTTTCCAGATATCACGGGCCAGCATCTCGCGCGAAACCACTCGCCCCTTGTTGATAAATAGATATTCGAGGATCTCGTATTCTTTGCTGGTGAGCTCAATCGTTTGGCCATCGCGGCTGACTTGCCTGCTGGTCAAATTGATTTCAAGATCGCCCACTTTTGAGAAGGAACTGTTTTCGACCGCGGCTCCACGGCGCAGCAAAGCGCGAACGCGCGCGAGCAATTCCGGAAAGGCAAACGGCTTCACCAGATAGTCATCCGCGCCCGTATCGAGTCCAAGTACGCGGTCTTCCAACGTGTCGCGCGCGGTCAAAAGCAGGATGGGAATGCGGATGCCTTGTTCGCGCAGGCTTCCCAAAATCTCAAACCCGTCGCGGCCCGGCAGCATGACATCGAGAATCGCCAGATCAAAGGCCTGCTTGCAGATGAGATAGAAGCCTTCTTCGCCGGTGTGCGCGAGGGCCACGGTATAGCCGTCGGCTTCTAAACCCTGTTTAACGGCACTTGCGAGCTTACGCTCGTCCTCAATCACTAAAATACGCACGCTGTCATCAATTTATAGGCGATGGATAGACACAGGCAACTTAATAATTCGTTAAGCCTTCGTTCAGAAACTCTTAAGGAAAACTTAAGTTGATGATGGCGCCGTTCGGCATGAGCATAAGAGCAAGGACAGGCATTAATGACTCGGAACTTTCGCCACTTCCCCATTCTCTCTTTATCGCTGCTCATTTTAGTAGCCGGCCTGAACGCCAAAGACAAACATCCGAAAGCGCAGCCGGATGCGCCGCAAGATCAGATTGCTGTCGTCGCCCATCTTCCATTAACGGGCGGCGCGGTAACGCGTTTTCTCACGACGGAACACTACCGCCGCGACTATCTTTATGCCGAGCATGAATCGGGTAAGGCGCTCACGCTTATCGATGTTACAAAGCTCAACAGTCCGGCCGTGCTGGCGGACATGACTTATCCCACGGGTGGAAGCGACAACCTGGTCGCGGTTACCGGTAACGCCGCGCTGGTGGCGGCTACGGCAAATAATGCTGCGGGCTCTATGAATAACCCAACGCCACAAACCTTTCGCATTATGAGCTTCATCGATCCGCTGCACCCGGCCGTTAAGCAGGAATTTGCCGGTGTCACGGCCATGGCGCGAGACGACAAGCGCGGGCTGATTTTCCTAGCGAATGCGGATGGTGTTTGGATTCTGCAAGAGAAGTACGCCATGGATCCCGCTTACGAAAAAGAGTGGGAGCACATGATGCTCGATGCCCGCTAAGTATCCCGGGGCCGGAATGCTGACACGCGGGAAAGCTCTAAAGGTGACTGTGTACCTGAATCAGGATACGTCTTCGAAGGAAGGCTTTAGCTATGAACAGGTATTGCGGCTGCTCCAGGAACAAGAGGTTGCCGGCGCCACGTTGATACGGCTGGAGGAAGGGTTTGGAAACCACCACCAACGGCACAGCGTGACGCGGCGGCATCTGCCGGTGAAGGTCGAATTTATCGACTCACCCGAAGTGGTAGAGGCGCTGCTGCCCGCGCTGCTGGAGCTTGTTCCTGACGGATTGATTGAAATGCACGAAACCACGATTGTGAAAGCAGCCAAACAGGAGCCGAACTTTTAACTTGAGCCCACGAGTCCCGCGAGCTTTGTTGATTTTGGGTATGGGGCTGCTTCCCTTCCCGCTCTTTTGTCAGACTTCGCTGACGCTGGAACAGGCGCAGCAGATCGCGCTTAAGAATCATCCGCGCATCGGCTCCGCCGCGTTATTGGCGCAAGGAGCTGGTAGCGCTGTCTCGGCGGCCAAGTCTGCTTATTATCCGCAAGCGTCCGCCAATGTTACGGCGGCGGCGGCAAACGATGCCACTACCTTATCCGCGGGCGCGTTGCAAACATCCAGTTTGAATAGCCGGTTTGCCACCGGCGTGGCGCTGGTTCAACTGGTTACTGATTTCAATCGCACCGCAAGCCTGGTGAACGCGGCCAAGTTTCGCTATCAGGCGGCGAATGACAGCGTGCTAAACACCCGGGCGCAGATATTGCTGGCCGTTAGAAATGCCTATTTCGAAGTGTTAGGTTCGGAATCCGTATTGCGCGCGGCTCAAGCTACGCTGCAAAACCGGCAGTTGACGCTTCGCCAAATCAGCGCCTTGGCGCAGAGCGACTTGCGCTCCAGCTTGGATGTTACATTTACGCAGGTTTTGGTTTCCGAGGCGCAGCTTGCGCGAGACCAAGCCGATACGGACGCTCAATCCGCCCGGGCGAACTTAGCCGCGGCGATGGGATCTGAGTCCGTGCAGAACTTCACCCTGGAAGATCAAGCCGCGCCGGCGGCTCCTAACCCGGATGTGCAGTCACTTGTGACGACGGCGTTGAATGCGCGCCCGGATCTCAGCGTGCTTGAACATAGCCGCGATGCCGATTATCAGATTGAGCGCGCCGAAAAAAAATTGAACTATCCGACCGTCAGCCTGCTTGCCGCGGGCGGCGTGGTTCCGGAACACGATCACACCATTCCGCACGATAACTACGAAGCGGCTGGGATCAATATCAATATCCCGGTATTTAACGGCGGACTGTTTGCCGCCCGGCGCGCGGAAGCTCTGCGGAACGCGCAAGCGGCAGATAAAGATGTGCAGGATCTCTCCATTCAGATTGCCCGAGAGGTGCGGACGGCTTGGTTCAGGGCGGATAACGCCTATCGCCGGTTGAGTGTAACGAGTCAGCTAGTGGAGCAATCCAGAAGAGCCGTACATCTGGCGCAAGCGCGATACGACGCGGGTCTGGGAAGCATTGTCGAGCTCAACCAGGCGCAAACTGGCGAAATTTCGGCGGAGATTGATGCGGCCGGAGCGAAATACGACTACCTGAGCCGCCGTACCGAACTCGATTTTACGATTGGAGCGCTCCGCTAAACAGGATGCAGAAGAACCGAAATACGCGTATTGCAATTGCCTTGGCGGCGGCTTCAGGCCTGGGGCTGATGGCTACCTCCTGCGCCAGTAAAACTGAGGCGAAAGCGCCGCACGCCGACACCGGTAAAGCAGAAGTGGTGATTGTGCCGGTGGTTAAAGTGACGCGGAACACCTTAGCGAGTGATCTGGTGCTGACGGGCGAGTTTATCCCCTATCAGGAAATTGATGTGATGGCGAAAGAAGCCGGCTACATCAAGGCGATCCATGTGGATATTGGCGACCGGGTGCGCACCGGCCAGCGGCTGGCGGAGCTGGACATTCCGGAGATGCAGGATGACATCGTTCGGGCCGAAGCCGAATCACAGGCATCCGAGGCTGACATTGCCACTGCGCGGGGCAACTTAATGCGAGCACAATCGGCCAGCGATATCGCCGAGCTTTCGTATAAACGCATTCTGGATGTCTCTACCAAAGAGCCTGGTTTGGTTCCGCGACAGGAAGTGGATGTGGCGCATGCCCGGCAACTGGAAGCCGCGGCGCAAGTCGCCTCCGCGCAAGCGAATCTGAACACCGCGCAGCAGAAGCTGGCCATGGCTAAGGCCGGCCAGGCGCGTTGGGCCACCCTGGAAAAGTACACGATTATTTCCGCGCCGTTTGACGGCGTGGTTACCAAGCGTTATGCGAACACCGGTGCGATGATTCAGCAGGGCACGGCTTCCTCCAGCCAAGCGATGCCGGTGATCCGGTTGTCGCAAAACAATTTATTGCGCTTGTTGCTGCCGGTTCCTGAATCAGCTGTGGCCAGTATTCGCGTGGGCGAGACCGTGGATGTGACCGTGAATGCTCTCGATAAAACATTTCCGGGCCGCGTGGCGCGTTTCGAAGACAAAGTAGACATGGCCACCCGGACCATGAACACGGAAGTAGATGTCCCCAACCGTGATTATGTGCTGATACCCGGGATGTATGCGCAGGTCAACCTGCATATGCGGCAAAGCAAAGCAGCGTTAGCCGTGCCGTTGGATGCGGTGGAAGAAGCGGGCGGCGGATCTGAAGTTTATGCGGTGCGAGATGAAACCGTGCGCGTGCTGCCGGTTTCCGTAGGCATTAAAACAGCACAGCAGCAGGAAATTCGCACAGGCCTACAAGAAGGCGACCTGGTCATCGTAGGCCGGCATGCCGGACTGGAAAACGGCCAGAAGGTGCAATCGAAGCTGGTTCATTTTGACGACGTAGCGGCCCCAGGTCAGGGGAACTGAAAGGTCCGTTATGTCTAGATTCGCTATTAAAACGCCCTATTTGATTGTTGTCATCTGCCTGATCATTTCCCTGGTAGGCGGCGTGGGTATTGCGCGCATGCCCGTGGATATGTTCCCTACCATGAACATTCCAGTAGTGGTGGTTGCCACCTTTTATAACGGCATGCCGCCGGAACAAATTGAAGGGAACATCACTTATCACCTGGAGCGTTTCTTCACGCTGGCTAGCGGCGTGGAGCACATCGAATCCAGGTCGCTCAGCGGAGTTAGCGTCATCAAGGTTTATTTCCAGCCGGGAAGCGACGCCGATAGCGCGGCCTCCACTATCTCAAACCTGGCCATGGCGGACATACGCGATTTGCCGCCCGGTACGCTTCCTCCGATTGTTTTGAAATTCGATGCGGCCAGCCTTCCGGTTTGCCTGGTGACGTTGAAAGGCGAGGGCCTTACCGAAACAGGATTGAAAGATCTGGCACAGAATAATATCCGCAATCAGTTGGGCGGCGTGCCCGGCGCATCTGTTCCGCAGCCGTTTGGCGGACGCTGGCGGCAAATTCAGTTTTACGTCGATCCGTACAAACTAGAGGCGAATCAACTCAGCGTGATGGATGTAGTGCGGGCGGTGAACGATGCTAACGTCGTGCTGCCCGGCGGAGACGTGCAGATTGGGCATTTAGACTACGACGTCTACGCCAACAATCAAGTGGATTTGGCCACGATGGGGCAAACGCCAATCAAGATTGTGGGACAGTCTCCCGTGCTCTTCGCCTCGATCGGCCAAGCGAAGGACGCCTACTCGCTCCAGTACAACGCCGTTCGAGTGGACGGGCAGAGGTCGGTTTATCTGCCGGTGTTGAAGCAGGGCGGCGATTCGAACACCATTGCGGTGGTCAACGGCGTTCGCGACAAGCTGAAGAATTTATTTGACGTTCCGAAAACACTACAGAGCGCGGTGGTGTTTGATCAATCCGCGTTTGTTAAAACAGCCATCGAAACTTTGCTGCATGAAGGCGGTATGGGATTGTTCCTTACTTGCCTTTTGATTCTGGTGTTCCTGGGCAGCATGCGGGCGATGGTGGCGGTCTTCTTCTCTATTCCGCTCTCCGTCTTGGCGGCCTTTATTGCTTTGCAGTTGGGCGGCAGTTCCATAAACAGCATGGTGCTGGGCGGTTTGGCGCTGGCGCTCTCTCGCTTGATCGACAACTCCGTGGTGGTTTTGGAAAATATTTTCCGCCACCTGGAATTGGGCGAAGCGCCGGAAGTCGCGGCTGAGAAGGGCGGCCAGGAAGTAGCATTGCCGGTGTTGGCGGCAACGTTAACCACGGTGGTGGTGTTCTTCCCAGTGACGCTGCTTTACGGCGTCAGCAAGTTTCTGTTCTCTGCCTTGGCGCTGGCTGTGGTGCTATCGCTGTTTGCCTCTTATTTTGTCGCCTTGACGGTGGTCCCGTTGTTTTGCGCGCGTTTTATGAAACATTCAGGCGTGCACATGGAATCCACACTGGACCGTGAACATCACGTGGAGGCAGCAGCCGGTACGCGGCCGGGCATTGGCATGCGTTTCAATCTGTGGTTCAACCGGCAATTCGGGCTTTTGTTGGCTGCTTATGAAGCGTGGGTGTCAAAGGTGATGATGCGGCCGGGCTTCACCATGGCGGTGTTCTTTTTGCTGTTCGGAGTCAGCCTGTTGTTATTCCCGCTGGTGGGGCTTGCGTTCTTTCCTCAGACGGATGCCGGACAGTTTGTGATTGCCGTGAAAGCGCCATCCGGCACCAGACTGCTGGACACCGAGAAGGAAATCGCACGCGTCGAGCAACTGATTCGCGAGACGGTTTTGCCGGAAGACATGGGCATGATCGTATCCAATATAGGCGTGGATCCTGGCTTCTCCGCTGTTTACACTTCTAACTCCGCCATGCATACCGCTATTGTGCAGGCGAGCCTCAAAACGGGACATCGCATTGGAAGCTACGAATACATCGCGCGCGTAAAGCAGCGCATGCATGACGAAATGCCGGAGCTGGCGGCGTTCTTTTCTTCCGGCAGCTTGGTGGATGCGGTGGTGAATATGGGAATGCCCGCGCCGATTGATTTGCAAGTGTCAGGCCGCAATCTGCAAGATGATTACAAGACCGCGCTGCAACTCTCAAGCAGTATTCGCCGGCTGCCGGGCGTGGCGGATGTTTACATTCCTCAGGATCTCGATTATCCAGCGCTTCGGCTCAATATTGATCGCATGCGTGCCGGCGAGCTGGGCCTTACAGAGAAAGAAGTGATGTCGAACGTGATCACGGCGCTCACGTCAAATCAAATGGTCGCGCCGAGTATCTGGGTCGATCCGAAAAACGGAAATAATTATTGGCTGACGGTGCAATATCCCGAACGGCAAGTGCGCGATTTGGGTGACCTGCGATCCATTCCCCTGCATGGCGCGCACGTGGTGCGGCCCACGCGGTTAGATATGGTTAGCAGCATCACTCCGTTTCAGGCTCCGACGGAAGTAGATCACTATCAGATTCGCCGCCGTATTGATATCTATGTGAGGCCCCTGGGAGAAGCGCTTGGCGGCATTGCCAAGCAAATTGACGGGATCGTGGCGGGTGTGAAACTGCCCGCGAACGTGGATGTGGTCATGCGGGGAACCGTGCAAGCCATGAATGCTTCTTTTCGTAGCTTCACGGTGGGACTTACGCTTTCCGTGCTGTTGCTGTATCTCATCCTGGTGGCACAGTTTCGTTCCTTTGTTGATCCATTTATCATCCTGCTAGCATTACCGCCCGGTATTTCCGGCGTGTTGCTCGCGTTGGTGCTGACCGGGACAACGTTGAACGTAATGTCATTGATGGGCGTGCTGATGCTGGCCGGTATTGTGATGTCGAATAGCATCCTGATCGTCGAATTCGCGCACCAATTGTTAATCGAAGGGCTCAGCGTGCCGGAAGCGATTGTGACCTCTTGTCGCGTGCGCCTGCGACCGATCTTAATGACCTCGTTGGCGACGATCATTGGCTTGTTGCCAATGGCGCTGAAACTGGGCGAAGGCAGCGAATCTTATGCGCCGCTGGCTCGGGCGTTGATCGGAGGGTTGACGCTCTCGGTGGTGATCACCGTATTTATCGTGCCGGTTGGATTTTTTCTGGCGTATAAAGACCGATCACCCGAAAACGTCTTTCCAGCACCGACCACGTCTCCCGCTCTCAATTCGTAGTGTCTTCCTTTGGCGGCTGCTGCAAGCAGCGTTCACAGTCGGTTGCTGCGCCAGATTAACCGGCCATGCCGTCCGATCGCCTATGCAACTCTGGCTCATGCGAGGTCGCTCGATTCACTACCTTGCTTGATCGGTCGATTTCACTCTTGCGACCTCAATCTAAAGACGGTCCAGTTCTTTCAATTTTCTCACCGGTCGTTCTCTCCGTACCAGCCACGAAAACCACCATGAGTTATAGGCAAAATGCAAAAGGTTAGCGCAAGCTGAGCTTCCTTTTGCCGTCCTTCTTTTGATCTGGAGAGCCATTCCCAATCTTTGGATCGCATATTTGGCGCTTCACTAAAGTAGACAAACGTGCCCCAGTGCGATTATCACGAAAAGCCCAACAACGAAAAGGTTAGCCCAATACATAATCCGATTGCCGTAACCCAGAAATTTGGGATGGTGAATAGGCTTATAAATGAGGAACGTTCGCCTCCACCATGAAAGACCGATTACGGACACCGGCTTATTATTCCATTCAGCGAGAATATCGAGATTCTCGTTAGTTTCTCGCCAAATCTCATCCATAGCGTCTTTGGTGTTTTTGCGGGCAACTTCAAGCGGCTCGCCCGACAAGATTGTCTCCTCAATCTTTGATCGTGTCTCCAGGATGCTGAGCCTGATTTTTGCTATGTCGAGTTGACGCTGGCGGTTGGCCTTGATGTCGTAATCTTTTTTTGAGTTGTATGCGAAGGACAAAAGGGCAACTGCCGCGCCGCTGGCTGCGGCCGTGTCCCTCAATATTGTTGTGTCCGCCATCACCGCACGATAACAGAGCGTATTATGCCAGCCGACGGGATGGAATAAAAATTGCCAGCAAAGATGTTGAAGGAAGTCAAAACCAAAAGTTATCTAGGCGAGATCACTACGCAAATGTCACGGCGGCCTTGCGAAGCCGATCGATAGCACCTTCGCGGATATAAATCGATCCGTTCATCATCCCGTTGGCATACCGTCCTTTTTCTGGCGTATCGGAAGCGATCAAGCGAAGATATCGGCAACAGCAACGCTGAAATCGGGCAGCCGATCTGAGGTGAGAAGTTGCTCTCCCGTCAGCCGGTGGCCAAGATTACCACGCCAAACCGTGACGGTCTGGGTTGCCGGGAAAACCTGCCATACTTCCACGTCGGCCTCCAGGTAGTCGCGAAGTTTCTGCTCGGTCTTTTGCGGATGCTCAGAGTCTGATACACCCTCGATGGCGATGTCAGGAGCGATCGGAATAGCACGGTTTTCACGTGGAATGAGCAAAAGTCTTGCTGTCGATACCCATGCGATGTCCGGGATGCGCGCCCGGTCTGCACGCAGCGTAAACTGCGTCTCGGAAAACGGACGGCCGCTCTTTGTTCGGAAGCGATATGCCGTCAGAAGTTCGTGTAACTGCTCCTTGATGAGTTCATGGAGTGCTCCCGCATTTCCCACTACGATCAGTTCTCCATCGCTCAACTCATAGTGTCCTCCCTCTACCGGTTCAGGAAGAGAGAGAAGCGAGTCGGGCGTCAGTTGAGCCAAAGACGTCAACATAATGTTACTTCTTTAGTCTACAGGTAAACACGCTTCACCCGCGCATGGATGCCGCACAAGACGCTATAAGAAATCGTCCCGGCCAATTTCGCCATCTCCTGTGCGTCTATGGTTAATCCGCCTTCGCTTCCGAGCAGCGTCACGGCGTCTCCGGGTTGAGTCTCCGGGCTGTCTGTCACATCGATGGACGTGAGATCCATGGAGACCGCGCCAATTATGGGAGCAAATTTGCCGTTGACGATTACGCTGCCGCGATTCGATAAGCGGTGCGGCACGCCGTCCGCATAGCCCACGGCGAGCACGGCTAAGCGGGTGGGGCGCGTGGCGCGAAACATACCTCCGTAACCAACCCGCGCTCCGGCAGGTAGATCTTTCACCGAAAGCACCGTGGCGCGCCAAGCCAGCGCGGGCTTTACTTCGAGTACGTTGGCGGGAGCAGGTCCGCGCGCGGGAGAAACATAGCCGTAAATCGCATGACCGGGGCGAATCATGCCGCGCCAGGCACGGCGTCGCTGGTAAGCGGCGGGGATGGTGCTGGAAAGATGCAGCAAGCGCGGATGCACGCCCGCGTCACTCAAGCCATCGGAGATTTGTTCAAAGCGTGCGATCTGATCGTCAGTCTGGCTGGTTTGGTAATTGGCGGCCGAGGCGAAGTGCGTCATCAAGCCTTCCACTTCCAAATGGGTCGCCGCGAGAATTGCATTCGCAATGACGCCCGCGTCCGCGCGGACTCCCAGGCGGCCCATGCCGGTATCCACTTTCAAATGGCACTTGACCCGACTGGAGCGCTTGCGGGCCATCTCGTTCAATTCGGCCAAATCGGCCAGCGAATGAATAACGGGTGTGAGGTGATAGGCCAGCATGGCTTCGCGCGTGAAGGGCAGGAAATCGGCCATCACCAGAATGCGCGAGTGAATGCCCGCATCGCGCAGCGCAACGCCTTCGTCGGTATTGCTCACGGCTAGCCAGCGCGCGCCTTGCTCTTCGAGCGTACGGGAAACTTCGATGGCGCCGTGGCGGTAGGCATCCGCTTTCACCACCGGCATGACTTCCACCTCCGGCCCCACCAGCGCGCTAATGGCCCGGAAATTCTCGGCGATCTGGCCGCGTGAGATTTCAACCCACGAACGATAGGGGTAGGTACGGTAAGGGGAGATGACGCTCATTACCTTTGAATCAAGCCCTGCAAAAGAGCTTCATACTGATCTGTCACTACCTTCCAACTGTAAAGCCTCTCAATTCTTTGCATGGCGCGGCCGGCCCATAGCGCGCGTTCTTCTTCGGATGCCCCCACGGCCCATTGCAGCCTGTCCACCAAATCGCCGGTGAACGGAACGGCGTCCTCGCCAGCCACTTCCAAACTTTCCGGTGTCTCCAGATAGAGCACCAACGCGCCGTGCCCCATGGCTTCAATCAGCGCGGGATGCGTACCGCCCACTTCGGTAGCCTGCACATACACGGCGCAATGAGATTGCAGTTGATGATAGCTGTCCCCGTAAATTGCGCCCGGTATGATGATGCGCGGATCCAGGGTATCCTTCACCTTGCGTATGTAGTCGGGTGCGTAGGGCGCATCCCCCACCAGCACGAGTTTGAAATCGGTCCGCACTTTTTCGAAAGCTTCGCGAACCATCAGCGCATTATTTTCCGGCTCCATGCGGCTGACGTAGAGAACGTATTTTCCGGACTCTAAGCCAAGCTCGCGCAGTGCACTGGTTTCCTGTACTTTACGGGCCTCGGCCCCGTAGGGAATGAAGGTTGAGTCTTTGCCGTAACGCTCCAAATAGTATTCGCGAATTCTTTGCGCATCGGTGATTACGGCCGAGCAGCACCAGGTGGCCAGCCACTCCGACATCAGGTACCAGGTCTTGGCGAATTGATTCCACTTCTTGCGATGACGCTCCAAGCCGTCTACATTAAGCGCGCTGGGCACGCCCAATATTCTCGGCAAAATGGTGAACATTGCATTTGCGGCGTTGCAATACAACACCACATCGAAATCGCGGCGCAGCAATAAATCAAAAGTCGACACGCCGGTATGGAGCACTGTTTCCAGGTACTTGTGCTGTATGGGAGGCAGGTAGCGCAACTGCACGCCGCGATATTCGGAGAACGCGTGTTTCTCGCGGCAATAGACGGTGACCTGATGACCGCGTTCCACCAACCGGACTGAGATCTCTTCGGCAAAGGTTTCAAAACCACCGTAGTTGGCCGGTATGCCGCGGGTGCCGAGCAGCGCAATACGCATGAATAGAAGGCGTGGGGCGAAACCGCTTATCCGCGCGTCACACTCTCTCTGGCGGCTGATTGCGCACGGACCGGCTTCGCGGGGAAACTAACGGGTTGGAAGGAAAACCAGGCCGCCATGTAACTGTCCGGGGCGCGGCGTTTGCGCATGATGGCCTGGCGTTTTCGCCAAGCGCGCGGCCATGCTTGGAAAAGCAGTACAAACGCCCGCAGGGAGGAAAACTCCCGCAAGAGACAGCCGCCGATGACAACGCAATCGCGCCAGGTGACCGCCAGCCAGTGGCGGCGATAGAGACCGGCCGTCATATTTTTGATGCGCAGCAGCCAGCGATTTTTGACGGAATGCATGTTGATCAACGCGGGCAGCGAGGCCCGGTTGGAGGGCAGCACGGAACGGACATGGTGGGCGACGGCCGAAGGGATATAGAGG
This sequence comes from Bryobacteraceae bacterium, assembly GCA_036488895.1. Taxonomy (GTDB): domain Bacteria; phylum Acidobacteriota; class Terriglobia; order Bryobacterales; family Bryobacteraceae; genus Bog-105. The sequence goes on along the minus strand of DASXGT010000042.1, from coordinate 24,772 downwards.
CACTTCCAGCTCAGCAATTGCGCCCGCCAGGCCACATCGGCATCTTCGCGGTAAGCAAAAAAATCGTTGTCGAAGAATTCGCCATCCAGCGAGATATCTTCAATCATGGCGCGCCGGTACAGACATGCCGCGCCGGTTGCGCCAAAGACATACTCGGACTGTTCGTATTGTCCGAGGTCCAGTTCCTGGCTGCCGCGATCGAGGTGGCGCAGGTTGGGGGTAAAAAAAATGCCAGTGGAATCAAAGAGCGGCCGCGCCGGCGGCTCGAAATCTGCTCCCATGCTTAGAAGCTTGCCGCAGATACTGCCCGCCGCCGGATCAGCCTCGCCCGCGGCCACTAGCGTACTGATGAAGCTCGGGCCCAGCCGGACATCCGGGTTTAGCGTCAGCACCCAGGCAGCGCTAGACGAGGCGATGGCCTGATTTTGGCCCCCGGCGAAACCAGTGTTCTCGCGGTTATAAACCACGCGCAGAGGCCGCTTGGTTTGCTGCGCCGCTTCCATTTCGCGCAAGATGCCGGGCGTCCCGTCGCTGGAAGCATTATCGATAACGATTACTTCCAGGCGATCATACTCTTGCGCGAACACGTATTGAAGGCATTGGCGGATAAAACGGCTGCTGTTGTAGGTGACGATTGCGATTGCAACAGAGCGGCTATCTATCATGAAAACTGCGTCTCGGCGCAGCGGCGCCAGAGGCTTTACTCATCAGCGTAACCTAAAGGCGATGCTTACTCCGCGCACCATTGCGCTGAAGCTGGAATATCACCTGTTCAAAAAGGACCGGGCGCTGTTGGGCGGCTTGGTGCCGGCCAGCGTCCAAGCGCGCCTGCGCCGCCGGGCCAGGGCCAAATATCTGCTCTGGGATGCCCGCAAATACAACGAATGGCTACAGGGCCATTTGCAGGAACGGCGGCGTAAATACCAGCATGCGGTTGAGCCGGGCCTGCTATCTGTAGTGACGCCGGTTTGGGACGGTACCCCGCTCCACTACCTGCGCGCCTTGGCGGAAAGCATAATTGCGCAGAACCAGAGCGGCGGCGCCGAATGGGTGGTGGTCAGCAACGGCGTCCAAAAGAAGGAGCTGCTTGCGTATTTTGAAACATTGCAGCGGCATGCCTGGGTGAAGGTACACGCCTCGCGGGAAAACACCGGAATCATCGGCGGCATGCGCCTTTGTTTGGAGCGCGCTACCGGCCGCTACATTCTGCCAGTTGATTCCGATGATTGGCTTTATCCGGATTGCCTGCAAGTGGTAACTTGGTGGATTCACGAAACCAATTTCCCGCCATTACTGTATACGGATGAAGACAAATTGATTGGTGACCGAGCCGTGCAGCCTTACCTCAAGCCTAGCTTTGATCCGGTATTGTTGCTGAATTCCGCCTACATTGCCCATTTGGGCGTGATTGACCGGAAACTGGCATTGGAGTTGGGCGCGTATTCGGATAAGCGCACGGAAGGCAGCCCTGATTGGGATCTTTTTCTGCGCTTCCTCGCAGCGGGCCACTCCGCGGTTCATATCCCGGAAGTGGTTTATAGCTGGCGCATGCATCCGGAATCGACGGCGGACGACGCACTCAGCAAGCCGTATATTCATGATTCCCAAAAAGTGGTGCTGCAACGGTATTTGGATTCAACCGGCGCAGCGCAAGATTGTACGGTGGAATACAGCCCCGTGTTGAACCGCACGGCGGACTGGTGGCTGCAGCCGCGCGCCGATCAAACGCAGCCGTGGCCGGTTGTCACTTTACCGCTATCCACGCAGACTTCCGTCGCGTCCCTTATGGAAAGCATGGAACGAAGTCTGAACGGCCAAGAAGGCGTAGTTTGCCTGGTGGCGGACGATATGCAAATAGACCGGCCGGATTATTTTCAAGACGCGATGGCGCTGATGAAACGCCACCAGGATACGGTCATGATCGGAGGCCCTATTCGCGATAGTAACGGCGTGATTCAATCGGCGGGCTGCGTGCTCGGATTTGAGGGTGACTGCGGCTGCCCGGACCGCGGCCGTCCGGTGGTGGACCCGGGCTTCTTCACGCAATTGAAGAAGCAGCGTTCGGTGAGCGCGGTTTCCTCGCAGTTCGCCGTGGTGCGCGCGAGTTTTCTCCGCGACCTTTACCGGAGCGGCGGCGCCAACCATGCGTCCGTTGCTTTTCTGGGCGCCTGGGCGGGAGCCTATGCGCTGCGGACCCCAAAACGTGTCATCTATTCGCCGTTTCTTAGCGCGGTTTCGAGTGTCGATTGGGACGCGCTGGCGATGCCGGAAGAGCGCGCTCGTTTTCGCGAGAGCAACCGCGATATTTTGCCGGACCAGCGTTTCTATTCGCGCTATTTCGGCTTGACCAAGGAATCGGCGTACCAGCCCGGATCGCAACCCGCGTCTCAGTACGGTGCCAAGTGACCGGTAGGTTCGCGCGTATTCTCTTCACGGTTTGGGTATTGCTGATCGTCAGCCTTTCGCTGGTGCCGCTGAAAGTGAAATTTCATCTGGGGACAACCGGCCGATGGCACAACGCGGGGCATCTTTTCATGTTTTTTGTGGCCACGGTCCTGGCCTGCCGGATGGTGAACGGCATCTACGCCAAATTGACGGGCTGCGTTGCGTTGGTGGGTGTTGCATTCACAATGGAATGGGTGGAAATGGTCAGCTATCACATTCCTTATGAATGGCGCGATATCCGGTTTGATTGTACTGGTATTTTGTGCGGAGTTTTATTGCTGCTGCTGCCGTCTTCCAGCGGCATAAAGGCCGCTGCGGAAGTAGCTGCGGCCGAAACTACTGTTTCCAAGATTCAGTAATGCGAATTTTTACTGGCGCGCCAAGCCTTCGTGGCGCGCTTTTATACGCACGCGCAGCGCCCGGATGCGCATTTCCAGCATGTAAATAATAATCACGACGTTGATGGCCAGCAGGCCCACATGCAGCCAGGTAGCGCGCTCCACAACGTTCGCTATCTCCCACGGCAAATACATGGTTCCCGAGACCAGGGCAAACCATTCCGCCCAAACACGCCGGTGCCAGAGGCCCCAGGCTTCAATAAAGCGCACGGTCGCGTAAGCCGACGAAATCAGGCTTATTGTCAACATCCGTGTGCCAGTTAGCTTGGATGCTGCATCCAACATCAGATGGGCGAAACGACGGTCAAAATCAATATGCAGGTGATAGAGAAGATCTTCCGTGTAATCTTCAAGGTGGCCGCGCAGCGCGATGATGGCAATCGCCAACGCCACCACCAGAATGCCTTTCGTCGATTCCAGGATGGCGACCGCCCGGAGGCCGGTTGCATTGGCGCTCTCGTCCAAGGCGCGCGGCGCTCGAAGGAATTTCCGGGCCGGACTAGTTGCCATGCTCCGATGCTCCCATACGACGCTCCTCTAGCTCCGCGAATGCTGGATTTGCGGATCTGGGTTTGAGACACTGGCAACCGGATGGCTTTCGTTCGCTTCAAGTCGCCCATTCAGATTCCCAGTGGCAGCAGACGGTCTGCCGCCGGGAATAGTGCTCGTATGTCTTCTAGTGTTCCTGTCGCGCATGGATTCGGCCCTAGCGGTTTGGGCGTTGCGATCGCCGTGGTGGCGGTCGCGGCCGGCGGGCTGGGGCTCTATTCCACCCTGAAAATTCACGACGAATATACGTTTAGCCTGCAATCGCCCGTTATTTTTCACTTGCAATCGCCCCTGATGATCGCGCGCCGGTCGAGAACCGAAAGCGCCCATAAGGCGCGCCTGGACCAGGTGCATCCGCTGAACGCCTACCAGCAGTATGCCTGCGAACAGTTCGGTAGCGCTTGCCGGGTCGCTCTCGCCGTACAGCGGGCGGAAAACCCACAGGGTAAGTGTGAGGTTTATCACTACAATTCCGATGGCACCCTCGACTGGGGCTATTTTCAAATCAACACGGTGCATCTGAAGAGGCGCGGCGTCAATCTGCGCGATCTGTTGGATTGTAAAGCAAATATCGATCTCGCCTACCGGCTTTATACGGAAAACCACGGGTTCACACCCTGGGCCTCGTACAACAGCGGGGCCTATCGGAAATTCCTGCGAAATTAAAACCAAAGTCCTATACTGAAATCGGGAAAAGTGGAAAAAGTTTATATTGCTTCTAGTAGACGCTTTCTTAGGGTACAATCAATCACTAACAGGTAGTCACGCAGTCAAATGTGTGAACTGCCATTCCTCCGAGCAGCAAAGGTCTGCATTAAAAGCAGGCTTTTGCTGCAAAAAAGCGCACCCCACACCCCGCCTCCCGGCAAATTCTACCCACCCAGATTGTTATTGTTAAGGAAAGTTGAGAATTGCGTTCTGACTGAACGTTAAGTTGGTGGACCTGGACGGGTTCGAACCGTCGACCTCTTCCATGCCATGGAAGCGCGCTCCCAACTGCGCCACAGGCCCGCCGTTGCGGATTTACGTCCTGAGAATAGCATACCCGCGTACCATAACGAACAAGTACGGGCGCGGGGGAAAGAATCGGTGATTTGTCGTTTTGCGCTATTGACTCGAAGCGAAATCACAGTCACAATCGAACCGTTGGAAGGCTTCCTCAGAGTTTTCCGGCAGACTAATTTCGAGTCGCATGATCAAAGCTGTTCCTCAGTTGAATTCGCGTGTGCAGGATGTCTCTCTTGCGCACATTAACGCCAGTTCCCGCCACCAATTTGCAGGTGCTATCCCTGTGCCTTTAGAAGACTTTATACATGAATTGCGCCAACCATTAGGCGTAATCGACGCTCTCGCTTATTACCTGGAACTCACGGCCTCCGATGATAAAAGTTCCGCGCATTTGGAACGCATCCGCGCCATGGTTGCCCAGGCAAACCGCATTCTTGAACGAGCTTCGGACATGGAACCGGAACTCGCCATCGGCGCATCCGCTTATTTACCTGGTTCGTAGCTTTTTTCCTTTCCGGCCACTTCAATCCGCGCAATTTGCTGCTTGAGCTGGTGGATTTGTTTTTCGAGCCCAGGCACTTTTTGCGTATATGCTAACCCCTTCAAATGTTTTCGTAATGGTCGCGCGGGCATGCCCCAAACAGGCTCGCCCGCGCGCACTATAGCGGAAGTCAGAATGCCACTTCCGCCGCCGACAATGGCGCGCGCCTGGATAGTGGCCTTTTCCCCGACTCCTACTTGGCCGCCGATGGTGGCGTAATCCTCCACCACGACGCTTCCCGAGAAGCCGGTCTGGGCCGCGATTACGACGTGCTGGCCGATCAGGCAATTGTGGCCGACGTGCACCAGGTTGTCGAGCTTGGTTCCCTTGCCGATGCGGGTAACGCCCAGCGCGGCGCGATCCACGCAGGAATTGGCTCCAATTTCGACGTCGTCGTCAATTTCCACCGTTCCTACCTGCGGGAACTTCTCGTAATGGTCAGCCGCCAGCGTGAAGCCGAAACCGTCCGCCCCCAAGACGCAGCCGGCATGCAAAATCGCCCTGGCGCCGATTTTCACGCCTGGGTACACGGTGACGTTCGGATGCAGGATGCTCCCCGCGCCGATGCTCACTCCGTCGCCAATAACGCAGCCGGCGCCGATGGAGCAACCGCCGGCTATACGGACGCCTTCGCCGATAGAGACATGCGGTCCAACCAAGCAATCGGCCGCCACGTCCGCGCCGGCGGCGACCACGGCAGTGGGGTGGACGCCGGCTGCCGTCGCTTTCTTCGGGTACAAGGCATGCAGCGCCCGTACGAAGGCCGCGCGAGGCTCCGGCACGCGAATGAGCGCCCAGGCGGCTTTTGAGTCACCACTCCGCGCCGGAAAGCCGGACGAGACCAGAAGGCATCCGGCTTGGGAGTGTGTGGCCCGCTCCATGGCTTTCTGGTTCCCCGCGAAAGACAAATCCGCCGCCGTGGCGTTTTCCAGGGCGTTCGCACCCGTAATGATACGCGCGGCATCGCCTTCGGCCACCCCGCCGCAGATCTCCGCTAATTGCGCAACTGTAAGAGCCATGATCCTCCATACTTAGCATTGATGGCTATCGACCCATCCGCTTCTATTGCGACTACTGCCCGGGTGGACCCCGGCGCGGTGATTGGGCCGGGAGCCCAGGTCGGCGACTTCTGCGTCATTGAGTCCGATGTGGTCATCGGCCCCGGCTGCCGTTTAGAACCCTACGTTTACGTCAAGCGCTGGACCACCCTCGGCGAGGCCAACGAAATATCGGCCGGAACGGTGCTGGGAACCGACCCTTTGGACAAAGCGTTTAGCGGGGAGCGCAGCTATCTGCGCATTGGCGACCGCAACAAGATCCGCGAGCATTTCACCATTTCGCGCGGCACGCAGCCGGAATCGGAAACGCGTATCGGCAACGAAAACTACATCATGACGGCTGGCCACATCGCCCATAACTGCATGTTGGGCGACAATATCGTGGTGGCGAGTTCCGCGCTGGTGGCGGGCTATGTGGAAATTGAGAGCGGCGCTTTCATCTCCGGCGGCGTGGTCATCCACCAGCATTCGAAGGTGGGGCGGCTGGCCATGATTGGCGGCAACACGCGGGTGAACAGCGATCTTCCGCCCTATTTCCTGTATTCCGATTTCAATGTGGCGGCCAAGGGGCTGAATACGGTCGGGCTGAAACGGGCCGGCTTTTCGCGCGATCAGATGAAACGCCTGAAGGCGGCTTTTGGGCTGCTTTATGCGTCGGGTTTGCCGCGGCAGGACGCGCTGCGGAAGATGGAGAGGGAATTGGCGGATGAGCACATCCTGCACCTAGTTGCATTCATCCGGTCGAGCAAACGCGGCATTTGCGGAACCAACCGGTTGCGCCCCCGGAGTGAAGATAGCGACGGTTAATCTGTCCGGGCGCGGGCAATCTGCAGATGACTCAAGGAGGCGGCGTATTGCGTCACGCCCTTAAATAACGCGTCTGCAATCTTTTGGCGCTGTTCACCGCGTTTCATCAGCTTTTCATCGCGCGGATTCGAAACGAAGCCAACTTCGGCCAGAATGGACGGCATGGTGGCGCCAATCAAGACTACAAACGGCGCTTGCCGGACTCCGCGGTTGCGCGCCCGGGCGTTCATCTTGATCGAATTGGCGCAGAGCGATTGCTGTACTTTCTCGGCAAACTCGCGGCTCTCTTCGAGTTTGGTTTGCAGCACGGCGCGATGCAAAAGATCGTTTAAGTCGGAAATGGAGGCTCCGGAGGCAGCATTTTCCCGCATCGCCAGCTCCAGCCCCTTTTTATCCGAATTCAAGTTGAAATAGTAGGTCTCAACGCCCGTCACAGAAGGCTCCGAGGATGCGTTCGCGTGCACGGAGATAAACAGGTCCGCCTTTTCGTGGTTTGCCATGGCGGTACGCTCTTCGAGCGGGATAAAGGTGTCATCGTGGCGGGTGTAAACCACCTCCGCGCCTAATTTTTGCGTAATGAGCTTGCCGAGCCGGAGCGCCACGTCGAGCACCAAGTCCTTCTCCGCCAAACCGTTTGGTCCGATGGTGCCGGTATCTTTACCGCCATGGCCGGGATCAATCACTACCCTGCCCAGCTTTAAGCCGAAGACCCGCACCAAAGAAGGATCACCAGCGCCTTTGTGCGTTGCGGCGGTGACGCCCGTGACATTGGGACTGGGGCGCGTTTTCCTGGTTGAATCGGCCGGTGGCGGTGCGTCCGGGGCATCGGAGTCTGGAACACTGGCCAGCACGGCCGTAGCGGTAGGAACGGTGTTAGCCGGCGTGACGGCGGGCGGAGTGGGTAAAGTGGCCGTTACGGGCTTATCCGGCCGCATCTCTTTATTGAGGACCGGGTCTTTATCTACATCGCCTGGGGCGGCCGCCAGATCAATGCGCTGTGAACCGGTGCTGCTGCGGAGGGTGGAGATTGACGGCGGGCCAGCGCTTTTGTGCCGGATCTCAATCATCAATCGCTCCGGGTTGACCAGTTGAGAGGAAATTACGTCGACTGGGCCCCCTTCCAAATCGAAGACAAGCCGTGTTTTACCGGGCGAAACCTCGGCCACGCGAATTTGCTTTACGCGCGGGTCGCCGACATTGATCGTTTGCACGCCATGTTGGGTACTACTCGGCGGCCTCAGGCCGTTCAGGTCGAAATATACTCTATCCGGATGCGCAATCTGGTCGGAAGCCAGTTTGTATTCGCCTACTGTTTCCACGGCGATGCGGGTCACGTCGCCAAAGGACCAAAAGCGAATCGCCGCCACGTGAGAGTTCTCCGTGCTCTGCCCGCTCAGGGAAACGGCGGATAGGTACAGCGCGGCGGCTGCGGAGATGGGAAGGTATCTTCGAAGACAAAGCATGCAATCAGGAGACGCGAGGCTAAAAAGCGTACGCTAGCCGCTCCTCCCGTTTTAAAAAAAAGACAGAAAAAGAGGCGGATACCGTACCGCTAATTCCTGGAAAGATCCCCAGAGTTATTGGCTGCGTCACAATCGTGTTCGCTCCATAAGCTTGCACCCACGCAAGTTATTTGCTTTAGTGCCCTTGATTATACCTGGAAAACGGGCAAGAGGGTGCTACTATTTGGGCATGAAAGCGGCGGGTTTTGTGCTGACCGGCGGCCAAAGCTCGCGGATGGGCCGGGATAAAGCCCGCCTATTACTAGGTTCACGTTACCTTGTCGAGGAAATTGCGGAAACTGTATTGCAGGTTGCGGACAGTGTAATTCTGATTGGCCGCCCTGAGACATTTGCGGATCTACGCCTGAAATGCTTGCCGGATTTGCGTGACGGCGGTGGGCCCTTAGCCGGGTTGGAAACTGCCCTGGCTAGCAGTTCGGACGATACTTTGAATTTGGTGGTGGGTTGTGACATGCCCAGTTTGCAGGCACGCTGGCTGAAGCAATTATTGGACATCGCGCAAGAGACCGGGGCGCTTTGTGCTGCCGCGAAAGACGCAGCCGGAAAAATCCATCCGCTTTGCGCGGTCTATCGTACGGCGTGTTTGCCCTTTGTGCGGAAAGCGCTGGATAGCGGCCGTCTGCGCTTGCTGGATTTGCTGGCGAGCTTGGAGGCCGTGGAAGTGCCGGTAGGGGACGTGATCGCCAATGTCAACACGCCTGCCGAATGGGCCGCCTGGCAGGGCCGCTAACAATATGTCGAGCTACGTTACCGCGAATACCGAGCCGCTACACTACATTGAATTTAATAACGTAAACAAGAGTTTCGACCGGCCCATTCTGAAGAACGTTAGTTTTCATGTAGATGTGGGCCAAACGATTGCCATCATCGGGCGCAGCGGTGTAGGTAAATCCGTCACGCTGGGCCATATTATGGGGTTTCTGAAGCCGGACTCCGGCCAAGTTGTGGTGTCGCATACCGACATCACAAACATGACGGAAACCGAATTGCGCAAAATTCGCAAACGGGTCACGATGGTGTTTCAGAGCGGCGCGCTATTTGATTCGCTGACCGTGGGCGAAAATATTCTGTTCTCGCTGGAGCTGCGCGACGACTATGATGAACAAAATAAAGAGGATGTCGTCAACGGCCTGCTGAAGATGGTGGACCTGCTGCATGTACGGGACCTGGCTCCGAGCGATCTTTCCACTGGGTACAAACGAGCGGTCGCGATTGCCCGGGCTTTGGCAGCGCAACCCGAATGCATCCTTTATGACGAGCCGACCACCATGGTGGATCCGATCATGTCTGACGATTTAGGCAATTTGATGCTGCGCTTGAAAAAGCAGTTGGGCCTGACTTCGATCGTGGTGACGCATGACCTGGACCTGATGCGTAAGGTAGCGGATACGGTTGTATTCCTTTATAAAGGCGAGGCGATTTACTTTGGCCCGGTGTCTGAGCTTGAAAAATGCGAGCACCCGCATGTGAAACAATTTCTGGCAATGGACCGGGTGGAAATTGCAGGCAAGATCGAGGAAGAGTAGTTTAGGCGAAGAAACGGCGCATTTTGCGAAATGGACTTTCGGATGACTGGTTAAGCGCCTCTGGGTCGCGTGAGAACTGCACGCCGGATAAAAGTTCGGCCAGGCCCGAGCCGGAAGATGCCCAACCAGAGCTGCTCGTCGGGCGTTACCGTGACGTTGACCGGCTGCGCGCCGCGCGGCCACGCCGCGGCTGATCGATCAGGCAGACCGGGAAGCGGCGGCGTAGGAAGATGTTTTGGAACCCCTCGCGCCCGTCTTCGCCGGCGTGGCGTGCTTTCTTTCGGCGATACGCTTCAGCAGATCGACCAGCGCCAGATTGGCCGCGCGGGCCTCAGGCGTAAAGCGCGGAGACATATTACGGAAATCGGTGCTGTGAAACTCCGTGGTCGTCTCAATCTTCCCCGTTAGAAATCCGGCGCCAAGAGGACTGAACGGCACAAAACCAATTCCCAACTCCTCGCACACGGCAAGCACGCCATTGTGTTCGGGGTCGCGGGTCCAGAGCGAATACTCGCTCTGCAGGGCCGTGACCGGCTGTACTGCGTGTGCACGCCGGATCGTTTCAGCGCCCGCCTCCGACAGGCCGAAGTGCTTCACTTTGCCGTGCTCGATCAATTCTCTGACGGTTCCCGCCACCTCTTTAATCGGCACTTGGGGATCGACGCGATGTTGATAGAGAAGATCGATCGCTCCGACCTTCATTCGCTTGAGCGCTGCGTCCGTGACCTGCCGGATGTGGCCGGGCCGGCTGTCAAGACCATAGCGAGTGCCGTCCGGGTTGATGCCAAATCCAAACTTCGTGGCAACCACTACGTCATCGCCGAAAGGCGCAAGCGCTTCTCCCACCAGCTCTTTGTTCGTGAAAGGACCATACGCCTCGGCCGTGTCAAAGAACGTGACGCCATGTTCGACGGCGGCACGAATGATCTTAATGCCCTCCTGTCGTTCCGCCGGTGGCCCGTAGTTGGCGCTCAGCCCCATGCATCCGAAGCCAAGGGCTGACACTTCCAAATCACTATTCCCGAGTGTGCGTTTTTGCATGACGTTCGCGTATCCTCTGTTTCCAGGCTAAGAAGAAACGTGCTGGAACCGGTATCATGATCCTGCCGGATCGTTGCCTAATCCTGCCGAATCGAATCTCCGCTGTTGTGCGCCTACCGCAGTTGGCGGTTATTGTGAATAGGGACGTGGCGAGATTTCGCAGTGAATAACACCAGCAACAGAGCCGCCGTGGCATCGGACCGGACGCATGAACTGAACGCGGACCTAGCCGCAAAGGTTGCTCGGCACATCGGCTCGTCAGAGAAGCTGGTACAGATTGGCGGCGAGACACTGACCTACGATTCGTCTAGGTATCTGCTCACCTCGGTCGATTTGCCTACGGTTGCCCGTGTGGTCGAAGCAAGCGAGCAAGAACCTTGCCTTGCAGTCAACCTGAAGCTTGACGTCTCGATCGTTCGTGAGTTCCTCAGCCGGGAGGAGTTCCATATGCTAGACATGCCGCCGGATACTCCCGCAATGTCCACCGGTCAGGTCACGGCGGAGTTCCTCAGCGCGTGGCGCCGTCTGCTTGACCTTCTTTCGAACCCTGAGGACATCCCGTTCCTGAGCGGGTTTATCGAACGCGAGATCATGTACCGAATTCTGCGTGGACCGGAGGGGGCGCGGTTACGAGCAATCGCAACTTTAGGGGATTAGAGTCAACGCACGGCCAAAGCAATCGCCTGGATCAAGGCAAACTATGCGAAACCACTTCGCGTTGAAGAACTGGCACAAGTCGCCGGTATGGCGGTCTCTACTCTTCACCACCACTTCCGCGCGCTCACGACAATGAGTCCGCTTCAGTACCAGAAGCAAATTCGATTACAGGCCGCCAGAGCCCGGATGCTGGCCGATGATGTGGACGCGGCGACTGTCGCCTTTGAGGTTGGATACGAAAGCGCCAGTCAATTCAATCGTGAATACAGCCGCTTGTTCGGCCAACCGCCCATCCGCGATGTCCGCACCCTGCGTTCGCCAGGTGCTTCGAGACTCGACTTAGTGACGATGGCCTAGCCAAATGTCTCAATGCCGGTCTGGATGCCGGCCAGACTGCGAAAACTTCAAAGTAGTACCGCAGTTTCACCAACTGAGTATTTGGTTTGTACTTCCCCGTACCGTACGCCAAGGACTCGATTTATTGGTTCTCAATTCATAGAATCGTAATACTCGCGGCGATTTTATTCGTCTTGGGTAAGGCGCAGAGGAGCCATGTTCATGTTCTTCGCAATCATCTTTGCCACGTTTGCAATGGTCTGCTCTTTCATTGTCTACAGTGCGATAACGTTCCGTCGTTTCCTCGCATTTGTAATTGGCCCACCGCGGTGGGAAGCCGTCGATGCTTCTGCCGAGATGGAAGAACTCACACAATGCTTTACCGGTCAAAGATCAATCCAGATCGATGAGATGCGGCTTGGCGATTCAATCGATATGCAGACCCCGTCTGCTGATCAGGAAATGAGCCCAATGATGATCGGTAAAGTTGCGTTAACGCCGACATCGCTAGCGCCACGGGGGGAAGTTATTCCCATAGTGCGCCTAACTAGCCCCATCACTTCTAAAGGCGGCGCTGTGTCTTAAAGGCAAGGGCATAAGGGATATAGATCCTGCTAGGTCGGCAACGGGAATGCGTTCAAGTTTCCGCTCGCCCGTACCGATTCCTCTTGAGAAAGTAGGCTATCTTGTCCAGCACGGCTTGATCCGCCTCCTGCGGCAAAGGAAAGAACGGGACTTCGGCCGCTTCGGTGTTGTCGCGAAAAAGTTTGCTGGTGTAGATGACTGATTCATGTCCCGTCTTTTTCAAAATGCGAGCGACAACAAGCAACGGATTGAAGTGTCCCGTCGCTGGAATAGAGGCAAGAAGAACTTTCATTGACTTCCTTTCGCGTTTCCTCAAGAAATGGGTTGCGACCCGAAACAAGTGCTGCGCAACCTGTGACGAAAGAACTCGCGAGCGCGGCAAATATTCCCGCTTAATCCGGCTTGCTGATCAGATGTAGTAGGCGTTCGAGCCGCTGGAGTCGACCCGAAAAGAACCATCGATTTTCGTTGACAAGTGCTCTCATCGCGTAGATCCTATCTTTGAGAGGTTCCATGTGTGCGGGAGTGTGTTTTTCTCTTTCGCTCTCCTATTCGCATTTTGCGGCGAAAGTATAGCTCAGGACGTCGTGTCCGCGTCCTCCGGGGTTCTTCAGTACTTCGAAGGCATGGTGGCTCTGGACAACAAGCCGATCGAACATAAGGCTGCCGTTTTTCCCAGCCTGAACAATGGGTCCACTATCTGTACTAAGAAAGGCAGAGCAGAACTGTTGCTCACGCCCGGTATTTATCTTCGCATCGACGAGAACAGTTGCTTGCGAATGATATCGAACTCTCTTACCGATACGCGCTTGAACATGACGGAAGGCGCTGCAATTCTTGATAACCTCAACGCGAGCCCCAGTGATGCGGTCGTGCTCTTCCATGAAGGATCGGAAGTTCGCTTTCCAAGACCTGGTGTTTACCGGATCGACTCCGATGTAGGCGAACTGCAGGTATACAGCGGCGAGGCTAGAGTCACGTATCACGAAGTTTCGACGACTGTTGACTCGTCGCATCTCTACTACTTCGCACTTGAGCTCACGACAAACAAGTTAGGCGATGGCGCGATGGACGAATTCTATGACTGGGCTCACAATCGCAGCGATGTGATCGCGAACCAGAACCAGTTGGCCTCGGCTGAAGAAGACGATGCTCAAAATGCGGATCCCGGCGGTATTGGAACGTTTGCCGTGCCGCCGCTTTATTCTTCACCCAGCTACGCGCTGCCCTCGCTCGGATATTCCAGCTACGGGAGCAACATTAACCCGTTTTATTCGTACGTTCCAACGCCCTATCCTGGTTTTGTTTCCTTTGCAAGCGTTGTGGTCCTACCGCCACTCCGTCATTGGCCCGGCGGTTTGCAATGGCGCGGAGGTGCGGGAACTGTTTCCCGTCCGGCTCCAGTGACTACCCGATGGCCCACCCCAACGCAGGGCGTTCTTTCTCATTGGCCGGCTACGGGCGTGCACCGTCCGATCGGCACCTACATTGGGCGACCCACCACCGTCACGGCCATGCCACATCCGATCTCGCCGCCCGTGGCTCCGCACTTGGCAACTCCACATGTGGCAGTTCCACACGTGGGCGCGGTAGGTCATCGATAAGAATATTATTTCTAAAACAATCTCCTGGTGTGCGCAAGACTTAGTTAGGTTATCGCGCGGGAGCGTAATATCCGGATCTCCATCGAGCTTTTAGACCTGACAAGCCATCAGGAGCTTGTAGCTTCACTTCCACCTTCCTAAACGTGCCATCCCGGGTGGAGTTCGAGGGCGAATACGCAAGAATGTATTCGTTACGAAGTTCAACCCCAATTCTTCTGGCGATGCTTGGCAGCGCGCTCAAGGAACGGGCTGGAAATAGGCGGCCTCCGGTCTGTTCGGAAATTTCGGCCAGCAATCGTGGACCGGAGACTTCGGCGGTGGTCAGGCCCGGGAACAGCACGGATTCGAACACTCCCATACAGTAGGTTTGAACGTCGGCTTGGCGCACGATCTCTTTTATTTCACTAGCTGAGTAGCGGCTGTTGTTATCGCCGCCATCCGAGAGAATGAGCAGCGCCTTGCGCGGGTTCTTGGCGTTTTTCATCTCCACCAATCCAAGATGCACGGCATCGAGTAACGCGGTGAGTCCCGCTGACTGTAGCGAATTCATCTTGTTTTTAATCGCGTTCGAATCGCGCGTGAAGCCCATCGCAAGCTCAGCATGGTCGCTGAACTCGATCAGAAATTCCTCATCCTGCGGGTTCATCGTTTTAAGAAACTCAGAGACTGCGCTTTGCGAAATTGCAAGTTTTCTTCCCATGCTGCCGCTCACGTCCACGAGGAGGCCGATCGATAAAGGTGCATCCTCGCCCGCAAATTGAGTTACCCGTTGTTTGACTCCGTCCTCGAATACCGAAAAGCGATCTTTTCCGAGGTTCAGCACGAAATGGTTTGAAGCGTCCGTGACACCAACAGGAATAACAACTAGCGTGCTATCTGCTCTCAGCCGATAATCCGATTGCGCGAGTGCTTGCCGTGCAACGAGTATTCCCGCGAAAAAAACAATCAAGCCGGTGCGGCGGCGGTGATGCATACGGGTGTCCCTTTAAATTCGAGTTGAGTCTAGCAGGTTTCTCATGCCGATTTGAGCGGCGGTGCCGCGTTCCTGGAGCCATAACCGGAAGGTGTGTTCGGCCGCACAGCGGTTAGACAGGTTTTGCAGATTATGGCCGAATCTCAGGTCGCCCAGTTCGGCGACCTGGCCGAGTTTCCGACATGCCTACATATCTAAGGATGACAATTTGCGAGCAAAACCCGTGAGTTCATCAACAAACGGAGAAGTGAATCTCCGTCTTCTATACTCAGCAATGTGGTCAGCAATTTTTGCCTGCACGGCAGTGTAATCACACCAGATGCGGTGCTTAACGATGCGTTTCTGCTGGTAGAAAATGGCAAGATCGCCGCAATCAGTACGCGGAGGCCGTCCTCTTACGGTGGTGACGTGATGCATATTCAGTCCGGCTATATATCTCCCGGATTCGTTGATATTCATGTACATGGCGGCGCCGGCGCGGACTACATGGACGGAAACATGGAAGCTGTCCGCAAGGCGAACCGAGCCCATTTGCGGCACGGCACAACAACAATCTTTCCAACAACAACGACGGGTTCAACGGCCCAGCTAAGCCGCATGATTCAGGCGTGTTCCGGCGTACGCGAACGCTGGTCCGCCGCTGACGGCGCCTATATCGGAGGCATCCATTTTTATGGCCCGTACTTTGCAGAGGAGAAGGTAGGCTGCCATTCGCTGCAAGGCCGGCGCGATCCCACTGCGGACGAGTACGATTATTTCTTTTCGCTAAATATCATCCGCGTGGCTACCTGCGCAGCAGAACTACCCGGTTCCGAAGCGTTCTATCGAGCGGCGCGAAAACACGGATGCCTTGTTACTTGCGGACATTCTAATGCCAGTTGGGCCGAGATGAAAAGAGCATTCGATGCCGGCGTTCGCCATGTGGACCATTTCTGGTCCGCCATGAGTTCAGTGACTTCTTTGCGCGCACGGTTTGGTACGCCCATGCAGGCGAGCATGGAGCAGTTTGTATTAGCTCACGACGAGATGAGCACCGAAGTCATTGCCGATGGCCAGCACCTGTCTCCCGAACTGCTGGAATTCGCATTTCAGATGAAGGGTGCTTCGCGGCTGCTTCTCGTAACCGATTCTAATCGAGCTCTGGACATGCCGCCAGGAAAGTACCGATTCGGTGCTGAAGAGGATGGTCCGTGGATTGAAAGCAACGGAAACGTAGGGTTCGTGCCTGGGCACGGGCTGGCGAGTTCCGTTAAGGGTATGGACGCGATGGTGCGCACGATGGCATGTCAGACCTCTGCTCGCCTTCCCGAGGTAATTCGCATGGCGAGTCTGACTCCGGCAGAACGAATCGGCATTGCGGATGAGTCCGGCAGCCTCGAAGTTGGAAAATGGGCAGATCTATTGATTCTCAGTTCTACCCTGGAGATCGAGCGAGTGTTTGTGCGAGGGCAGGAATATCACTGACAGCCGCAGTCCTCGAAGCGCCAAGCTACGATAACCCTACTTTTCACGCACAACCCAGAGGTGATCGCATACTCTTAATATGCCCCGATATGGAACTCTTGCTTTACAGCAACCCTATTGAGGGCCATCTTATTGACGTTGTCTCGACCTACGTTTCGCGTTCATGCTGGCGCGCCACTCTTTCGCGAACAGCTTTTAATCAGTAGTAGCCCCTGTGGTCTGACATTGCCGCGCGGTCTTGCTGTGCTCTTATTTGCTCACGAGGCTCGATCAACGGCCCTTCGAAATAGTCTCTTTACGGCTGCTGCATCCCGTCGGTCGGTCAACAAAAAAATCAACGGTCCGCCCGGTGAAATCGACGGCTCTGGAGAGATACGAAGCTAGAAGAAATGAATGCCCCTTGCAAACGTAGTAATAATTACACTGTTTACCTAAAGTTTCTATTACACTTATCCATTAGGCAGAGGCAAGTTTTTAGTTGCAGGTAATAGTGTAGGACCCGGCGCGGAGGGCGCGGTCGGTTCAGAGAGTCGGAGGGTGTTCGGGATGAATGTTGAATGGCCCCGGTCATGGCCGCTGCGTTCCGCGGGTGATGATGACCACATCGAGGCTCCCGCTTGGGCGGCTCGACGTGCGACTTCCAGTTTTGGGCGCTTCGCCGCCCTGGCAGCAATCATTGGAGCCTTGCAGATGCAAGCCGCCGTGTGTCCCGCGAAACTTCCTACCGCGGGAACCTTTATTTACCTGTCGCCGGCCGGAACGGATAATTCCGCCTGCGGTTCTTCTGAAACAACCCCTTGCCAGACGCTGCAGCAGGCCGTGGATCGCTGCCGGGGTGTCGCTAGCTGCATTATTGTCGCCAGCCATGGGTTGTATTCACCACCCGCGTCCGTTCACATTACGGGGCCAGTCCAGTTATTTGGCAGTTGCTCTCTGGGGGGCGCCCCGCTGACCCGTTATCGAACAATTCTGCGAGGGCCTACTTTATTCGTCGCGTCCAATGGAGCCCCCGTCCAGGTCAGCGGATTCACCATCCTGGCCAATACAAATCCGCTTCCTCCGGGTACCGCCAGCGTAGCTCTCACGGTGGATGGTTCGAACCTCACACTTGACCAAACCGTCATTGTCAGCGCAGCCGGAGGCAATGGCGCTCCGGGGAATCATGGAGCGGCAGGAAGCCCTGGCAAGCCGGGAAATAACGCGATGCACCAGGACGGCATGGGCGGAACCGGCGGCCCTGCGCTTGCCTGCGCCGACCCTGGACATGAGACGTCCGGAGCCGGCGGTACCGGCGGGCCGGTCAACGTGGTGGACAGTTCGGGGAGTATCGGCGAGAGCTACTGCAACCCGGTCAACAGCGCCCCTGCCCAGAAAGGCGCGGATGCAGGCGCGGCCCAAGGAGGAAAGGGTGGCGGGACGGGCCAAGCAGGCTGCGACTGCGTAGGCGGAGTCATGGGCGCGACCCCAACACCAAACGGAAACCGCGGTGACATCGGCGGTTCCGGGGCCCCAAGCGCGACCAGCGGAGCGGCCGCTAGCGACATCATTGGGTACTTCAACTCGAGTTTGGTATGGGCTCCCGCGGCGGCAGGTGGAAGCGGCGGCTGGGGCTTACCAGGCGGCGGTGGCGGCGGCGGCGGCGCCGGAGGCTTCGCCGCAATATATGAAGATGCGGGTCACACCGACTATGAAGGTCAAGCCGGTGGTGGTGGCGGCTCCGGTGGCTGTGGCGGACTCGGCGGAACCGGCGGCACCCAGGGCGGCGCGTCCTTTCCCATCGTGTTTCGCGCTTCCACGCTAACGAATTCCGGTACCAACGTCATCGTTCCAGGGCCCGGCGGGAACGGTGGCCGCGGCGGCGACGGCGGACCTGGTACCGCGGGCGGAGAACCCGGTCAAGGATACGCTGGACACTGGCGCATGATCTATGGCTGGCGTGGCCGTTGCCAAGGCACAGCACCCGGGGCGGGCGGCCCAGGCAACTACGGTGGAACTGGTGGCGCGGGAAGCGCTGGAGCGGGCGGCAACGGTGGTCCCTCGTATTCGCTGGCTGCTGTTGATTACAGTGGCGCACCACCGCCTCCCGCTTGGGAGTATTACATGCCGCAACCCGGCCCGGGCGGCGCGCGGGGAGATCCGGGCGGTGGCAATGGCGCAGCCGCACCCGCAGACACCGGACACCCTGGCGCATCGGGAATTCTGGGGGCTTATACCCACGTGTCCGTCGGCGAGCCCAGCAGCGGCGGCGCCACCTCCACAGGTCCCGGCAAACACTCCTTATCGAGTGCCGAGAACCCGCAGCCCAAGTCAAACCGAATAACCAGGAAAAGCAATGAGCGCTAGGTTACTACTCTGCCTTCGTGACGTGCGGAGCGCCGCGCTCTGGTGCGTCGTCCTCAGCCTGTTCACCTGCGCTTTGCAAGCTCAAAATTTCAACTGCCCCGTGAGCCCCCTCCCCGGCGTTGGCAAGAGTTTTAAAGATCAAACACTCAAGAATCCAAATTTTGCTCACCAGAATTTGCAAAATGCGGATTTTTCCAATGCCACTCTGATAGCGCCGTTCTTTACCGGTGCGGACCTGACCGGCGCCAATTTCACTGGAGCCACCTTTCAAGCAGACCCGGCCAACCCACTCGCCAGTCCGAATTTCCTGTTCGCCAAGCTGGATAGTGCTTGCTTCATACACGCCCGGTTTGAAGGGCCGACCGATCTCACCGGAGCCTCGCTGAATTGTGCCGATTTTTCCGAGACCGATCTGACGACTGGCGGCGGAAACGCTCTCTTCGGCGAGCTTCCGTTGAATGTCAAGCGCGGCAGTAATGTCTGTCGAACCTCCTTCCGGGGCGCCACCATGAGCTGCGAATTTATGAATGAGTGGCAATATCTCGACTTAACTGGCGCCAACGTCAGTGCCTGCCTGTCGCAGATGACCAAACTGGATTTCACCAATGCCAAGATGCCATTGGTCAATTTTCAGAACGGAGTACTGGACGGAGCCATTTTCACTGGGGCAGACCTCACCCAAGCCGTGTTCAGCCAGGCAAGCCTGCAAGGCGCCAATCTACAGAACGCCAAGCTTTACGGCGCGAAGCTAAACGGGGCAAATCTCGATGGCGCCAATATGGGCGGTGTCTACCTGACCAAGCCACCCGGAGTACCCAATGCGAGCGTCGCGGATCTTAATGGAGCGTTTATGCGCAACGTCAATTTATCGCAGGCAAGACTCAGCGACGCGGATTTTGGCTCGGTAAGCTTTTACAGCATCTCGCCGGTGGGAACAGGCGTATGCACACCCGACACAAAAGGCTTCACCAAGGATTGCGCCACGGTGGCGGGGACGGTGATGGAGAACACCCAATTCGGCGACGCATATCTCTTTGGCGTAGATTTTACCAAGGCGACAGTACATGGAGTCTTCTTCAAAGGGGCGGTCCTGGCCGGTGCTAATTTCAATGGCGCTAGCGTCGCGCCCGGCGAATCCGGACAGGATTCAGGCTTCGAGCAAGCGTTTCTACAAGGAGCCAATCTAGCGGGCATTAATCTGACAGGCAGTATTTCTTTCCAGGACGCCTATCTGGATTTCCGGCCCAACGGAAACACTATCTTTTTTCAGCTCGGCGGGACACACACCACCTTCCCGGGCTATTGGAACTCGCCTCCCGGGCAGCCGGTCTGCGTACAGATGGTCTACAACAATCCGACGACCGTGCCTCCGACGGATTCTACGACGACGTGCCCTGACCACCTAGAGCATCCTGGCGGATGCGGCCCGGCTAATCCGGATGGAAGTAATGCGAGCTGGAAGAGCGCTGTAGACATCAGCGCGTACGCCTCCTATCGACATGACGCAACCTATACAAAGGCTCCGGCCAATGGCGTTCCGAAGTGTAGCGCGGATTTTCCGTGGAGCCACAGCCAAATTCCTTAAGTTCCGAGTACAATTCCATATTCACGGAGAAAATCCTTGTCCTACACTTCGTCGAAGCGCAAAGCGGTCCCTTCCGCTTGTAAGCAAACTGCGCAGGCGTGCATGAACTCCCGGCGGCAGTTCCTGAAGACTACTTCCGGCGGCGCCTTGCTGTCTCTCACACCGCTTCTCTCTTCAGGACAATCCGCTCCTGTTTCCACTGAGACGCGGACGCTGTTTTTCGATCTTTCCCACGAGAACCATCAAGGACACAGGTACTACTTCGTTGCCGGTAAACAACGCCACCAATTGCAGCCTTGTAACGGTTCTCATCCAGCGCTGCTACGGGCGCGCCTGGAAAACAGCGTCATCCGCATGCTGCCGGATACCGCTCTCACCCATGTCATCGAAAGTATTCAGCTGCCAGCGGCTGTACAGTTCAGCTATCTGATGAAGGATCCTGACACCTCGACCGGAACGTATGCGCTCTCGGCGATGTATCTTCTCCCTCCAAAGAGCTCCTTTGCCTACGCCTTTGAACAGGCGCGAAAAAAACTGCAGCCCGGGCAGCCGCTGGCGCTATCCGCCAAGCGCAAAAAGTATGGACTTACGCCTGCATCGACACTGCAGGATGTGATGGACGAGCAGGATGTCATCGACACCACCCAATGGGCAACTACGCTGGCGAATCTCCATCCCGAACTGTTATCCGCTGACCCGAATTCCGCCGCCCATATCCAAACCAACCACATCCAAACCTCAGATTCCACCAGCACTCTGGCCCAAGTGCTCGGGTTGGCCGGGCCCGCTGTTCCCGCCCAATCCCTCACCCTGGATGACAATAAGACCGGCTGGGCAACGTTGGTTCCGTACACCGAGGATGACCAGAAGACGCCGATCAAAGCCACGACCGGCCAGAACAAAGGCTTGATTCTTTACGACACCAAGTGGCAGCCCGCCATTAATGTGCCTTACATCAGCGATGTTATGACTGTGGCGTCGAATGGGGTGAAAAACGACACAACCCTGGGCGTGGACGTCACTCCTGATCGCGGCAGTTTATCGACCGGCGACTTAACCGGCACGATCTGGTGCCGCAACGATGGCGTGACCAGCATCTCTCAGGACGCAACAGCACCCGATGCCAATGCGGCCAACGCAAAGTTCACGCTTTCGAATGTTACGCCCAATTACAACGGCTATAGCGTTGTACTCAACACCACTAATTCGAGCAACGGCTATCAGATCAACCTCCAATACAAGAATTGGTATCTGCGCTGGCTAGGACTTTTCATCCAATTTTTCGATTCCGATCAAAAGGTCCTCCCTGCCTCCGATTTCCCCGACATCGGCAGCGATCCCTTTTTCAACACAAAGAACAATGAGCTCTGCCTCGGTTTTCTCACCCCGGAGTTCACTATTTTTGGTATTCCCACGCAGCCGTCAGGCAATACCGTTCAATTTACTTTCCCGGCTACGGCATCCCGCGCGAAGATTTTGGCGAGCGGATTGGGGTTCGGTTCGCATACGTACCCGGATACAGAGTTGCTCGGCGTCATGATGACATCGATCTTCAATCTGAGTCTGCCGGCCTTTTTGATGGCCTTGGGTGTTGCCGCGGAGTTAGATGTCATCGTAAAGGCAGTCATCATCCCGTTCGGCACTTTAGTCGTGCAGACATTGTTTACGGACGTCGAGGACTTCACCGTAGCTCAGATTGGAACGATCTTCTGGAGAGCGGTGGTTCGCGGGATTGTCGCTCCCGGCGGTCCGTTAAAACCGTTTTTGGAGGCTTTCGGTAAATATTTTGTTTTGGCCGAAATCACCGACAATATTCCATTGATTGGCGCCATATTACAAGCCTTCGGCGCTCTGGTCGCCATTGCTGAAATTGACGAGACAGCATGCGAGGTCATTCTCTCCCCTTGGACCTACGAGTATGATCTGGTTGCCACCTATGATCTGCAATTCAGCGTGAGCCCGGATCCCAGTGACCACGCGGGTTTCCCGGCGTCCGCGGCCTCTTATAGAGTCACCGCTATCTTCGACAATGGAACCCCGCACGTGCAGCAGGGAACGATTGACCATAGCAAACCGACAGATAAGATCAACCTCCAATTTACCGGTGTACCGCTGGGCGGTAATGTGACTTTGACCGCCGCCGTTTACGAATCGGACGGAACGCAGGTGGGGCACGGCACAACTGGCGCCATTGCCAATTCGCCGCCTACGGATAGCTCCGCAATTCCTGGAATTACTATCAAAGAAAAGCGACTGCCCGTGCAAGGCGTCACGTATCAACATGACCTGAAAACTACGATCGATGCGCAAGGCAATCATATTTGGGCCTGTGCTCCGGCTCCGCTGCCACCCGTGAACTCATCGGCATGTCAGCCGATGCCCGGAAACATATGTAGTTATCGGGAAATCACTTACAACAATTCCCTCGACTATGTAGGTTATGTCTGGCAATCCTATAACGAAAATGCCTGCAATCCGGGAGGCGTGGGCCAACTGGATCAACTGGCGAACATCCCGGGTGTAAACGGCTCCAACGGTAACGCACAGAATGGCTATGCAACGATTCCGTGCTCTTTGCAGGGCGCTGCGCTCATGGCTTACGATCCACTGGGCAGGGTAGATGTCAATTATTACCTTGACACCACGAATAACATTAATATGCTGCGGCAGGTACAGCTAAAAAATAATCCACCATTCGCCGATCCACGAAGCGGCGAGTCCTGGGGCAAATTTAACCTGCCGCCCGACGACATCCTGATCCATCCGGGCGGGACTATTATCACTATTAATACGGGGACCAGCCGCTTGGAATCTTTAAAGATCCCGGCAGCGGCTCTCAGCGATGCCGATGCAGCCGTCAGCTTACAGGCCACCCTGCACGGCGGCCAGGGTGACCGTCCTGGTCTGTTCCATTCTCCAACAGCCGCGACAATTACCTCGGAGGGCGTAATTTTGGTCGTGGAACAGGGAAACAACCGCATCCATGCGTTGGATGCCTCAGCCAATCCGGTGCCTCTTTTCTCCAAACAGCCGCAAAAATACTTCCTGGTACTGAACGCCACCGGCGGTCCTGGAACGCGATATCTAGACATCGCCGCAGAATTCAGCGGCTACATCTACGTGTTGTCCTACAGCAACTCGATCTACCGTCTCGACGTCTACGATCCAAACCGGGCTGACAGCACTCCGATCTCGACCACCATGGGGTTCAATGCCGCCAAGGTCACGGTGGATTATTGGCGCAACGTCTACTCATTGAACTATGAGGTCCTGAGGACAGATGGACAACTTCCACCCAATAAAATGACGGAACCGTCCATCAGTCTATGGCTCCCGACGACTCCGCCTTGTGACGCACTCGTTCCACCAAACCCATTTGGAGGCGCCACGGGTCATGGCCCCGCCAAATCAGTGAAGAGTCCGGTGCGCCTGTTGCGCCGCGACTTCTGGCGCATCCGGAACAGCTGGGTTTAATTGTGAGTTTCAAACGGGCGAATTGGGGCGCGGCCTATTGATGGAGAAGAAATTCTCCGTTACCCGGCGACGCGAATCTATTCGGCGGTCCATCACAATCAAGGTCAATACGCCCCGGAGCCCGCAGAGCGTCTCCTCGTACCCATCATCGCTGTGTGCCGCGGGCACCTTCGCCCCGGCCACCACTGAATAACCCTCCGCTTCCGTTTCTCTTCGCGCTCACTGCCTTGAATTCTATCTCTGACTAACCGCTGCAAGCCTCATGCCGCATCCGCAATGGCCCTGACTTTCACCAACGATTTAGGAACTCTCAGATTAGACGGTCGCCAGCCGGGGACTGAGAAACAGATTGTCGTCATTTGATGCGGCCAAGCCTTGCCTGAGAATCGCTTTTCCTGAAGCCCCACTTGCCAAGCACTGAGCGAGTTGGCTAAACACTGCGACCAGCCATATCTTAGCAACGGCGTTAGACGGCCAGTTGCCCAATGTGGTTCAATCGCGGTGATGGGCGCGCGCCCGCGATTGTTTTTCCACCTTTCCGAGAAGCCGGTCTATCCTGCATCCCAAACGGATGCATACAGACGACTTACTTCGCCCCTTGTATTCTTGTTGTGGAAGAAAATCACCACGCTGGAGAAAAGGAGAAAAGGATTGCGCACGGAACGAGACAAAATGATTGCGGGCGAGCTTTACGATGCTCTAGATCCTGACCTGGTCCGGGACCGTGATCGGGCACGCGACCTTTGCCAAGCTCTGAATGCAACCCGCGAATCGGAGCGGGAAACCCGTCGGCAGATTCTCTTACAACTTTTTGGCAAGGGTGGTGATACCGTATGGATGCAGCCCCCTTTTTTC